>NC_013894.1:1200461-1500577 GCF_000025605.1 Thermocrinis albus DSM 14484 | reverse complement strand
AAAGTATCATCTATAACACTTGTTTCTTCGTACCTGACGACAGTTTCTAATGTACCGTGTGGAGTTGAAAGGCATCAATAGAACAGGTTATTAAAGAAGTACAGACTACAGTTTCTAATGTACCGTGTGGAGTTGAAAGAGCTCTATTGCAACCTGTACTATCTTGTACCTTGTATCCGTTTCTAATGTACCGTGTGGAGTTGAAAGTCATTGAAGACACGCGTATACAACGAAACAAAATCATTGTTTCTAATGTACCGTGTGGAGTTGAAAGCTTAAAGGTTCGGTCCGCGTAAGCGGACAAATTCGCAAGTTTCTAATGTACCGTGTGGAGTTGAAAGTGAGTCTCTGGAAACTGTGCGGTGGAAAAGATACATGGTTTCTAATGTACCGTGTGGAGTTGAAAGCTTCCTAACCTTTTTCGGTGCGGTGCGGTTTTTCCGTGGTTTCTAATGTACCGTGTGGAGTTGAAAGCAGAGGACACAGGTGGTGCTGATGCGGTGGAGAGAGTGTTTCTAATGTACCGTGTGGAGTTGAAAGTCCTGAAATTTTCTTTGATGCATTCCTCATCAGCTTCAGTTTCTAATGTACCGTGTGGAGTTGAAAGGATGCAACAAGTCTCACATCTTGTGTGACATCACTCTGGTTTCTAATGTACCGTGTGGAGTTGAAAGTCAGTATCGTCACCCTTCTTCCAGCAGATACTTCAACCACGTTTCTAATGTACCGTGTGGAGTTGAAAGTTTGAAGTTTTTTAACTATTTTACGCTTCCTTCCTTTGCCCGTTTCTAATGTACCGTGTGGAGTTGAAAGAGTTTTCCGTTCGGGGCGGATGTACCAGCAAACACTGAGATTGTTTCTAATGTACCGTGTGGAGTTGAAAGGAACAACAGAAAAAAGTTGGAAAGGTACAGAATTCAGGTTTCTAATGTACCGTGTGGAGTTGAAAGCGCAACAACAGACAGAACCCGCCACCCCTACAACAGTTTCTAATGTACCGTGTGGAGTTGAAAGCTGACGTATCAGAGAAAGAGGAAGGACTGACAGGAACAGAGTTTCTAATGTACCGTGTGGAGTTGAAAGTTTTCTGCAGTATCCACGAAAACATTTAGCCCATCTTCGTTTCTAATGTACCGTGTGGAGTTGAAAGTTGTGAGAGTTCCTTCTTTCAGAGCCTTTCCAAGCATGTTTCTAATGTACCGTGTGGAGTTGAAAGTGTTCTGTGGTGGCGGATTTTTCAGTTTCAATCCCTTGTTTCTAATGTACCGTGTGGAGTTGAAAGTTGAAAAGTCTTTACTTTCCACCTCTACATCCCTCACAGGAGTTTCTAATGTACCGTGTGGAGTTGAAAGCATACTTGTTATGCATCAAACCTTTCTGACCCTCCAAGGGTTTCTAATGTACCGTGTGGAGTTGAAAGCTAAGAGATATCCTGCATCTCTCTGTAAATACTTGAAGTTTCTAATGTACCGTGTGGAGTTGAAAGCTTCAGATGCACTCTAACTGGAGAGGTGTTCAGCGATAGTTTCTAATGTACCGTGTGGAGTTGAAAGTTTTATTGGATTTGGATTTTTTTAATTGCTACTTGATTTGTTTCTAATGTACCGTGTGGAGTTGAAAGTTTAAAAGTTTTTTTGTAATGAAAGCAGAACTACTTTTCAGTTTCTAATGTACCGTGTGGAGTTGAAAGCATGATACTGAGACAAATACAAGTAGTTTGTTGAAAAAGTTTCTAATGTACCGTGTGGAGTTGAAAGCTCTTAGCATCACTGTAAAGCTCGTAGAACTTGTTTTGTTTCTAATGTACCGTGTGGAGTTGAAAGGGCAGGCTAACGAGAGTATGCAAGCAAAGGGGCTACTCAAGTTTCTAATGTACCGTGTGGAGTTGAAAGTAAAAATGGAAGGTATAACTTCCTTCTCTTCCTTCAGTTTCTAATGTACCGTGTGGAGTTGAAAGTTGAACTTCTTCAAGAACCATTCTGATAGTGGAATTAGTTTCTAATGTACCGTGTGGAGTTGAAAGAGTGCCTTAGGAGTGGGGGTCAATCTTCCCTTTCAGGTTTCTAATGTACCGTGTGGAGTTGAAAGTTAAAATGAACTTCTTCATTTCTCTCACCTCCTGTCTGTTTCTAATGTACCGTGTGGAGTTGAAAGTCTTAAAAACTTCTTCTCAAGCCTTTCCGCACTACCCGTTTCTAATGTACCGTGTGGAGTTGAAAGTTCTCTACTAAACCACAAAAGCTGTTAGTGGTGTATAGGGATGTTTCTAATGTACCGTGTGGAGTTGAAAGCATTGTGAAGATAGGGGAAACTCATGAGATAACAAGGTTTCTAATGTACCGTGTGGAGTTGAAAGTCCAGCATTGAGGAAGTGAGGCAAGAACTGAGGGGTCGTTTCTAATGTACCGTGTGGAGTTGAAAGCTGAGGATAGCAGTGCAAACTGGGGCGGTTTATGAGTTTCTAATGTACCGTGTGGAGTTGAAAGCGTTGGTGGAGATTGAATGAAGGGAGCCTCTTTTTCACTATGTTTCTAATGTACCGTGTGGAGTTGAAAGCTATGCTGTTATCCTCATCCACGAGTGCTTCCTCAGCGTTTCTAATGTACCGTGTGGAGTTGAAAGTTTGGTTTTTTGCTTTTGTAAAAAGCGGGAAGGCGTTGCGTTTCTAATGTACCGTGTGGAGTTGAAAGAATATGGCAAGACCTATCAGGCAGGCATGCCACTCCTAAGTGTTTCTAATGTACCGTGTGGAGTTGAAAGGAAACTCTATGAAGCTTTTGGGATTAAGGTGTTTGGTGAGTTTCTAATGTACCGTGTGGAGTTGAAAGGATGCTGATCCTATCACATCTCCGTGGGGTGAGACAAGTTTCTAATGTACCGTGTGGAGTTGAAAGTTATGTCCACGCTACCAACTATTATCCCTTCTTCCTTTTTGTTTCTAATGTACCGTGTGGAGTTGAAAGCGCAGGAGATACAACACTTCTTCAAAGAGGATCTCGGACGTTTCTAATGTACCGTGTGGGTTTCTAATGTACCGTGTGGAGTTGAAAGCATGAGTTTTGGATCATTCTCCATTTCCGTAATTTTCTGTTTCTAATGTACCGTGTGGAGTTGAAAGTATGTTTGCATAGCTACTGGCGGGGCTTTGTATCTTTGTTTCTAATGTACCGTGTGGAGTTGAAAGTCCCCAACAATGTACTTAATACTCTGGCGGTGGACTCGTGTTTCTAATGTACCGTGTGGAGTTGAAAGTAGGTATTTTCCTACACATTATATATGCATACTGGCGTTTCTAATGTACCGTGTGGAGTTGAAAGGCTCCTCTTTTAATGACTTAGGCATGAAAAAGCTAATGGTTTCTAATGTACCGTGTGGAGTTGAAAGTTTGCTGTGCTTGAAAAGATAGCTGGGGAGATGGGATAGTTTCTAATGTACCGTGTGGAGTTGAAAGACCCCCATCGGACCAAGCTCTTCCCTGATTAGCTCCTCAAGGGTTTCTAATGTACCGTGTGGAGTTGAAAGGTTGCTCATTGTACTGTAAAACAATCTGCATTATCTCGTTTCTAATGTACCGTGTGGAGTTGAAAGTTGCTTCCGCCATCACTTCCCAAAATGGGTAATGGCGGGTTTCTAATGTACCGTGTGGAGTTGAAAGTCTCTTGTACTATGCTACCAAGCTCCACCCTCGTTCCCGTTTCTAATGTACCGTGTGGAGTTGAAAGCTACGTCAAAAAAGCTATCAAGGAAACGCTTGATAAGTAGTTTCTAATGTACCGTGTGGAGTTGAAAGTGCAATCAATTGCTACAAAGAGACCTCTTTCTCTACCACGTTTCTAATGTACCGTGTGGAGTTGAAAGAAAAAAGAAGGTGGTGTCAGCCCTCAAGTCATTGATAGTTTCTAATGTACCGTGTGGAGTTGAAAGCTACGTCAAAAAAGCTATCAAGGAAACGCTTGATAAGTAGTTTCTAATGTACCGTGTGGAGTTGAAAGATCTTTGTCTCATCCTTGCCAGTGCCTTGTCCAGCAGTTTCTAATGTACCGTGTGGAGTTGAAAGCGCTGTTTTGCATACTGTGTGAGAAGTTCAGGATAGTGTTTCTAATGTACCGTGTGGAGTTGAAAGGTTTTTAATATCTCTATGGCCTGTTTGCCTATTATCCTGTGGAGACTCTCTATCTCTAGATCCTCCATTAAGAAGCTCCCCTCTTGTCAGACTCAAGAAATCTGTCCCTCCATCTGCAGATATCTGCTACAGACCTCTTTTCCTTCAATCTTTATTGAATATCAAAAACAAAAGGGCAGGAAAATAGTTCTGCCCTTCTATTTATTCCTGACATTAACCCTTATAGATTCTGTCTCTAATAGCAATACCTCACTACGGCAAAATCACCGCTTGAAAATCCTGCGACCACAATCTTCCCGTCTGACTGGATGGCAAGGGCACGGGCTCCATCCTCACGACCTCCAATATCTGTTCTTACCTTGCCGTTTGTGCCGAAGGTGGTATCAAGGCTTCCAGATGGTGCTGTTACAACACCTCCACCTCCTCCACCTCCTCCTCCACTACCTCCACCACCACCGCCGCCATAGTAGCCACTACCACCGCCTCCACCACAACCACTAAGAACGATCCCCATTACAATTAGACCGAAAACAAGATAACCTACATACCTCTTCATTTTACACCTCCCCACAAAATAATTTTAATTTTTATTCTCCTCTGTAAACATACTTTCCTTTATATCCCACATGGTACTGTGATATGGGCTAATGAGGAGAAAGGTGGTATCAAAGGTTCCAGATGGTGCTGTTATACCACCTCCACCACAACCACTAAGAACAATCCCATTACAATTAAACCGTGTGGAGTTGAAAACATAAAGTTGGAAGCTAGGATGGATATGGTTTATATTTAATAAGCTTATGAGCCTAAGTTGTGGTATAGTGGGACTTCCTAACGTAGGTAAGTCTACCCTCTTTAATGCCCTTACTCAGACAGCCAAAGCCCAAGCGGCCAATTATCCCTTCTGCACCATAGAACCTAACGTGGGACTTGTAGAGGTTCCTGATCCACGCCTCTACGAGATAGCACGTAGGGAAAACTCAAGGAAGATAACGCCCACCTTCGTGGAATTTGTGGATATTGCCGGTCTTGTGCGTAACGCCAGCAAAGGAGAAGGTCTTGGTAATCAGTTTTTGGCCCACATACGTGAGGTTGATGCTATAGTACAGGTACTACGCTGTTTTGAGGATCCCAGTGTGGTGCATGTGGAAGGTGATGTAAACCCTGTGAGGGATGCTCAGATCATTGATATTGAACTCATAGCCAAAGATCTCCAAACAGTGGAGAAAAGACTTGAGAAAGTCCAAAAGATGGCGCGTTTGGGGGATAAGCAAGCACTGCAAGAACTGGGTATGTTAGAAGATATCAAAAAGATTCTGGAAAATCTGGAACCTCTCAGAAGATACAGGTCCCATCTTTCTGAAGAGACATGGCACTATGCTCAGAAGACCCTGTTTCTTCTTACCACAAAGCCAGTTCTTTATGTGGCCAATGTGGGAGAGAGTGATCTACCTGAGGGAAACAGGTGGGTGAAGGAGCTTGAAGAGTACGCCAAGGGAGAGGGTGCTCCTGTTGTGATGGTGTGTGCTAAGCTGGAAGCGGAGTTAGTGGAGCTTGCTCCGGAAGAGAAGGAAGAACTCCTTAGGGTCTATGGTTTTGATGAGCCTGGTCTTAACAGGTTGGTGAGGGAAGCGTACAGGACGTTAGGTCTTATCACCTTCTTTACTGCCGGTGAAAAGGAAACGCGAGCTTGGACGGTACTGAAAGGCACAAAGGCACCTCAGGCAGCTGGAAAGATCCACTCAGACATGGAAAGGGGTTTTATAGCGGCGGAAGTGATCAGCTACGAAGATTACATAAAGGTGGGTTCTCTCAGTAAGGCTAAGGAAAAAGGCCTTGTAAGGTTAGAGGGTAAGGATTATGTGGTGCAAGATGGAGACATAATGTATTTCCGTTTTAACGTTTGAGGAGGTCTTCAAGAACAGACAGGAACTTACTGAGGGTACGCTCTTTACTAAAGTTCTTTCTGTAGAGTTCTAAAGAGTTTTGGGTAAATACCCTCCAGTTTTCTATACTCAAAAGAAGCTTTTGGTAAAGATCTTCCACGTCTCCTGCCCTAAAAACAAAACCGTTCTCTTTTTCCCTTACCGCCTCCTTAGTGCCCCCTATGTGGGAAACCACCAAAGCGCACCCACTTGCCAGAGCTTCTATAGCCACTCTAGGGAAGGCCTCCCTCTCCCGGGAAGGTACCACACAGATGTGGGACAAAGAATAATACTCTTCTACCTTGTCTGTATAACCCACCATATGAACTCTGTCCTTTATAGCCTTATCCTCCACGTAAGCTCTCACTCTAGGAAGCTCCCTTCCATCACCTACTATGTACAGCCTCACATCGTCTCTTGTCTTTGTCAGCCTTTCAAAGGCTCTCAAAAGATCCCACACTCCCTTACCTTCATCCACCTTACCCACGAAGAGGATGTTTATAGGGTGTTCAGGTTTTTGAGAAGGTTTAAAACGGCCTTCATCTATCAGGTTGTAAATCACTTGTATTTTGTCAGGAGATACACCCTCCTTTAGAAGGTTTTCCTTGACATGTCCACTTACCGCTAAGAAGAGATCCACTAAAGGAAAAACCAGTTTTCTAACCGTTATCTGTTTCATCCTATCCATATGTCTGAAAAGTACCACTTTCTTACCGAAAAGCTTTGACAAATAAACCACATCCGGATACTCCTTTCCGTTATTGGCTATAACTATGTGGGGATCCACCTCCCTCATAGCCTTATAAAGGGACCACATACCGGGGATGTGCAAGCTTCTAGGAAAACTCACGTAGAATTTCTTCACGTGGTGAGTGTGTTTATCAACAAAGGAGCCGGGAGCACACGCTAGGACTAAATCAACTCCCATATTTTTAAGTTCTTTCACCATGCTGACAGTATGTAGTTCGGTACCACCAAAGTGAGGGTTTGGGTTACCGTTAACCCACAGGATTCTCATGGCTCTTATTCTTGGTCCTTAACCATTCTTCAAAACTCATGCCCTTACGTATACTCTCCAACATGTCCTTTTCTAAGGGAGATAGATCCGAAGGCACAAGATCAGGCCTGTACCTAAGCGTCCTCTCTATAGAATGCCATAAGGCCCAGAGTTCTATAAGTTGGTGATGTCCCGAGATAAGAACCGATGGTACCTTCATTCCCATATACTCGGGTGGTCTGGTATAAACTGGTGCTCCCAGCCATCTGCGGAAGGAGTCCCGCCTCAAACTCTCAGGATCGTTCAGTACTCCCGGTAAAAGCCTGGCCACGCCTTCCAGTATAACCATTGCTACTAGCTCTCCTCCCGCCAGTACAAAGTCACCCAATGAGATCTCTTCGTCCACCAATGCAGTCACACGTTCGTCCACACCTTCGTAGCGCCCGCATATAACCATCAGGTTTTCCATGTTGGCCCACCTGTCAAGATCTTTCTGAGAGATTTTCTTACCCCACGGTTGTGGTAAAAGGACGTAAGGCTTACCCCAGTTTTGGGTAACATAATGGTGTGCCTCAAAAATAGGCTCAGGTTTTATCACCATGCCCGGAAAACCGCCGTAGGGAGTATCATCTACTTGCCCCTTGGGAGCAAAGTCTCTGAGATTTATCGGGAAAACCTCCAAAGCACCTACCTTTATGGCCTTTCTTACTATGCCGTACCTGCAGTAATCTTCTATCATCTGAGGAAATATGGTGAGCACAAAGAATTTCATACGCGTAGAAACTCTTCTACTAACTTTCTTGCCCTTTCAGGACTGAATCGGTAGTATATGTCTATGGTGGTTTTTACATGAGAGTGTCCTGCAAACTCTTTGACCACCTCCGCAGGGAAACCGCTGTTTATCAGGTTCGTTATGTAGGTGTGTCTGAAACTGTGCAGAGAAAAAGGAATGTTGAGTCTGTGGGAAAGCCTGTAAGTGTATACCTGTAGACTTCCTGCATTAACCACCAGATTCTCCTCGTAGTTCTCCAGCCAGCGAGCCAGTTTTTCCGTCACTTGGTAAGTTTCTTCTTTTGTGGGACCCATTATAGGAGCCATACGTTCCTTGTTTCCCTTTGTGGCATAGGCGGGAAGCCTCAACCAGTATATGCCGCTTTTGTCCATAAAGAAGTTATCTTTCTTAAGGTGCTTATATTCGGAGAGTCTTATACCACTGTACAGAAAGAGAGTATAGACTCTCTCGTAGACGGTGTTCTTGGTACTTTCCATTATCCTGCTGAGCTCCTCCCTCGTGAGGGCTTTGGGTGCTCTCCTTACGTTGCGCCTTCCTATCTCATCCCTTAGCTCTTCTATAGCTGCCTCCAGCTTTGTGTAAGCCTCTCGAGACATATAGCCTCTCCTGACAGCAAACTTAAAGAAGTGTTTAAGGGCAGAAAGATGAGTAAGTACGGAGGCAGGAGACAAGGAAGAAGAGTCTATGTGTTGATAAAGATGTACAGGTTCTGTGTTGAGGAGCTCATCTTCCGTTAAACCTGTGTTACGAGCGAACAGCTCCAGACACTTACTGTAGGTGATTACCGTTCTCTCACTTCGAGATCTTTCCAAGCTCCTCCTCCACAGCTCAAGGATACCCATAGTTATGTAATTTTACCTGTCTATTTCTCCACGCAACAGTTTAAGCTGGGTTTCTTTTTCCATAAGCTCCTTTTCCTTTTCCAACAGTTTTTTCTGACATTCCAGCTCTGCGCTCTTAAGATCACGTTCCAGTTTTGCCAGCTCCTTCTCCTTCTCTCTAAGACTCTTACGGAGATCTTCCAACTCAGACAGTTCTTTCTTCATCCTCTGTATGGACTCGTTGAGGATCTCTATCTCCTTCTCCCTTATAGCCAGAAGGGCATATAGACTAGCCAGTTCGTGCAACAGTTCGTCCTTTTGTTTCTCCTTCTGAAGCAGTAGCTCCATATAAGTGGCTATCAGGTTACCTTCCAGGTGTGACCGTAGTTTTTCCATACTCTCCTTTATCCTCTCCTGAACCTCCTTTACGTCTTCCTCCCTCTTCAAAAGATGTTGGTACTCATCCCCTGGCACATAGACGTACCACAGACCATCCTCTGCCTTTTCTCCTTTCAGAACACCCGCCCTTATCCTGTTCTTCACCGTGTTGAGGGACAGACCTGTCAAAGTTGCATACTCACTTGCTTTCATTTTGACGTAGTCCATGATACTCCTCCTTCAATAGTTTGACACACATGATAGCAATGATAACACTCATGGCAATTTATGTCAACGGAGAGAGGGAGGTTTTGTTAACATAAGTGCAATTATATTAACAGGCTCTGTGTCCTTTATTAACGGTAAAGGAGCTAATGGGAAAACAGCTTATCAACTTAATGCTTTAGTGTTTTATTAACTTATTAACTTAGTTTAAAAGTGTCCACATTTTACTGGAACTATAATAACGAGGAGAAAAAACACATTTCTCTATATTGGTTTTTGGCATCTTTCTGCTCACAGAAGGACTAAACAGTCATCAAAGCCTTATAGCTCTAAGGTTTGTCCCACTCGTTCCAATTTTTGAATAGGTATAGCCCCTTTTTTGTCCATGCCCGCCCGCCTGAAAACCTCTCATCAAACTATTCACATACACGAAACTTGAGAGTGGGATGATAGTGGGATATCCCATTGCAGAGGTCGTAGTGGATAGAGATGCCGTGTGGAAGGTTCTTTAATCGTCGCGGTGGTGTATGTTTGATGCGTAGATATCATAGATAGGGTGTAACCTTTTCTTTCTAGCATCATCATCATCTTCATATACATAGCTTGCATTAGCAATTCCTTGGAAGAATCTGTATTCTAAGGTGTAATCTCCCACCTTAAACAGCCTTTCAAATCTTTCTACTTTGCCCTTTATCTCTGGAAAGACCTCCCAGATCTTGTCTGGTTTTAGCTCCATAAAGCCTTCAGCGGTCAAGTAAAGTTTTGCAACCTCTTTCCCATCTTTCAGGATTTTTAGATAACCTATTGTTTCTGTATCTCGCTTTTTCCCCAATGCTACGTTATCTCCCACTTTGATAAAGGCTTTGTAGATTTTTCCCAGATACTTTCCGTTCTTGTATAGACCGGGAGAAGGGTCTGTATCGGCATAGATAATTGCCCACACAAATGCTACCACAAATCCTAATATAGTAGCAGTGTTGGGGGTTATGCCAGCAATAAACATACTAAGCCCTATTACTACAACTGCAGTTATGCTTCTAAAGATGCTTTTTTTCTTCACATCTATGTTCAATTGTTTCATTCTCATCCTCCCTGCTTCTTGGCTAAATACTGCTCTATCTTAGGTTTTATGTCATTGACAAATTCAGTTGCTACCTTTTCAGCCTTCTTTTTGCACTCTGTATGTTTCTGATACAGCTCCTCTTGGTTCATGCTCTCTATCCTCATAGGCATACAATGTGCATATGTATCTTCAAATTTAGCCCTATAGACAGCCTCTTTTATATCACTGTTTATCGTCCTTGCATAATCAAAAGCCTCGTCCCAGCATTTTATAAAACCTTGGGACAAGCCTAAAAACTTGTTATGGCATTTTCCATTGTGAAGAATGTTTTCAAATGTTTTTGCCCTCTGAAAATGAACTTTTCCCCATTGGATACAATCTGAGTAGTCTTTCTTGTCAGGTGGATTTTCCATCCCGCAGTAGAAAGCTAAGGCTTTTATGTTTTTTTTCATCAATTGCATTAGCTATTGGAGATAACAGAATGCCAACAAGAGTACCAGCCACTATACCACCTACAGCTCCCGTTGTGGTCATGGGTGTTTGGTTTATAGTCAGTCTCCCTGCATCTATGCTTCTTTGAGCCGTCTCCGCCACTAAAAAGCAGGAGGTTGGCAAAAAAGCACAGGATATCAGTAATCCCAGCTTCAAAACCCTCATGGCACTAATATTACTCAATATTTATTTCCTTGTCAATATTAGTTGCAATTAATTGCAAGACAGAAAGTGAACTACCCCGCATCAAAGATGTGGAGCTACTTCCCTACCTGTTTTAGCCCGCAAGTTTTTCTATAACTCAAAACTCAGGTATTGTCAGTTCAATAAGGAAAATATCCCACTCATCTCCAAACCTGTAAACCCACGCTCTCAATTTGTCCCAGTCATCGGTGGGCGGTTTGAAGATCTCCTCCAACTGTTTCTTAAGCCACTCTTTTTCGTCAAAGCCATCAAAGCATTCCATAAAGTAAAATTTTAACCCCTGTAGAGAAGGAGAAAGGGAAAGGACCGTTAGGGACTTGACTTCCCGCATACACAACCAGAAGGAGCAAATAAAAACCCTTCAGAGGAAGGTGGAAAGGCTACAGAATCAGGTTTCTTCCTTGAAGGGGCAATTCGGAGCAGAAGAATGCGGAAAGGAACTGGATTTTGAAAAGACTAGAGACTCGTAACGACCTTAAGCTCATAAAAGAGAAGCTCCGGAAGACGTAAAGCATAGGGAGGGCGGGAGCCCCCTTGGAGCTCGCTTAGAGTCTTTGGAACTTGCCTGTTATGGCTCGCTCAAGCTGGGGCTCCCAGCCTTTGTATATAATTTTATCGAATTTGTGCTAACAGGCAAGAGTCTCTAAGTGTCTAAAAAGCGGTTTAAAATTCTAGATCTATGTGGGACTGGGAAGTTCTGGAAGATATCCTAGGTGAGTGTCTGCAATTGCAAGACCACGTGTTTTGCAATTTGTTGAAAATTCTAACTTTAATCTGGCCACTCCTGAAATACCTCCTTCTTCTCTTACTAAAAAAAAATCTATCGGGTTTGTGCTAACAGGCAAGAGTCTTGCTTAAAACTCCACTTAGCTGTTTTGCCCTTTTGAGTTGAAGCCTCACGTAGTCCCTGTTAATCTGGAGTTGCATTCTTTGCCTGTGTAGATTCCAGAGGATGGTAAAAGGAATTATTCAAAAGAGGACCTATCCAGCTTTCTAACTCAAATTTTCTCTTATGATTTTAATCCCTGCCTGTTTTAACGCTTCTATCACTTTATCTTCGTAATCTTCTTTAGTTATCTTCCCATCACTTGCATGCAGAGTCACCTCAACATTATTCTTTTGAAACTTATCTTTCAAGTAATTAATGATCTTCGCAATAGTAGAAATTTGTCCAACAGGAACAACAAGCTCCAGAGTTATTTCGGAAAAGGTGTTTTTGTCGGCTGGTTCTTCTCGTTCTAATGTTGTCTGTTTTTCGTATAGTGAGCTTGATGGTGCTTTTATTACTGCTTTGTTTTCATTTTGTGTTATCTCCTTTGGCGTTTTTTCACATAGATCTGGTTTTATAATCACCTCTTCATCTGTTAGATTAACAGACGGTGTCTCTTTTATGTATTTACATTCTATTTGACCATTGACGATATATCCAAAGCCAAATAAACCCTTTTTTACTCCTTCTTCTATGCTTCTTAAGAAAACATCCTTTGATGCAGGCCTTATCTCGCCAGGAGTTCTGAGAAAGGACTCGTAAAGATTTTTTATTTCTACATAATCCTTCTCTTTGAGGTATCTTTCCGCTATAAGTTCCGGGATGATTTGTTCAAGGACCTCACCTTTACCCTTCAAATAGCTGTATACTTCCCCATCAAGTGAGTTTTTCCCAACGGTGGGCAAACCCATACCCCCATTATCCTTTACTTCTTTGAATCCATCTTTTGCGGGAACAAATACCCTGCGATAAAGTTTCCTTAACTCCTCGTATTCTCTCTGCTCGTAATCTTTAAGTTTGCTTTTTACCTCTTTTCTTTGAGCTTCACTTAGATTGAGGCTTTTATCATTTTCAATAGATCTCAAAGCAAGCATTTTTCTCAAATACGAATGAAAACTACTCTTTTGGTTCTCATCTATGCAGAGGAATATCAAGGTGTTTTTATAGACCCGAGGGAGCTCTCCACATTTTTCAAGAAATTCATCCTCCGGTTTGCTCCTGTCCAGAATAATAAGCTTAAGTTCGGGGCTATCAGGAACGTCTCTTGAAAATTGAGGATTGATATACCATTTAAATACCGGGCTAGATTTTGGTAAGTACTTGTTCACTATATTTTTCTCTTCTTCATAAATTTCATCATCAGATATTACTCCTTCCCTATCCACGATGATCTTATTCAGATTTGCCTGATTAGTGAAGAAAAGACCATCATCTGAAAGATAATACAGTTTTTCTTTGAGGTGGTTTATCGTAGTATCAATTACGCTACTTGGTAGTTCAGGAAGTGCAACGCTGTGTTTAATTTCCCTTATGCTAGTTCCTCTTTCCCCTCTGCCTGAAAACGACATCATAAAGATTGTTGTACTGACCTTTGTTCCAAGTTTATAAGATGTATACGCACTCCCAATAGCAGCGTCAACTTTTTTTGCCCCTGCATCATCAGAAGTTATATCCTGAGCTATGATGCTGTCCCATTCAGATCCTATATGTTCTATCAATTCTCTTCTTATCTCTTTGTTGTTTAAATTAAAGTCTCCAAGGCGTATGAAAGGTTTATTTTCCTTCATAAGATCGTAAATAACCAGGGAAAGAAGTCGTAATACTCCCCTCGTCCTCTGAAATGTCGGGAAAGAACCCCATCTTTTGTAAAGGACATCAATAACCTCAGGTTTGAAGGGATAGCTCCTCAGGAACTTTTGCCGATAATTCTCTGCCTCGTCTTCTGAAAGTAGTCCCTCCCTTTTTGCGTATTCAACAAACTCATTGACGACTTTTTTCGCTTCGCTTTCATCTACTTTCTCAAAAAGTCTGGCTCTTACAACGTGTTCTATCTCTTCGTCTCCCACAGGTGCATATATTTTTGCAGTTCTTCCGATTATTTTTGTCAATGTCTCAAGTATTCTTTGTGCATTTTCGTCGTATAGTTCAAGAATACTTGATGGTAATGTGAGAACTAAAAGCGCATTTCCTACCGATGAGACAGCTCCCGTAAGTTCCTGAATAAAGGCAAGGGTCTGCGCACTAAGATCAGAGTCTCCGATTTTTACACCGGCAGATTTCGTAGCATACGCGAGGATCTCGTCCATCAGTATGAGAACGGGAGCGTTTTCTTCCAGCAACTTGGCAAGTTTCTCTTTACCAGGGGAAATATCTCCCTTTGTGAGCTTAACTTCTCCGGTAAGCTGCCTCTCTATCTCCTCCCACGGTCTTACATCTCTGGGATCTGGAGCAGTGCCATCAAAGACAGCCACCTTGGCACCCCATTCCCTTGCTTTATGATACAGGGCTATGAGTGTGTGTGTCTTACCACCACCGAAGGGCGTCTGTAATTGAATTATCGCATCACCCCTTTTACCTTCAAGCCGTTCTTTTGCTATATCAAGTATATTTTTTAAACCATTTGTCATGTATGTTTTTGAGAAAAACAAATGGGGGTCCTGGTAATCCTGCTTCGCTGTTCCTTTCACTACCTCCCACAAATCAGCCGCGAAAACATCCATTGTAAGTTTTCCTTCAACTATGTCCCTATGAGGCTGTGCTATTTGAACGAACGGCTTCATTCATACCACCCCCATCAGAATTTATTTTACATTAACTACCGGACTCATCCATATAACCCTCTCTGCTGCTTTTTTATCTCTTCCATCAACCTATCCCTATCGCTCAGGAATCCGTCAAGAAGTTTCTTCTCTTTACTGTCGTTGGGGAGTGTTTCTGATATAGCCTGAGCCACCCTGTAAAAATACTCCTTCTCACCATAACCAGTTTCCTTAAGCACTTTCTTCATCTCCTCCTTTGCTCCTGCTTTCCATAGAAGAAGCACAAAATGTAAAACATCTATAAGTTCTTCAGATTTTTCAAGAGTCTTTATACTTCTGTCCTGAGGACCCAGCACCGCAATATTTTCTCCTTCTTTCCTAATAAAACCCCTGTTCCATTCCTTTTCAAGGTTTACACCTACGCTATGCGCCAGTTTTCTTGCCTCATCAAAATGAACCTTAGACTCACCATAAGCCCACCTGTAAAGCAGGTAAAACTTCGTAAGAGGAGAAAGATAACCAGTAATACCGTTATGAAGAACCTGCTTCACCGCATAATCGGTAACCAACTCCCGCACAATCTCAAGAAGCTTACTCACATCCACCTCATTACCAGAATAGTCCATAATCCTTTTGTATTTCCCGAAGATCTCAATGGAGGCACCTATACCCGCAACGAAAAAGTCAGCACCACTTACACCTTCATTCCACAGATCTTCAAGCTTTTTATAAAGATGCTTTTCAAGTTCTTCCTCAACTTCCTTAAGCCACCCTGTCTCTTCTCTTTTCATCTTTCTGCACACGAGATATATAGAAGAAGCAAGAGCAGCAGACTCCTTTGCTCTAAGCCGGGATTTCATCTCTGTATCTATGGGCCAGGAGGCGGTTATTACAAGATCAGAGTCAAGAAGAGAGTTTATGAGAGTCTCCCATCCGGAAGTGGACTTGTGAGTATATACTATAACGGCTATACCCTCTGGCTTTAGAACCCTTGATATCTCCTTAAAGGCTTTCTTAAGCATGTTTTCAAAAAACTGTTTACCAGCTTCATAACCACCCGGAAGATGAGAATAGGCAACTATCTCCTTTGATTTGGGAGTAAGAGGAGTTATAAAAAGTTCAGGATAAAGATCTCCGATACTTCTCTTTAACCATACATAGAAAAAGTCAGAAAGATAAGAATAAGGGACGTTATCGTAGTATGGTGGATCAGTAAATACAGCATCAAAGTAGTTGTCAGGATAAGGTAGTTCAGTGGCAGAACCCTGCCGAACAGCGGGAATTATCTGTTTAGAAGTTCCGTTTTCCTGTATGTATACTGGAGGGATCTGGGAGAGATGGGAGAGGGTTAGTAAGATCCTTCTTACAAGCATACTCTCCCAAGAGCCAACAGCTTCACTGAGTGGATTTAGCTCTGAGTAATCCCAAACCATTGGTAAGGCTTGTCTCCCAAACACATGGACGGTTCTTTCTTGAGTGTTATCATGTACACAAAGATTACTCATGTAATCAGCCATTCTATTTACTCCCAAAGCCAAATAACTCACCACTGCCTTTGCATACTCTTTATCGTATCCTTCCTCAAGCATTTTCTGGTAAGCTAACCTTACTTTTTCTGTAAAGGTAATGAGAGCCAGTTTTTGGCGAGCGTTGAAAAGGTCTCCATAAGTATTTAACCCAAAATTTCTAACAGAAAAAGCCCTTTCAGCACCTTTTCCCTTACCCTCTGGTGTTTCCTCATCCGGCACTGGATCAATTCCCCATTCTTCCATCAGTTTTTGTCTTTTCTCTTCCATATACTTCTCTGCCTCTCTGAAAACCTCTATATCTTTTTCTGTAGCAAGGCGGTATATCTTACCGCTCTTTTTGGGATGCTGAAGGACAACAGCCACCATTCTCTGTCCTGCTTTTCCGTTTTGAAAGAGTTTCCTCACTGTTTTGTCATCAACGGCAGATCTGCACACCGGACATACAGCCACAGCTCTTCTTACTGTTCCGTCCTCTGGGTTAAAGTTATTTGGCATAGGTTCATAACCTGTTCCCACTATCTTGAACTTTACTTCCTTTCCTTCCACATAAGGATAGAGAGATACTTTTTTATTTTCTTTCTTTGCCAGCCAGAACTGGCGCATCAGAGGAATCTCTGCACCGCAAGAGGGATTTTGACACGGTATAGTTCTTGCCCAGATGTAGCCTACGGGAATGGATCCGTCGGGATCTTCGGGATAAAACCTGCCTATCTCTTTTTTCGCCTCCTCAAGGACCCAGTTTCCCCACCTTTTTACATCTTCCAGAAGTAAATTGTCTGTTTTTCTTTTGACTTTCTCGCTTTTTCCAAAATTGTTAACTTCCACCTTGGTTTCTCCCGGTTTTGCGTATCGCTGTGGATACTCAAGAGTGCATTTTAAGATAATAGTAGCCACAGGGTTGTAATCCATGGCGTGAACTTCAAGTCCCAGCCTTAGAGCCTCTAAGGGTATGGAGCCACCTCCCGAAAAAGGGTCAAGCATCCTTAAAACCTTTCCCCCATTTGCCTTTAAAATGTCTTCTCTTGCCTTTTGTATCACTTTGAGACTAAGAGAGTTTTCCCATTTTGAAAGCTCAATAATGAATTTTCTTATACTGTTCCATTTCACCTCGTCCTCTGGTATGAGAGAAGCATAGATAGTGGCTCTTGAGGCTGCCAGAGGTCTTCTTGCCCACCATATATGGAGGGTGGAGATATGGCCGTGCCTTATGTTCTTTTCCTTTGAAGCTATCTCGCTCACTTCTTTAACAGGAAAGGAGCTTTCTATAAAGCTCTTCTTATGGGTCATTCTTTCCACACCTCCTGTTTTTTACTTAACCACTCGTCTGGCGGCACCACATACCTTACTACCTCCACCTTCTCCTCCGGCTGTAGTTTTTGCGCGGGGTTGTTTATTATGTAGAGCTGCGGTTTTGTGGCCGCATTCACCACTATGTAAAGCCAATATTTATCTTTAAGCTGGGATGCCTTAAACCACTCGTTGCGTGTTAGAACTATCTCTCCCATCTGGGCTCTTGCTTTGACCTCTATATACCTCACCTCTCCTTTGTCATCTGTGGACAGTATGTCATAGCCTCTGTTATCCTTAGACACATCCTCCGGATTTCTGCCGTTTTTTCTTTCGTAATCCATAGCTACCTGCATACCTATCCTCTCTATCTCCTCACTTTCCACCATTTGTCCTTTTTCCGGGATTATCCTCACAACACTGAGAAGCTCAGGCATGGTTATAGACAGACTCTGCTCTCTTTTTATCTCTTCCTCAAGGTTTCTCTTAGCTTCTTCGTATCTTTTTTTGGTATCCTCTTTATTACGAATGGCTAAATCTACCTTTTCACCCCTTCCAGATCTTTCGTAAAGTTCCGTCAGCTCAGTATCAAGCTGTGATATAAGGTAATCAAGGGAATTCAGCCCGTATTTTCTTTTTATCTGTGCTTGCCTATTTCGTTCTTCTTGAATCTCCTTCTTGTAGTTTTCCAGAACTTCTATGACGAAGTCTTTTACTTCTTCCTCTCTTTTTTCTGAATCAAAAGGTTCGCTCTCAAAGTTTCCGGTATACGGAGAAAGATCCCACAAGACGGATGGATTTATCTCTCTTAGAGTGTTTCCGTCATCGTATATAGCTATTATCTTTCTCCCTGCTACCTCACCTTTACCATCTTTTACCTCACCTGTGTAGAACCATATATAACCATTTAACTTACCTGAAGGGTCTTTAAACACAGCTCCTTTCCTTAACTCGTCACGAAATTTTTCAGAAACCCATTTAAGGACCGCCTCAAAGAGAGGATGGCCAAAGGTTATAAATTCTGCGTCAGGGTTTTTAAAGGCCAGATCTTTATCAAAGGTAACCTTACGGTATGATTTCATTATCTGCCCATACGCGTTTTTAATCTCCGGAGTTTCAGCAATACTTCTTATCTCGTAAGGTATGGAATCTATGGATATGAAATCTCCCTTCTTTTTTGTATACTTACCACCCGCTTTCTGGAAAGCTTTTTCAAAGAAGGCTCTCACATATTCCGGTATAAGTCTGAACTCTCTTGCTCTCTCTGCAGTTTCTCTTATCCTGGTGTAATCAATATGTTTGGTGGCCAGAGATTCACCCAAGGCTTCCTTTATTTTCTTTATATACTCTTCATCTATTTTAATGTCCAGTTCTTTGAGAATATCTTCCATAGTTCTTGTGTTGGTTATAGCCTCAATTATGAGTTCATAAAGGTTCTTATCTTTGAAAACATCACCTATAATATCAAAAACTTTGTCACTTCCGAGTTTTTCTTTTATCTCCTCAAGTTTTTCAAAAAGTTTTACTAAGACTTGCCCCTCTATTGTATCTTCTGCAACAAGGTTAAATATGTGCACATCTTTCTGCTGACCGTATCGGTGTATCCTTCCCATCCTCTGCTCAAGGCGGTTTGGATTCCAGGGAATGTCGTAATTTATCATGATATGACAGAACTGCAGGTTAATTCCTTCTCCTGCTGCCTCTGTGGCCACCATTATCTGAGTTTCATCTCTAAACCTCTTTTCTTCTTTTATCCTTTCATCAATCGTCATATCACCGTGTATGTAGTTGACTGTGTATCCCCAACCACTTATTTTTTTCACCAGATACTCTAGAGTATCCCTTGATTCCGTAAATATAAGTATCTTTGGATTTCCCCCCATTTTTCTGATCTCCTCAAAGCCTTTCTCAATAGCGGTTTTTAGCTCACTGAGTTTTACCTCCTTTTCACTTTTTACTATCTTTTCTGCCTTTTGAATAAGCTCACCAAGTTTATTTATCTCCGCTTTTAACTCATTTACATCTCTTGCCAGCGTAACAGACTCCCACTCCTCTTCTCTTTTCCATCTTTCGCCTTCTTCAAGATCATCTACTTCGTAGTAATCAATAGCAGATATCCCTCTCCGCTTCTCCTCTCCTTTGAGGAGTTTTTCCAGTTTATTCTTCCTTCTTTCCAACGACCTTAACAGTGCGTAAGTGCTGGACGCCATCCTTCTCTGCAGTATTGCGAGGGCAAAAGCTACGTTCCTGTTATTTTCATCCTTTAAAGCCTTACCGTACTGCTCTCTCACATAACGCGATACCTCGTTGTATAGTTCTTTTTCGGGATCAGAAAGCCGGAACTTTATGGTAGTGGACCTTCTCCCAGGGAAGATGGGTTTTCCTTCAAAATCCCTAAGGTCTTCCTTCAGCCTCCTTATGAAAAGAGGATTATCTTTGTTCTTAATGGATTCTTCCACCATCTCTTGCGTAGCAAAGAATCCGGGCACTAAAAGGTCCAAAAATAACCTAAAGTTTTCCGGATCTCCTCTGTGAGGTGTAGCTGTTAGAAATAGCAAGTGTGTTGAGTTTTTAGAGATAACTTCCCCTAACTTGTAACGCTGCGTCTTTGATATCTTACCACCGTAGTTATACGCAGATAGTTTGTGAGCCTCATCAACTATCACTAAATCCCAATGTACGTAATTCAGACCCTGCACTATATCTTCCTGCTTTGCAAAATCCATAGAGGTTATTACTTGGTCATATCTTTCCCACGGATTTTCTCCATAGTGGGACTCAAGGGTCTCTCTGTTAATTTCTACGAGAGTTTCGTTAAACTTTTCCTTTAACTCCCTTTTCCACTGATCTTTCAAATGTCCCGGCACAATAATCAAAACCTTCTTTACCAGATTTCTTAATTTGAGTTCTTTAAGTATTAGCCCAGCCATTATAGTTTTTCCTGCCCCGGGGTCATCTGCGATAAGAAACCTGATGCGTGGTTGTTTTAAAACATAACCATAGACCGCCTCTATCTGAAAAGGAAGGGGGTCTATTCTGGAAACATTCATAGCCAAGAAGGGATCAAAAAGAGATGCATGTTTAAAACGTACAGCTTCTAAAGCTAAAAAGACATTTTCAGGATCCGCGGAAAAGTCTCTTTCTGAGGCTAATATTTCTAACTGATCTAATTGGTCTTTCGTAAGTAGATCATCTATATACTGTTTTGAATTAACTTTGAATCCTTTGATATTAACATGATCTCCTTTCTCTCTAACTTCTATAACTTTAATAGGTTCACTCCAGAAAGGTCCTTTAATGATGTCACCTTTCTTAAGCATTAAATAAAATATTATATTCAGATGGTAGTAACCCCACAGATTCTCCTTTACTCTCTCTTAGTTCCGTCAGGTGTTTTCTTTTTACTGGAGTTTAAAAAGTGGTTCACCTTCTGGAGGAGATCTTGACACCTTTCGGAGGTTGGTGTTAATATTATCTCAATCCAAGGCCCGGTAGCTCAGTTGGTAGAGCACCCGGCTGAAAACCGGGGTGTCGGCGGTTCAAGTCCGCCCTGGGCCATCTTTTAAGGATGTCCAAAAACAAAGAGATAGCTCGCATCTTTGAGAGGATGGCCGATATCCTCGAGTTTCTCGGTGACAATCCCTACCGTATAAACACCTACAGGAGAGTGGCCAACATCCTCTCAGAGTTAGGTACGGATGTGGAAGAGCTGGTCAAGACAGGAAAGATATACCACATACCTGGTATAGGTCCGTCCAGTGTAGAAAAAATACTGGAGTATCTGAGAACTGGCAAGATTTCCAAGTACGAGGAGCTCAAAGAGAAGGTTCCCGAAGACCTGTTGGAACTTCTAGATGTGCCGGGTATAGGCCCAAAAACTCTCAAGCTGGCTTACGACAAGCTGGGTATAAGAAGTAAAGATGACTTCGTAAGGGCTGTCAGGAGTGGTGTTTTAGCCAGTTTACCGGGAATGGGAGAGAAAAAACTACAGAACATAATGAGAGGTCTGGAGCTTTACGAGAGAGCAAAAGAACGTATGAGTCTTATAGAAGCTTATCAGCTGGGAGAGGATATTCTCCTTCACATGCAGAAGATAGAGGATCTTTACACCAACATAGAGTTGGCAGGAAGCCTCCGCAGAAGAAAGGAGACGGTGGGAGATATAGATCTTCTGGTAGCAGCGCCAAAAGAGGTGTGGAGTAAGATCCACAATCACTTTGTGACCTTTCAGGGAGTGAAGGAGATACTGGGGAAGGGAGAGACCAAATCCAGCATACTTTTAGAAAACGGAAGGCAGGTAGATATGCGTACCGTAGAACCTCACCAGTGGGGATCCGCTCTTCAGTACTTCACAGGTTCTAAAGAACACAACGTAAGGGTAAGGGATATAGCTAAAGCTAGAGGATTAAAGTTAAGCGAGTACGGTGTCTTTAGAGCAGACACAGAAGAGTGGCTGGGAGGTAGAACAGAGGAAGAGGTTTACAGTTTGGTGGGTATGCAAACACCACCACCTGAGATAAGAGAAAACACAGGAGAGATAGAACTGGCCCTTGAGGGGAAACTCCCAAAGCTGGTAGAGTGGGAACAGATAAAAGGGGACTTCCATCTGCACACCAACTGGAGTGACGGTATGGGAAGCTTGGAGGAGATGGCAGAAACCGCATACCGTTTGGGGCTTCAGTACATAGTGGTAGGGGATCACTCTCCTTCCGCGAGGGTGGCAAAGGGTCTGGATATGGAACGGTTCCGTATGCAGTGGAAGTTGATAGAAAGACTCAACACCTACTACAATCCTAAAGGTTTTTACATCCTCAGAGGATGTGAGGTAGACATACTACCTGACGGAAGTCTGGATCTACCCAACGAGTTCCTACAGGAGTTTGACTTCGTGGTGGCCTCCATACACTCACGCTTGAATCAGGATAACACCTACAGGATCCTTAAAGCTATGGAAAACCCTTATGTGAACCTCATAGGACATCCTACAGGTAGATCTTACGGCAGTAGGGAAGGCTATCCTATACAACTGGATAAGGTAATAAGTATGGCCAAAGAGACAGGCACAGCTCTGGAAATCAACACCTTTCGGATGGACCTACCACCGGAGGCTGTAAGGAAGTGTATGGAGGTGGGTACCATGGTGGCGGTGGTTACAGATGCACACGCTCCATCCCACCTTAGGTATCTCAAGTTGGGTGTTGGGTTGGCTAGGAGAGGTTGGGCGGTCCCTCATTTAGTCCTTAACACCTTCAGCGTGGAAGATGTACGGGAGTTCGTTAGAAGGAAAAGGTGATTTATAATACCTTACATGGCGAGGGTGGGAAATCTGGCGTGTGTGAGGCTCCTCGTAGAACACGAGATAGGTGAACTCAATAGGATAAGGTGGGCGCTGGGTATCAGGGAGAGGACTCCCCTTGTGGAAAGTTTCTCCCTTGTGTTGGCAAAGCTTCCCTATATGAAGGAGGAGTACGCTCACGTGGTGGCCTCCACCATGAGGTCCTCCGATGTCATCTTTGTGGAAGGAGACATTATGCTGGCTTTTCTGCCAGGTACTGATAAAGGAGGGGCACAACAACTTATGGAAGGTGTACGGAGTTTCATGGGTGAGGAGGGAAGGTACGTGGTGGTGTCTTATCCTGACGATGGGGGAACTTACGAAGAGCTTATCTCCTCTCTCCGGGATCGTGCAAAAGAAAATGGCATTCCCTGCAGTTTTCTCAGTTAACCCATCTTTCCTTACACAGAGGGCAGAGGTCTGTCCCTTGTTGATCCAGCTCCTGCAGGGATGAAGGTACGTACATAACACAGTTCTTTTTCTCACAGGGAGGCAGTCCGAAAGACATGCCCAGCTGACGCACACTTTCTTTACAAACTCTTTCAAAGAAAACCTTCTCGTCGTAAGTTTTGAGAAGGGGAACACTAACCACCACTGACCTTCCCCCCGTTACTCCTTTACCCCAAATGGTTCTCTCTTCATCCCTCAGGCACACATCTACAAGACCCACTATCCGAAGCATGTTGGGAAAATGAAGACCTTCCATATAGTCCAGGAATAAACTTACGGGGCACTCTTCTCTGTGGAGGGAGTACTTCACAGGTGGAAGGGTGACGACAGAAGAGTGACGCACATCCACGGAAAAGTTTCTTTTTATACTGCTAGCTACAGCCAGCAGCAATCTTTTCTCCACCTGTCCGAAAGCCACGATGTATACAAAACCTATCCCATTTAGGAAGAAATAATTATATTTAACTATCACTATCTGTTGCTCACGGAGGTAAAGGATGACACGTAAGGGTGCAGATATAGTTATAGAAGTCCTCAAAGAGGAAGGTGTGGAAGTGATCTTCGGCCATCCTGGTGGTGCCATTATGGAGGTATACGACGCCCTTTACAGAGATGGGGGAATAAGACATATACTGGCAAGACATGAGCAGGGAGCTGGCCATATGGCAGAAGGTTATGCCAAAGCAACGGGTAAGGTAGGCGTAGCTATGGCCACATCTGGTCCCGGAGCCACAAACTTAGTTACAGCCATAGCGGACGCCTACATGGACTCGGTACCGGTGGTGTTTATAACTGGCCAGGTACCCACTCACCTGATAGGTAACGATGCCTTTCAGGAAGTAGATATAGTGGGTATAACCCGTCCCATCACTAAACACAACTTTCTGGTCAAAAGGATAGAGGATCTTCCCCTCATACTGAGACAAGCCTTTTACATCGCCCGTACGGGAAGACCTGGACCTGTTTTGGTGGATATTCCCAAAGACATAACACAAAAGCTTTCGGATGTGGGAATACCCACACTGGAAGAAGTAAAAGAGTCTCTTCCCGGTTACAAACCTCACGTGGAAGGAAACCCACAACAGATCAAGAAAGCTGTAAAACTCATTATGGAGGCCAAAAGGCCCGTCCTTTACGTGGGTGGTGGTGCGGTTCAATCGGAAGCCCAAAAGGAGTTGGTGGAACTTGCGGAGATGATGAAGATCCCCGTTACCACCACCAACATGGGTAAAGGTGCCTTCCCAGAAAACCACCCCTTGGCGCTCCATATGCTGGGTATGCACGGTACTTACTACGCCAACATGGCTGTTTACCACTGTGATCTTCTCATAGCGGTGGGAGCACGTTTCGATGACAGGGTCACCGGTAAAGTGGAGGAGTTCGCACCGAGAGCCAAGATCATACACATAGACATAGATCCAGCTTCCATATCCAAGAACATAGTGGTGGATGTTCCCATAGTAGGAGACGTAAAGGTGGTCCTCAGGAAGATACTGGAAGATCTCAGAAAAGAAGGAGCCAGAATTCTCTTCCCTGAGGAAAGACAAAAGTGGCTGGAACAGATAGAAAAGTGGAAAAAACTTCATCCCCTCACCTACAAAAAATCCGACAAAGTGATAAAACCCCAGTTCGTTATAGAACAGATATACGAAGCCACCAGAGGGGACGCTATCATATGCACCGGCGTAGGACAACACCAGATGTGGGCTGCCATGTTCTACCGTTACTCCTATCCCAGGCAGTTCATCAATTCAGGTGGACTAGGTACCATGGGTTTCGGGTTTCCGGCAGGTATAGGAGCCAAGATAGGAAGACCCGATAAAGAGGTGTTTGTTATAGACGGAGATGGTTCTTTTATGATGACCATGCAGGAGCTGGTAACTGCTGTGCAATACAAGGTGCCCGTTAAGGTGGCCATCATCAACAACAGTTATCTGGGTATGGTGCGTCAGTGGCAGGAGCTCTTCTACGAAAAACGTTATTCGGAGGTAGACCTCAGCGTACAACCAGATTTTGTTAAACTGGCAGAAGCCTGCGGCGCTGTAGGTTTTAGGGCAGAAAAACCCTCCGACGTGAGGGAGATAATAGAGGAAGCCCTCAGGATAGATGACAGACCTGTCATAATGGACTTTCACGTAGACAGAGAGGAGAACGTGCTTCCTATGGTACCTGCAGGCAAATCCTACAGAGACATGATACTGGATGATGGAAAGAAAAGCGTGGAAGCCGAAACCATGTACCTGGTAGGATGAAGGTCAGGGTAGTAAACTTAGGGTGTAGGAGCAATTTCTTTGACGGACAGTTCATCCTCCAGAAGTTTATAGAGAAGGGATACATCTTGGGCGACGATGCCGACATATACGTGGTAAACACCTGCGGCGTTACAAAGGAGGCGGAAAGATCCTCCCGTCAAGCCATACGCCGTATAAAGCGTAACAATCCCAACGCGGTGGTAGTGGTAACCGGCTGTTACGCCCAGATAAAACCCCACGAGCTGTCTACCATGGAAGAGGTGGATCTGGTGGTAGGAAACACCCACAAAACTCGCTTGGTGGATCTGGTAGAGGAGTATCTTCAGGGAAAGGGTCAGAGGGTAGCGGTGGAGAACATCTTCCGGCAGAGCACTTTGGAGAGTTTTCATTTGGTGACCTTCTACGAAAGATCCAGACCTTTTGTGAAGATTCAGGAAGGGTGTAACAAGTTCTGTAGCTTCTGTGTTATACCCTACGCGAGAGGAAAGGTGAGGAGTGTACCACCTCAGAAGGTTCTGGAGGAGATACATCTTCTGGCGCAGAAGGGTTTTGAAGAGGTGGTTATAACGGGAACCCAGCTTTCCCAGTACGGTTGGGATATGGGCACCACTTTGGGAAAGCTTCTTAAGGAGATGGTAAAGATAGAAGGTATCAAGCTCATAAGGCTATCATCTTTGCATCCTGCAGAGCTGGAAGAGGAACTTCTAACCATCATTACAGAAGAGGAGAAGATAGCTCCTCACTTTCACCTTCCCCTTCAGAGCGGTTCTCTTAGGATACTGCAGCTGATGGAAAGAGGTTACACACCCGATGAGTACAGAAGACTGGTAGAAAAGTTGGTGGAAAAGAGACCTCTCTCTGCCATAGGTACCGACGTCATAGTAGGCTTCCCCACAGAGACAGAGGAGGACTTTGAGGAGACTTACCGTTTCTTAGAAAGTTTACCCATAGCTTACATGCATATCTTCCCTTATTCAGACAGACCCTTCACGAAAGCTTCCCGGATGGAGGGCAAAGTTCCTTCCTCCGTCAAAGATAGGCGCGTGGAGATCCTAAAAGAGTTAGACACAAGAAAGAGGGAAAGCTTTAGGAAGAGATGTGAAGGTAAGAAGCTGAGGGCTACCGTTTTGGGTGAGGGAAAGCTCCTTACTGAGAACTACTTGGAGATAGAGAGATCTGTGGAACTACCTGCGGGAAGAGTGGTAGAGGTTGTTGTATAATCTATTCTTCATGAAAGTGAGAGTTCTCATAATGCCTAAGCGCGGTCTTCTGGATCCCGAAGGCAGAGCTGTCAAGGAGATGCTCACCGACAACGGTTTTACCGTAAAGGACGTCAAGGTAGGTAAAGTGGTGGAGCTGGAGGTGGAGGAAGGGACCGATATCAAGAAGTTGGTGGAAGGATTCTTAATAAACCCCCTTGTGGAGGAGTACATTATAGAATGAAGTTCGGCGTGTGCGTCTTTCCGGGATCCAACTGCGATTATGACACTTACTACGTCATAAGGGACCTTCTCAACCAAGAGGTGGTGTTTCTGGATCACGAGACACGAAGGATAGACGGCTTGGACTGTGTGGTGCTACCGGGTGGCTTCTCCTTTGGCGATTATCTAAGAGCTGGAGCCTTAGCCAGCAGAACACCCTTAGCTCATGCGGTGGTGGATTTTGCCCACAGGGGTGGCCTCGTACTGGGAATATGCAACGGCTTTCAGATTCTCACAGAGTTGCACCTCCTACCGGGAGCTCTTCTAAAGAACGCCCATCTCAGGTTCGTGTGTAAGGATGTCTATCTGAGGGTAGAAAACAACAGTATACCCTTTACAAGAAGCTACGAAAAAGGTGAAGTGATACGCCTACCCATAGCTCACGGTGAAGGTAGATACTATGTTCCGGAAGATGAACTGCGACGGATGGAGGAGAACGGACAGATAATCCTGCGTTACTGTGATGCAGACGGTAACGTAACGGAGGAAGCCAACCCCAACGGATCGGTGGGTAACATAGCCGGTGTATGTAACAGAGAGGGCAACGTCTTTGGCCTTATGCCCCACCCGGAGAGAGCCTGTGAGGACCTTCTCGGTTATCACGACGGTATAATTCTGTGGCACTCTATAGTTAATGTCTAAAGTGGCGTGTCTTGGTAAAGACCATACTTATTCCTTTCTCCTCACATGCCTCAATGACCTCTCTATCCCTCACAGAACCACCGGGCTGTACTATGGCGATTATACCTACCTGTGCCGCTATGTCCACGTTATCACGGAAGGGTAGAAAAGCTTCTGAAGCCAGCACAGCCCCTTTCAGATCAAACCCGTAGCGTAAGGCTCTTTCTATAGCACATCTCACGCTGTCAACACGCGAAACATTCCCTGAGCCTATACCTAACGTCATGCCGTCTTTGGCTATAACCACAGCGTTGGACTTTATGTACTTGCATATCTTGAAGGCAAACTTCAGATCTTCTTCTTCCCTGTAGGAGGGTTTACGGGTGGTGACCACCTGCCAGTCCTGATAATCTGTCCTGTCTTCCTCCTGAAGGAGGAAACCACCGCTTATCTTCTTTATGTCCCACCATGAGCCAAAACCGAGAGCCTGAACAACCCTTAAGTTCTTCTTACGGGCCAGAACTCTGATGGCAGCATCGTCAAATTCCGGAGCTACTATCACCTCAAAGAAACGCTCCACCAAGACCTCCGCTAACTTCTCTTTAACCGTGTCGTTGAAGGCCACGATACCACCGAAAGCAGACTGGGGATCTGTAGACAGCGCCTTCTCAAAGGCAGAAATAAGATCGTTTCCTACAGCCACACCGCACGGATTGGTATGTTTGACAATAACACACGCAGGCTTGGTAAATTCCGACACGAGCCTAAAAGCACTATCTGCATCCAGGTAGTTGTTGAAGGACATCTCCTTACCCTGTAACACCCTTGCCCTTACTATCCCAAGATCCTCCAAAGGGTTTTCGGCAAGATACCCTCTTTGGTGAGGGTTCTCTCCGTACCTGAGCCTTCCCACAATTCGTAAAGGAAAAGCAGACACCTCAAAGGGCTCTTCCACACCCCACATGTCGGCCAGTTTCTGAGATATAACACCATCGTAATAAGCGGTGTAGTGAAAGGCTTTTAAAGCAAGCCATCTCCTATCTTCTAAGGATAAACCTCCTTCCTTCAGCTTACTGGCTACCCAACTGTAGTCTTTGGGATCACACACCACCACCACTCTCCTGAAGTTTTTGGCAGCTGCTCTCAGAAGAGTAGGACCACCTATGTCGATGAACTCTATAAGATCTTCTTCCTCCAGGTTCTCTTTTACCTTCTCCTCAAAGGGATAGAGGTTCACCACCACCACCTGAATCGGTTTTATCCCCAGAGATTTTGCTTCCTTAACGTCTTCCTCCTTCCAGTCCCTCAGGAGTATACCCCCATGGATTGCAGGATGAAGAGTCTTTACTCTTCCACCGAGAATCTCTGGAAAGCCGGTGATCTCAAAAACTTCTGTGACAGGTATTCTTCTCTCCCTGAGGTACTGGGCTGTGCCACCCGAAGAAACTATCTCATAACCCAAGTTTACCAGAACAGAAGCCAACTCTTCTACACCTTCCTTGTGGTAAACGGAAATAATGGCTCGCATGAGAACATTTTAAAATAAAAGCATGAGCAGAAGAGCTCTCCACATCGCTTTCTGGGCAGGGGTTGCAGGGCTCAGTTTCTCTTTCTTTCTTCACATCCAGAAGGAGAAGGAAGCCTTTTACCAAGAGTACCTCCGCTACAAAGAGTTCCTTCTGCTCTTACAGTCAGCCAAACTGGGTAGAAAACAGGAACTTTCGGAAAGTTTCCTTCAACAGAAGCTGCAACAGTTTCCTCTGCAAGTGGTTTCCATAAAGACCACCGAGATGGGCTACGAAGTTAAGCTGAGAGATGTACCCGGTTCCGAGATACCCAAACTGGTTTACTTTTTAGAAGACTCAGGTTTCAGTATAAAAAAGCTGAAAGCTACCGACAACACCGGTCAGGCCACCTTTGAAGTAGAGATCGCCCTCAGGTGAGGCCCAGGTAGATTCTTTAGCTCCTCTTCCTTATAATTTTGGTCTATGAAACTGGTGGTTATAGGTCTCGGAAGAATGGGGAGGGGAATAGCAAGGCGCCTTTCAGCTGCAGGTCACACCGTGGGCGGATACGATCCAGACCCATCCGCGAGAAATTCTGTGGGTACTTACATAACCCTTTTAGACAACTACCACGAGATCCATCAATTTTTTGGCACCGAGAGAAAGCTACTGTGGATAATGGTACCTCACACCGTAGTAGATGACGTGCTGGAACATTTACTACCCCTCCTTTCGGAGGGGGATGTGGTGGTGGACGGTGGAAACTCCCACTATCTTTCGTCGCAGGCACGTCACCACAGGTTGAAGGAGAAGGGTGTGTACTTTTTGGATGTAGGGGTAAGTGGAGGTGTTTACGGAGAAGAGGAAGGGTACTGTCTCATGGTGGGAGGAGAAGAGGATGCCTTCCTATGGGCGGAGGAGGTTTTCAGAGACCTCGCTTACAGAGGAAAGGGATACGCTTACCTTGGTCCTTCGGGAGCGGGGCATTATGCCAAGATGGTACACAACGGTATAGAGTACGCTATGATGGAAGCAATAGGAGAAGGGTTTGAGCTTTTGAAAGAAAGTCCCTTTAGGTACGATCTGGCAAAGGTGGCGCGTCTTTATAACGAAGGTAGTGTCATAAGGTCATGGCTGATGGAGCTTACCCAGAAGGTTTTCCAAGAAGAGGGGGAGCTTGAAGACATACAGCCTTACGTGGAGGATACGGGTGAAGGCAGGTGGACCATCTTAGAAGCCATACAAAGAGGTCTGCCTGCACCCGCCATAGCCCTTGCTCTCTTTATGCGTTTCAGATCCAGACAAAACAACTCCTTCAGAGATAGGCTTTTGGCAGCTCTTCGGTATCAGTTCGGTAGGCACACTCCCAAGAGAAGAGATGGCTGACGATACGGTTTTTTTCATACTGGGTGGTACCGGTGATCTTGCCAGAAAGAAGCTTCTGCCAGCCCTTGCCCGGCTCATAGAGAAGGGTAAGAAGATAAAGGCCGTTTATTCCCTTGCCAGATCCAGCAGGGAAGACTGGGAGAAGGTGGCCTGTTCTTTTAGCTCCTCTGCAAAAGCTCTTTGTAAGTTTATGCCCTTTGACGTGAGGAGTAAGGAAAGTTACCAACTTCTCGCAAAGGAACTCAGTTCTCTGAAAGGTAAGAAACTGATCTTCTATTTGGCCTTACCTCCCTCTCTCTTTGAAGATGCGGTGAGGAATCTGGGTATAATCCTTAGAAACTTTACCAACCCAAGGAGCATAGTTATAGAAAAACCCTTCGGTTACGACCTGACCTCTGCCCGTAAGCTCAACAGTCTGTTGAAGAGGTACTTTGTGGAGGAGGAGATATTCCGTATAGATCACTTTCTTGGTAAGGACACGGTGCAGAACATATTCTCCCTAAGGTTCTCCAACATACTTTTTGAAGGTGTGTGGAACAGGAACTTTGTGGATAACGTACAGATACTGGCTTTAGAGGATACAGGGGTAGAAGGGAGGGAGGGTTACTACGACTCGGTGGGTGCTGTAAGGGACATGTTACAGAACCATCTGCTCCAGATACTCACCTTCACCGCCATGGAACCGCCCTGTTGCATGGAACAGGAGGCCATAAGGGACGAAAAAGTGAAGCTTTTGAAAAACCTGTCCTTTGTCTCCTTTGTGAAAGGTCAGTATATAGGCTATCCGGTGAAAGGTTCCCGCACGGAAACCTTTGTACTGGCTAAGGCTTACGTGGATAACCTCCGCTGGCAGGATGTTCCCTTCTATCTCATGACAGGTAAGAAACTTGCCAGAAGACTCACTCAAATAACGGTAGTTTTCAGGAAGATACCTAAGGGTTTCATGGCCCTTCTTGACTGTATGCCCCGGCAAAACCGCGTGGTGTTCCAAGTAAGCCCGGAAAGTAAGATAAAGATAAGTATCGAACTCAGGCCCCCCAACTGGAACTTCATGGCTTGCCCGATAGAAACCACGATAGAACACAGTACAACGCAGGGAGTTGATACCTCACCCTACGAAACTCTTCTAGAAGACATTATGGAGGGAGATCAAAGCCTCTTCATAAGAGATGACGAGGTGGAAGCTCTCTGGCAGAAGGTGGAACCCCTCCTACAGGACACATCTCCACCTTTACCTTATCCTCAGGGTGTTGAACTTCCCCACTTTGCACTGGAGTTTTTAAAAAATGAACAGAGAGAGTGGTATCTCTGAAGTGGAAAGAGGCTTACTGAGGTTTTTTAGAAGGGTATGTGATAAATTTCTCCAGAAGAAGGGTAGCTTTCACGTAGCCATCGCGGGAGGGAAAACACCTATGCAGTTTTACAGACTTCTCTCTACACAACCCTTAGCGTGGGATAGGATTTTCTTTTATCTTAGTGACGAGCGTTACGTGGACATTACCTCCACCGCCAGTAACTACCGTAACATAAGAGAAAACCTAGGATACAAAGCACGCCTTTTCCCGGTGGACACCTCTCTGCCTCCCACAGAGTCTGCCAAGCTTTACTCGTACCTCTTACCCCCTTCTTTAGACATGGCTTTACTGGGGGTAGGGGTAGACGGACATACAGCCTCCATCTTTCCTGCCACCCACTGTCATGCAGTGACAGAGAAGGTATGTGTTACCAAAGCACCAGACGGAATCACCCGTATAAGCCTTACAGAGGAGTACCTTAGATCCTCATGCCTTGTAGTGTTTCTGGTAAAAGGGGAGGAAAAACAACATGTGATAAGGAAGGACCTTTACGACGTTAACAAACCGGCCGGCAGGGTACGGGGGAGAAGAGGGACCTATCTGTTCAGCGATATGACCTGCCACACATTCACAAAGATTCTCTGAGTTCTAGATTTTACCCTCAAAGGGAGGAGGTGATAAAGAATGATGGGTGTCCAAATGGCGCCTGCCGGGTCTCTGGACACCCTCAAAGGGCGCGTTACAAATAGCCCGGCACCCAACTGTGTAACTTTGCACAGTTTGGGTAAATAAGTTGAATCATGCTTAAGAAGAGAGTGCTGGCTGTCCTTTCTACGCTGGTGGCTATAGCACCTTCCTTATCGGCGGATTCATCAGATGCGGAGCTTTTAAAAGAAGCACGTAAGTACTTTTCACCTTTACCAACCAACTTCTCCTCTCCCGACAACCCCATCACTCCCCAGAAAGTGGAGCTGGGAAAGATGCTTTTCTTTGAGAGAAGACTTTCGGTGAACGACATGATAAGCTGTGCCACATGCCACGCCATAGAGTACTACTACGCCTCACCGGCTCCCAAGCAGATGGGTGCCATAGAGATCCAACCGAGACATGCCCCCACGGTTCTCAACGCAGCCGGACAATTTGTTCAGCACTGGATAGGAAATAGAAAGGATGTGGAGGATCAGGCTAAGCAATCCTTGATAGGTCCTCCCGCCTTCGGCAATCCGTCTTACGAACATGTAGAAGAACTAAGATTAAGGAATACAGGGAGCTCTTCAAGAGGGCCTTTCCTGAAGATCCAAACCCTATAAGAGCCGAGAACATAGCCAAGGCCATCGGTGCTTTTGAGAGAACATTGGTAACACCTTCCCGCTTTGATAAATTCCTCAAAGGTGATACAAAAGCTCTCACCGCAGAGGAAAAGAGGGGACTTAGAACCTTCATACAGGTAGGTTGTGTAGCTTGCCACAACGGTGCCCTAGTGGGTGGGAACATGTACCAGAAGTTTGGAATAGTAGAACCTTATTGGAAGTACACAGGAAGCAAGGAAATTGACGAAGGAAGGTACGCTGTCACCAAAAAGGAGGAGGATAAGTACGTCTTTAAAGTACCACCACTGAGAAACGTAGCCATGACCCCTCCTTACTTTCACGACGGATCTGTGGACAGTCTGGAAAAAGCTGTATGGATAATGGGCAAGGTTCAGTTGGGTATAGACCTTTCGGAGCAACAGGTGAGGGACATAGTGGCCTTTCTGAAAAGCTTAACAGGTCCCATACCCGAGCACGCCAGAAAACCACCTATTTTACCTCCTTGATGGTCTCCTTTTGGCTAAGAAAATCGTCAGATAAAGGCCGCTGGCTATAAAGCCAGCGAGGGCAAAGAAAAACAGATACGTAGGACCTTTGGGTTCAGGTTTCAGGTCCTCCTCCTTAAAAACCACGCCGTAGGCGAACTTAAGAGCTCTCATATCGGGAGATACTATCAGCACCAGATTAGGATGTACAAAGTCTCTACCATTATCGGTTGTCATAAACCTAAAGTCTATAGCGTCTAGAAAGCGAAAAAGCTCCTCTCTACTGACAGGTTTTACCACCTTCCACCCTACACCGTCCAGTTGGTGTTCCATCTGGAACCTCTTAAGATCCTCCACAGTATCGGAAGGGTCAAAACTGAAGGAGAGAACCCAGAAGTCTCTACCGGGTACACCCAGCTTTGGTATTACTTTCTTAAGGGAGTCCGTTATAAGGGGACATGCGGACTGACACTTAGTATAGATGGGACTTAAAATAATGGGTTTTCCCTTAAGAGAGTAAAGGTGAAAGGTATTTCCATAAGAGTCTATCAGGGTGATGTCAGGTAAAGGTTTTCCCAGCACACGGGACTCATCGGGAGGTATACCCGTTGAACCTTCCTGTGAATAAGAAAAGAAGTGGGGCATAAGCCCCACCAAAAGCAAGAAAAGGCACACGAGGGGACGTTTCATTCTGACTTACTGGATGCTGGGGGCTTTGTGATAGGTACAGGGCTCTTATCGTTGTATCCGGGAGAATCGAAGAAGACGCCCCTCTTGGTGACATCGTAAAGGGGTGGAATATAGGATACGAGGAACAGGAGACTGGAGAACACCACCCAAGGCGTCAGTTTCTGAAGGGCAGGCATCTTCTCATCGTGGTAAGCTTCGGCAGAAGGAAGCTCCAGCACAGGTTCTCTCACGGGAGAGGACAGGAGAGTACCGAAGAAGGAGATGGCCCACAGAACAAAACCGATGACTATCAACACGCCCGCGAAGACGGAAAGCTCCGCATACCCTACCCACTCAGGTCTGTACAGAGGAGAGTCTGGATTAAGGTAAGTGAGACCAGTGTTGGTTCTTCTGGGGAAACCGTGAATACCTGCCACCGACATGGCGTACTCAAATATCAACATACCTTGCCACCATAACCAGGGAGCTATAACAGCCAGCCCCTTAAACTTTATGTCTTTACCTGTTAGTTTAGAAACGAGGTAGAGAGACATACCCAAGAACACAAGGGTCACCAAACCACCCACCGTGGTGTGGAAGTGTCCGGGCACGAAGGAAGTGTTATGTACCACCAGGTTCATGTTATAGGATGCGTTTATTATGCCCGTCACACCTCCCACAAAGAACAGGAAGAGTCCTGCCATAAAGTAAGATACGAGCCACTTGTCTCCTTCCAGGCTTATGTAGGGTATCTTAGTCCACCAGTAGAAGAGGCTGTTCTTCAATTCAGGGTACTTGGACTTTATAGAGTACTCCAAGGATGCTGCTACCGTGAAGGCCGTCAGCATACTAGGTACCGCAACACCGAAGGTGAAAAGGGAATGGATAAGCTTGTAGTTATTGGTAATACCGGGTTCAGTAAACTGGTGGTGAAGACCTACAGGGAAGGAGAATATAAGAAAGAGGATAAACACCAATCTGGCTGCACCATCTGAGTAAAGTTTACCATCACCGGTTACTACTTTGGGAAGAACAGTGTAGAGCATCACATAGGCAGGTAAGAGCCAGAAGTAAACCACAGGGTGTCCAAAGGCCCAGAATAAGGTTCTTGCCAAGGAAGGGTTTACCTCTTGTACCAGACCCAAGGAGAGAGGGAGTAGTTGAAACAGAACCTCTATAACGACGGGTACCAACATTATGACCCACATGATGTGGTTTATCAACATGCCATAAACAGCCAGCGGAACCTTTTTGTCAGGGTTCTCCCTTCTCCAGGATACATAGTTAGGAAGCCAGTCAAAGAAGAGAGGTATAACAGAACCTACCAGTAATAGAGCTGCACCTACGTAGAAGGTCCAGTGAGCTACCAGAGGAGGATAGAAAGTGTAGAGAACGTTGGCTTTACCAGTAAACATGGCCCACGCCGCCATCAGGGTACCTACCACCATCATGATGAAACTGGTCCACTGGACGGCTGGCCTGAGGGGTTTTTGAAGGTAGTACAGGAAGACAGCGTTACCGAGGGCTACGATCACTATAGTGGTAAAGACTATAACGTTTATAACACCGTGAAGGGTAAGACCCTGATAGTACTCTATGCCTAAGAAGGACATGCTTTTGATGACACCGGCCCTGTAAAGGACCTGCATAAGGCCGTGGTAGATACCAAAGATAAGGAGCACTATAGCAAAGACTATCTCACCCACTATAACGGTTCTTATGCTGCTGTCTACACGCATGGCTTTCCCTCCTTACTTGACTACTATCTTGGTGGCCATGTCCTGGTGGCCTATGCCACAGTACTCGTGGCACACTATATGGTAAACACCCGGCTTGTCAAACTTAACACGAGCGTATGCCACGGTACCGGGTATGGCCATAAGGTTCACGTTGGTCCCGTCTATATGAAAGCCGTGAATCACATCGGCGCTGGTGAGGTATATGTCCACCGTTGAACCTGCTGGTATCTCCACATCACTTGGTTCAAAGTACCACATGCGTGCCAGATAGTGGATCTCGTACCTGTTGGGAGCGTGTTGAATTACCTTACCTTCGGTAAAGGGTTTCACATCGGTGATACACGTAGGTACGTCTACGTTCATACCTTTAGCGGCGTACACTAACAGACCGAAGAAAATACCCAGAAAGGTTACTGCAGTAAATAGTGCGGTACGCTCCGCCCTATCCATGGCATCACCTCCTTGAAAGCAGCGTCAGATAAACACTACCCCATACCAGAGCGTAGAAGGCCAGCATGAACACCATGAAGGCAACGGCCCCTCGTGGGAAGAAAGGTTCCTTCTCCTGCATGGCACCACCTCCATAAGTTTTCATAATGAAAATATAAGCTGTGCTTATACTCATTGTCAAGATATTATCAAGCGTAAAATATTCTCATTTCTTTGGTTTAAGATAAGAATATACTAAAATCCTATTTCCACCTTCTCCAAGCACCCTCAGAACGCACGAATATGTGGGAGGGCTCTTTAAGGTTTAGTTCCTTTGCTTTAACGTAGGTGTCAAAGTCCTCCAGGAATCTTATGAGATGTTCTGGTGATTCAAAGAAAAGTACGGTATCACCACACTTGGCAGCACTGTAGTTGTCATGCGGTTTTATGTAGGCTCCACACAGGGCACATCTGGCCTGAGGGGGTAGCTTAGGTTTCGGGAGAACGGTTTTTTCTCGCCTAGCCATGTAAACCAGAGAAATTAGAACAAGGCCTGCAAAAACTTCGTACAACAGCGCGTGATAGAAGGAGAGTATACCAAGAATAAATCCCAACACGGCACTGAATATACCACCGATAGTGATTATGACGGTGAGAAACACATACCTTAGTCTTGCTCCTGAGAATATGAAGTATATGACTAACGCTATACCTGTAGCCCTCAGAAGACCCGACAGTATCACCAAAAGATGGGCCAGTTCCCTCTGCTCCATAAAGATAAGGTTAGGCTATCGCTTCTCCCTGTCAAATCTTAAGTAGGGGACTTTCTTTATGTTCTTCAACCTTGTGATGAAATACTCTCTGTTTTCTCGGGACAGCACCATACCCATGAGACCCGTCATGAAGCTCGCTAAAACAACACCGGCTACTATCAGGCCTATCAGACGTACCCTTTTCCTGCTCTCATCATCAAAGTGCATCATGATGGAACCTTCCTAAGTTCAAACTTACATACTTCTCCTCCACAGGCTTTACACTCTATCTCCTTACCTTCCCAACGACCTCCTAAGAGTACTTCTAGAACACCCGCGAACCCTCCTTGTAACGGTATGCAAACTGGTTTCTTACTCTCCATACCCTCTGCAAATACACTTCCCTTTACGCTCAGCAGTATAGAATCTTCCCCCATTTCCCACTCTACTATGCTTTCTATCGTACCTGTTTCCACAAGGAATACTTCCAAAACATCCCTCAGATTACTTCTATCTACTTTACCCTCCGTAAGTTCAAGAATGAGTCTGCCAGCCTTTAAGCCGGCACTTTTCCCCGCCATATGGAGTATTCCTCCCAAACCTATACCCGTAAAGCGAAACATACTTTTATAAAACTCCTGTACAGGTTCTTTCAGGACAAAGAAGCCGTGTTTCCTCAAAGCACCTCTTATACGCAAATCATCAAAGTGCATCATGATAAAATCTTGCCACCATACACCTGGCACGTTCACTAAACAAAAAGGCCCCCCGCAGGGGGAAGGCACAGCACGAGGTGCACCCAAGACGGTCACACGTGCACATGGTAACCCTTGTAATAAGCGTAGGGATGCCAGTCCTCAGGCACCTCTATAGGATATTTCTTAAAGTTATGGGGTCCTACCGGTGTATCTGTCATGGTCCACTCGAGAGAGGGTGATTTCCACGGATTGTCCTCCGCCTTTGGACCTCTGAGACTCTTTATCCAGTTTATCAGAGAGAGAAGTATGCCTACTGAGAGGATAACAGCTCCTACCGTCTGTATCTGCATAAGGGTGATCCATTCTGGTATGGGAGGATAGTCAGGATATCTCCTAGGCATGCCTTCAGCCATTCCCATGTACATCTGGAAGAAGTAGAAGATGTTGGCCCCTATCAGCATGAGCCAGAAGCTAAGTTTCCCTAAGGTTTCCGAGTACATCCTCCCTATGATTTTGGGATACCAGTAATACATACCGCTGAAGGCTCCAAAGGTAAGTGCCATTCCAAGAACGTAATGGAAGTGTCCCACCACGAACAGTGAATCTGATATACCGAGATCTATGGACACCATGGCGTTGGGTATACCCGTAAGGCCTCCTATCAGGAACATGAGTATTCCCCCTAATGTGAACAACATGGGAGTGTTGTACCTTATAGCACCTCTGTGGAGGGTGGCAACCCAGTTGAAGATTTTGATACCCGTAGGTACAGCCACAAACAGCGTAGTGTATGAGAAGAGGACCCTTATCCAGTCAGGTACACCCGACACAAACATATGGTGTATCCACGTGAAGAATCCCACCACCGCTATGGCATATATCGCCAACATCATAGATATGTAACCGAAGATAGGTTTACGGGACATGGTGGATATCACTTCCGAGAACACGCCAAAAGCTGGCAGGATCATTATGTAAACCACTGGGTGTGAGTAGAACCATAGTAAGTTCTGGTAAAGTAACGGATCACCACCCAGCATAGGGTTATAGAAGTTGGTACCAAGATACTTGTCGGTGAAGAGTAAGAGAACAGCACCCATGAGAGCCGGTACACCAAACAGATTGATGAGACTAGCAGCCATTATGGAGTGAACGAAGAGGTTCAGTTTGGTCCACCCTAACCCCTTTGCCCTGAGGCTCACTATGGTGGTCACCATGTTCACCGAACCTGCGGTGGAGGATATGCCGTACAGGAGGACTATAGTAACGTAAAGTATAGTGGAACCTGCATTTTCGTTAAGGGAGTAAGGTGGGTACCCTGTCCACAGCATCTTGATCCAGTTGTTGGGTAAGAGGGTTAACAGTACGAGAACGCTTGCACCAAAGAAGGACCAATAACCGAAAGCGTTCAGTCTCGGGAAAGCTACGTCCTTAGCTCCTATCATGAGGGGTACCAGAATGTTGGCAAAACCTCCTACCCATACGTTAACGGCCCACCACAGAAGTATGACGGCACCGTGACCAGTGAGTATGTAGTTATACAGATCTGCACCGGTCTGACCAAAGAGGGAAGGCAGCTGGATACCCGGTGCCGACTGCTCGTACCTTATAATCAAACCAAATATGCCGGCTACTATAAAGTAGAGAAGAGACGTAACGAGGTACAGCATACCAACTTTCTTGTGATCTGTGGTAAACAGCCACTCTTTTAGAGTGGCCCCAAACCAAGGTACAGATGGTGTGTGTGCTACAGCCATGGTTACACCTCCTTTTATTGTGTTGTTACTCCAAGCCATCTGTTAAATTCTCCTTCGGGAACCACCTTAAGGATAGCAAACATGTGGGAGTGCCACGTACCACAGTACTCTCTGCAGAACACAAAGTACTCGCCTGGTTTGTTGATCTGGAACCATGTGTGGGTTATCCTTCCAGGTACAGCGTCCTCCGTTATCCTGGCAGGATGCACAAAGAAGGAGTGGATGACATCCCTGGATGTGAGGTACACCTTCACAGGTTTGCCGGCAGGTATGTAGACCTTCTGATCCTCTGGTGCGGTGAATCCATCGGGATTAAAAAAGGCGAAGATCTTTTTACCGTTGGGGTACTCCACCTCCCAACCCCACATGAAGGCGGTAACTTTAAGTTCCATAGCTCCTTCCGGAGCATTCCTCTGCTTAACAAAGTTGGCAAAGGAGTAAGTACCCAAAAACAGGACAATTATTGTAGGGATTACTGTCCACACTATCTCAAGAGCGGTGTTCCCTTCAATGTGTTCTCCCTCCTCGTGCTGTCCTGGTCTGTAGCGGTACTTGATGGCGAAGTAGATGGAGGGGATAGCCACCAGTATGTATATGGCTATAGCTACCACAAGCCACACCTTTACAGAGTTTTCCCAGTAAACCCTTGGATAAGCGAGGGGCTCACTGGCCAGCACATGGGTCAGAGGTAAAATCAATGGTAACAGCATGTACCTCATCATCTTTGTACCTCCCTTTTACGTCTTATCACGGCGTAAACAAAGGTGACACCACCAAGAACAAGGCCGGCGGTCCCTAAAACCACCACGGGATTCAGGCTGTACCGACCTTCCCTGGGGTTGTACCTGTAACATGCCAAAAAGGCCAGATCCACCAAACTGTTAGGACTTACCTTACCGAGAGAGGCCTCTGCTACAGCCAGTCTGAAGTCACGCTCCCTAGGGGTTATGCCGTACAGGTACCTCACTACCCTGCCACGTGCGTCTAGAAACACCACCACGTTGGGATGTACGAAAACCCTGTCCTTCCTTGAATAAAAGTACTTGTATCCCAAAGCTGTCGTTAACCGTTTTATATCTTCCTCCCTCATCACCCCGAAGTGCCAAGAGGGCGTGTCCGGAAGATGAAGCCTTTCCTTGAACCTACCTATATCCTGTGGAGTATCCTGAGGGTCAAAGGAGAGGACAAGACCCCTAAAGCGTCCCTCCAGACCTCTGGAAGCCTCTACGGCGTGCTTCACTACTAATGGGCACGCTGCGTCACAAGAGAAGTAAGCCAGTATGAGGGCTAACGGCCTTCCGTTAAGGAACTCCCTCAGACGATGGGATGTACCACTTTGGTCCACGAAGGTGACGTCAGGTACCGAGGTGCCCAAATACTTCTCTTCCTCTATCTTCAGAACGGAAGCATCGAAGAAGCTAACAGGTTCCTTCGGCAGTGGAACGGCGTAGGCCAAGCCCCAGAGAAGTACAAGTACAGCCAGAAGGCCCATGGCTAGAACCTACCGTAAGATCCTACTATGTAGGCGGTCCCAGCCACTAAGAGCCACGCCAGATCCACGAAATGCCAGTAATAGCTAGCTGCTCTTATGGGCGTTATCTTGCCCAAGGCTCTAGAACTGTTTAGGAGAAGGATGAGTTGCATACCTATCCCCACCAGTACGTGAGAAGCGTGTATCCCAGTAAGGGTGTAAAAACCGGTTCCATACATGTTGGCACTTATGGTAAAGCCCTTTTGCCACAGATGGTTCCATTCTAAAGCGTGAAGCAGTATGAACAAGCTACCGAGCACCATAGTAGCTATCAGCCACAACCTGTAGCCGTTTACATCTCCATGCTCGAGAGATTTCTCAGCTCTCCATATGGTGTAACTGGATATCCAGAGTATTACAGTGAGAAGAGCCACGAGAGATAGATTCATTCCTCCCTCGGGAATCCACTTGGTTACCCACTCGGTGGCGTGCGTCACCCGCGCTGTCCAAAAACCCGCTATCACCGAACCGAATATGACTACCTCCGCAAAGACAAACCAGATGATTCCTTGAAAACCAAGCCCCTCATCCTTACCCCTTGAGAAATACTCCGCTGCCCACCCCGTTACACCCAACACAAAGAGCACCAGACCTACTCCTCCCAATACGAGGGCCAGAAGAGGCTGATGCCAACCGAAGTAAGCAACGGCGGCTAACGAAAGAAACAACGGCACTAACCCCGTGGGTAGACCCCACGGGCTGGTTTCGTGGTGTGCGGCGTGAGTCCCCTCGTGTGCCATCTTTCCACCTCCTTCTTTTATGCGCTACATTAATGATATAAATCATCTGTGTTTCCTTGTCAAGAGTTTTTAATTAAAGATATTCATAGATTAATAGACTAATAGATCTTTTATTCTCTTTCGGATCCAAAACACTTTCTACTAAAATAGTTAGCATGGAGAGTGGTCCTTTTTACTTTCAGGACATTATTCAGACTCTTCAGAGGTTCTGGGCCGATAAAGGGTGTGCCGTGTGGCAACCCTACGACATAGAGGTGGGGGCTGGTACCATGAATCCCGCCACTTTTCTGAAAGTTCTGGGAAAGGGGAGGTGGTACGTAGCTTACGTGGAACCCTCCAGAAGGCCAAAGGACGGGCGCTATGGAGAGAATCCCAACAGACTCCAACATTACTTTCAGTTTCAGGTGATCCTCAAGCCTGCTCCGGAGGATCCTCAGGAGATGTACCTGGAGAGTCTCAGAGCGCTGGGCCTTCCCCCCGAGGATCACGATGTGAGGTTTGTAGAAGATGATTGGGAATCTCCTACCTTGGGCGCCTGGGGTCTTGGTTGGGAGGTGTGGTTGGATGGTATGGAGATAACCCAGTTCACCTACTTTCAGCAGGCAGGAGGCTTAGATCTAGATGAGATATCTGTAGAGATCACGTACGGCCTTGAGAGAATAGCCATGTACATACAGGGTGTGGACAGTGTGTTTGATATAAAGTGGAACGAGTGGCTAACTTACGGAGATGTTTTCAGAAAGGCGGAGTACGAGTGGAGTGTGTATAACTTTGAGAAATCAGATCCAAAGATGCTGTTTGAAATCTACAACATGTATGAAAAAGAAGCGGAAAGACTCCTAGAAGAGGGACTGGTTTTACCTGCGTACGATTACCTTCTTAAGTGTTCTCACACTTTTAACCTGCTGGATGCCAGAGGTGTTCTGTCAGTCCAGGAAAGGGCTAGATACATAAGACGTATGCACTCCATAGCCAACAGGGTGGCAAAGCTTTACTTGGAGAGATATACTTAAGCTCATGTTGATAATAGCAGGACCCTGTGTCATAGAGAGTGAAGAACTCGTTTTAGAAGTTGCCACTTTCTTGCGAAAACTCGCGGAAAAGTATCCTCAGTTTAGGTTCGTCTTCAAGGCCTCCTTTGACAAAGCCAACAGATCATCGGTAAAATCCTTTAGAGGACCGGGTTTAGAAGAAGGTCTCAGGATCCTCCAGAAGGTTAAGGAGGAAACAGGCCTTGAAGTCACCACTGATGTACACGAAACATGGCAGGTAAAACCTGTCGCGCAGGTGGTGGACATAATCCAGATACCTGCCTTTCTCTCCAGACAGACGGATCTCCTGTTGGAAGCGGCCAGAAGCGGTAAACCGGTGAATGTGAAAAAAGGTCAGTTCTTGGCACCGTGGGATGTAAAAAATGTGGTAGAGAAACTACGCTTCGGTGGTGCGGTAGATTATTATGTGACGGAGAGGGGAGTATGCTTTGGTTACAACAACCTGGTGGTGGATTTTAGAAGCTTGGTTATCATGTCGAGTTTTACGAAGGTTATATTTGACGCCACTCACAGCGTGCAACTCCCAGGAGGAGCAGGTGACAGATCCAGTGGCCAGAGGGAGTTTGTGGTTCCCCTTATAAGAGCTGCGGTGGCTGTGGGTTGCGATGGTATATTTATGGAAACACACCCGGATCCTGACAGAGCCCTATCAGATGGTCCCAACATGGTACCCCTCAGCTGGTTAGAGGGTATCATGGAAAACGTTCAGCGAATACGGGAGGCTGTTTCTTCCACCTCCACAGGATAGAGGTTACTGAAGCAGGCGTCACAGAACTTTTCCGGATGATGGACACATCTTCTGAGACCCTCCAAAGAGAGATAGCGTAGCGTATCGGCGCCGGTGAACTTTCTTATATCCTCAAGGGACATACGGTTTGCTATGAGTTCCTCACGGGTGGGTGTGTCTATACCATAAAAGCACGGACCTATGACGGGGGGTGACGCTATTCTCAGATGTACCTCCTTGGCACCGGCACTCTTTAGCATGCTCACTATCTTCTTAGAGGTGGTTCCCCTCACCAGAGAGTCGTCTATGACCACCACACGCTTACCTTCAAGGACCGCTCTGTTGGGACTCAGTTTCATGAGGACCTTTATGTCCCTAAGCTCTTGTGTAGGTTCTATAAAGCTCCTACCCACATAATGGTTTCTTATGAGACCCATCTCGAAGGGAATTCCTGTCTCTTGGGAGTAACCCAGTGCCGGAACAACCCCCGAGTCCGGAACCGGAATAACCACATCTGCCTCCACCTTATCCTCCCTCGCCAACTCCTGCCCCATCCTCTTGCGTACATGATACACCCAGTGCTCTAAAACGTAGCTCTCAGGTTTGGAAAAGTACACCAGTTCAAAGATACACATGGCCGTTCTACTATGAGGGAAGGGAAAGTAACTTCTTATGCCTGCACTGTCTACCACCAACACCTCACCTGGCCTCAGTTCTCTCCAAAGTTGGCCCCTGAGGATGTCAAAAGAACAACTCTCGGAGGAGAAGAGAATACCCTGCCCTATTCTACCCATAAGGAGAGGCCGAAAACCCATGGGATCCCTTACAGCCACCATCTTGTCGGGAAAGAGATAAAGGAGGCTGTAGGCACCTTTTACCCTTCGCATGACATAAAAGATTCGGGGTAAGAGATCTCTGTCTTTAGGATGAAGGTCCACGTGGGGAGGTACATACTCTCCATCCTCCAACAGAATCAGAAACAGTTCTGTATCAGAACTGTGTTGAAAGGCGTAACCCTTCTCCTCTAGCTCCTTCCTCAGGGTTCCGTAGTTGACAAGATTACCGTTGTGAACTACAGCTACGGGACCAAGAGACGTTTCCCTATAGAAGGGTTGAGCATTTATAAAACCTGAGTCACCTGCCGTGGAGTACCTTACGTGAGCTATGGCGGCGTTTCCTCTGACACCTTCCAGATCCTGGGCTTTTATGGCCTCCAGCACCAAACCCGCCTTTCTCACCAACTTAATGGTGCTTCCGTCGGAAACCGCTATACCTACACTCTCCTGTCCTCTATGTTGAAGGGCGTATATACCGAAATAAGCGTATCTTTCAGCACCTTCTAGACCAAAAACACCAAACACACCGCACATGGGGATTAATTTAACACGCTTGCGTTTATAATAAGATGTTATGAAGGAACTACATCACCCACACCAAGATGATGCACTGCAGGTACTAAAGGAAGCAAAGGTAGTAGCCGTGGTAGGTATATCTCCGGATCCAGAAAGACCCTCTTACTATGTGAGCGAAAGACTTGTAAGTAAAGGCACCCACAGAGTTTACTTTGTAAACCCAAAGTACGCTGGCCAGGAGATACTGGGTGTTAAAGTGCTGAGTTCTCTCTCTGATGTACCGGAACCCATAGATATAGTCAACGTATTTAGGAACCCGGCCCACATAGAGCCCATACTGGAGGAAGCCTTAAAGGTAGGTGCCAAATGTGTGTGGTTACAACCGGGATGTGAGAATCCGGAGGTGATAGAAAAGTACAAGGACAAAATAAAGATAGTGTGGAACGCTTGCATAGGAGTAGAAGCCGGCTACCTGTGAGAAAAAGCTAAAAAACTACCAGGCTGTCCCTGTGGATGGCCTCCTCTTTTGTAGTCTTCAGCACTCTTTTCACCTCATCCCCCTTCTTGCCCAAGATGAGTTTCAACTCCTCAGAAGAAAAGTTCACTCTCCCCTTGCCTACCAGTACACCGTCAGAGGTGTAAACACCCACCACATCACCCCTTGAGAAGTAACCCTCTACCCTCTGTATACCTGCAGGCAAGAGACTCTTACCTTTCTTTATGGCAGCGTAGGCCCCTTCGTCTATGTAAAGGGCACCTTTTGGTTCCTCTATCATGGCGAGCCATCTTTTACCTGGTTTCAAACCCTTTGGATAAGGTTTAAAGTAGGTACCCTTTGTGTTTTTGTCCTTCACATCAAGTAGAGAGTCTTCCTTTCCAGTTATAACAACAGGTATACCCAGTCGGAGGGCTATACGGGTGGCGGTGAGCTTGCTGATCATACCCCCTGTTCCATAAGAGGACCTTACACTTCTAACATACTGGAATGCTGCATCTATATCCTCTATAACAGGTATTACCCTGTCATCATGATTTCGCAAACCACCTGCACTGGAAAAGAAAACTAAAAGATCCGCATCCAGCATAAAGGCTGTGTGCACTGCTAAAAAGTCGTTGTCTCCAAAAATAAGCTCCGCCACCGCCACTGTGTCGTTCTCATTGATGATAGGAATGACCTTCATCTTTAGCATTTTCTCCACAACACCTTTGACGGTATAAAACTTTCCCTTATCCCTGAAGACATCTGAGGTGAGAAGAACCTGAGCCGGTACCAAACCGTAGTTGGAAAAAACCATGTCATAGAGATGCATAAGATAAGCTTGACCTATGCCTGCCAGAACCTGTTTCTCGAGAAGCTCTTTAGGTCTTTCCGTCAAACCCAGCTTTTTGAGCCCACACAGTACCGCACCCGACGATACTATCACCAGCTCATGCTCAGCCTGCACGAGACTTTTTATTTCCTTAGCTAGCTTGGAAAGAAAAGTAAGGTCTATATCCCCGTCCTCGGTCTGTATCAGGTTAGAGCCTATTTTCAGAACTATGCGCATGACCTAATCAAGTATAAAAGTGAATCTATCTGAGCTGTCGGAGCATGGTGAGAGCGTTCACAGTAACGACCACAGTACTCGCCGTCATGAGTAGAGCACCGACAGCCGGTTCCAACACTATACCCCATCGAGCGGCCACACCCGCGGCGAGGGGAATAGCCACCACGTTATATCCAGTTGCCCAGAAAAGATTCTGCAACATCTTTCCTACAGTTATACGGGATAGACGTATTATCCGCACTACGTCTCTTGGATCACTTTTAACGAGTACTATATCCGCACTCTCTACCGCCACCTGTGTACCTGAGCCTATAGCTATGCCCACGTCCGCCTCCAGTAAGGCAGGAGCATCGTTGACACCGTCACCTACCATGGCCACCTTAAGCCCTTTGCTGCGGAGTTCTCTGATCTTTTCCACTTTTTGGTGAGGGAGAACCCGAGCCATAAAGATATCCACTCCAAGCTCTTCGGCCACATAACGTGCCACCTCCTCCGAATCTCCCGTCAGCATAATAACTCTTTTCCCCATAGCCTTTAGCTCCCTTACGGCCTCGTAGGACTCTGGCCTTACTCTGTCCGAAAGAGCTATACACCCGGCGCTCTTCCCATCTATAGCTACCAATATCACTGTCTTTCCCTGAGCTTCGAGCTCTCTCACTTTCCTGAGAAAGTGCGATTCTAACTTTACACCCAGCTCCTCCATGAGAAGTGGGGTTCCGACAGCCAGATAGTGGCCTTCTACCTCACCCGTAACTCCTCTGCCTGGATGTGCTTTAAAGTTGGTAGCAGGTAACAGATCCAGTCCTTCTTTCATCGCTTCTTCCACCACGGCTCGTGCTATCACATGCTCTGAATTGTTCTCCAAGCTGGCCACTAATCTCAAAAGTCCTCTCCGGTCAATATCCTGGCTGATAACCTCGCTAATACCAAACTTCCCTTCCGTCAGCGTACCAGTCTTGTCAAAAATGACAGCATCCACATCCTTCACCCTTTCAAAGGCGTCCCTGTTCCTAATCAATATCCCCCTTTTGGCTGAGTAAGATGTAGAAAAGGCCACCACCAGGGGTATGGCCAAACCCAGGGCATGGGGACATGCTATCACCATAACCGTAACAGCCCTCTCCACGGCGAACCTGATATCTGATCCTACATACCACCAAAAGAAAAGGGAGAGAGATCCTACCCCTATAGCTATTAAAGTAAGATAGTAGGCTACCCTGTCTGCCGTATCCTGAAGACGAGCCCTGGACATCTGGGCTTCTTTCACGAGTTGTAGGACTTGACTGAGGTACGTGTCCTCCCCAGCTTTCTCTACCTTCACCTTTATAGAGCCTTCAAGGTTTATGGCACCTCCCACCACCCTATCCCCTTCTCTCTTAGAAACAGGTCTTGACTCTCCTGTAAGCATGGACTCATCTACATGAGTGTGGCCCTCTACAACTATCCCGTCTGCCGGCACCTTTTCTCCAGGCCTTACAAGGACTGTGTCCCCAGGTTTTAACTCAGAAGCGTGCACCTCTATTATTTTCCCATCTTTGATGAGATTGGCCTTAGTAGGCATAAGCTTCACCAACTCCTCCACCGCCCTTGATGCACCCAGAAGGGATCTCATCTCTATCCAATGTCCCCACAGCATGATCACTATGAGGGTGGTAAGTTCCCAGAAAAAATCCATGCCACCCAAGGCAACGGTTGACATGCTGTAGATGAAGGCTACAGAGATGGCAAGTCCTACAAGAGTCATCATACCGGGCTTTTTACGAGAAAGCTCTTGTACCATACCTTTTAGGAAAAATGTGCCACCATAAAGAAACACTACGGTAGAGAAAACAGGTACTATCCACTCACTGCCGGGAAACCTCCGTATGGAGAAACCTATGAGTTCCTGAAAGCTCTTTGAGTAGAGAAGAACGGGCACAGTCAGAAAAGTTGAGATTATAGCCCTCCGCACTATATCTTCTGTGTGCTCTACGTGTGCTTTGTGTTCGTGATGTTCCCCGTGGTGATGATGGTGCCTCACGCTTCAACCTTTAAGCAAGTACTTGGCAAAAGCAAGTATGCCGAAGATAAGAAACAGAACGGCTAGAATATAAAGGATGCCCATACCCCATCCCATTCCGTGCATATCCCACATGTCACCTACCTCCCACAGGTACACCCACCGAGTATTGGTATACGAGCCTCCCCCCTAAGTAGCCCTGATAGAGGACTCCTCCAGACAGGAGCAGGAGACCTAAAATGTAGAGAAGGGAAAAAAATCTCCGTGATATTTTGAGACTCATCACCTTAAGTGTAAGTACTAGGAGAGAAAAGACAAAGAGAGTTATACCCAATCTTTCATGAAGGTGCAGGACAGCTTCAGCCTCCGCAGTTATGGGTAAACTTTCTATCCTTTCGTGCACCACCCAGCCCGTTAGAGCAGCCGAGGCCACGGATATTACCATTAGTAGACTCACCAAAAGAGATACACCGCCTTTCTCTTCTCCTCGCAAGAGCTTATATACCTCTATCAAGAATAGAAGGATGGGGAGGACTATGGCGAAATGCACTACAGGTGGGTGAATTTTCACTACCTGAGGGTAAGTAACCTGTAGCATAGGAGGACTTTGCACCACAGCGTGTGCCTCGTGGGCCAAAGCAAAGAACCACAGATTCATCTGATAACCTCCTCCAACTCTTTCTTTAGCTCAAGGTTCTTGTCTAAAACCTTCTTCACGGTATCCTTATGTTCTATCAGCATCCTGAGATTCCTTTCCATAAAGGCCGGGTCTTCCATCATCATACTCATCATTCTCTGTTGACACTCCTGCATCATCTGTTGCATTCTCATCTGATGCATACGGTGATGGTCATGACTCATATCCTGCTGTGCATAAGAAAATGCCATAGCTAAGTACACCGCTATAAACCTACGCATATTCCACCTCCCTGCGTTTTTTTACGTAACCTCTGAATGTTATATTATCGCTTCGACAGTGTTAATGCAAGCTTTCAATTTGTGAGAAGACCAATATAAATTTAACATCATGTATCCCTACTTTCCTGCCTTTGTAAGTTTGGAAGGTAGAAAGGTGCTGGTAGTGGGAGGTGGGAACGTTGCCACTAGGAAGGTGGAGAAGTTGCTGCCTTTCGGCCCAAGCATCACCGTAGTAGCACCCCGTATCAGTAGAGAGCTCCTATCCTTAGCCAAAGAGGGAAAGATAAGGTGGATGAAGAGATCTTTCATGTCCTCAGATATCAAAGGTGCTCACATGGTGATAGTGGCCGTGGATGATGAGAGGCTTCAGAAGAAGATATTCCGTATGTGCGAGAGAAGAAAGATCTTGTGTAACTGTGTGGACAGTCCTCACCTTTGTAACTTCCTCTTCCCTGCTCTTATACTGAGGGGGCATCTTGTAGTGGGTGTGTCTACCTCTGGGAGAGTTCCGGCTCTTTCTTCTGCCATCAGGGAATTCTTGGAGAGATGCATTCCTGAAAATACACAGCAACTTTTGGAGGATCTAGCACAACTTAGGGAAAGCATGCCCCCAGGAGAAGAACGTCAGAGATTCTTGAGGGAGTATGTCAGAAAGCTTTTACATCGTCCAGAGCCCTCAGAAGAGTCTTGATATCATCCTCCGAGTACCTTACACTGGCGGTGAGTCGAAGTCTGGCTGAACCTTTGGGAACTGTAGGATATCTGATGGCCTGCAGTAGTACACCTTTCTCCAGAAGATGTGCCGACATACGCAGGGCCCTCTCTTCCGAGTAGACCATTATGGGAAGTATGGGAGTACCGTGGTACATCACCTCAAAGCCCATGCCTCTCAGGCTCTTGTAGAGGGTCTCGGAAAGTTCCCTTAGTCTTTTGAGTCTCCACGTTTCCCTCTGTATTATCTGAAGAGCTGTCACCGCACCTGCACACAGAGCCGGTGGTATCGCTGTAGAGAAGATAAGACTCCTGGCTCTGTTCACCAAAAGGTCACACACCCTTTTAGAAGCACACACAAAAGCTCCGTAGGAACCCAAAGCCTTAGACAAGGTACCCATCATCACCACATACTCCTTCCACTCTAGATGGAAATGTTCTAAAGAGCCCCTACCTTTATCTCCTACAGTGCCTGTAGCGTGTGCCTCGTCCAACACCAAGATACATTCATACTTCTCACACAGATCCATGAGGAGTTGTACATTGGCCATATCCCCGTCCATACTAAAGACACTGTCCGTTACTATCAGTACTCTTCGGTAGTTCTTCCTGGTGGATCTTAGGAGATCTTCCAGATGTTGGTAATCACCATGTTCAAAAATCATCACATCAGCTTTAGACAACCGACATCCATCTATTATGGAGGCATGGTTCAGCCTATCACTCAGTATGAGATCACCTTCCCCAGCAAGGGCTTGAAGGAGTCCCACGTTGGCTAGATAACCGGATCCAAACAGCACACAGCTGGGAGTTCCCTTAAACTCAGCTAAGGCATCCTCCAACTCCCTGTGGTAACGGGTGTATCCAGAAACCAACTGGGAGGCTCCGGAACCAACGCCTGCATCCCTTACCACCCTCACAACAGCCTCTATCACCTCAGGGTGGTCCCGAAGCCCCAAGTAATCGTTGGAACATACATCTAGGAAACCTTCCCTGAGGCGTCTTTCTCTGTAAAGGTTCTCCCCTTTTAACCTCCTTAGCTCCTCTTCTATCCAGTCCATCAATTTATCAGTTTGTTCAAGTCATCCTCTGTGGGAAGGCCTGACTGAACTTTTCCGTTCATACCTATAAAGGTAGGGGTACCGTTTATGCCTAGCTTTTGTCCCAGCTCCAGATTGCTCTGCACTTTCTTTTTACCTTCCTCACACTGACTGCCCATATAACCCCTCTTATAGTCTTCCCATGTTTTTTTATCACACACTAAAGAAACAGATTTGGGAAAGGCGTCTGGGTGTATGGGTAGAGGATACAGTATAACGCGCACTTCCACATTATTCTTTTTGGCCCACTCTTCCACTATAGGTTCCGACCTTTTACAGAAGGGACAGTCGGGATCCGTGAAGAAATAGATGAACTTACCGCTACCTTTTGCTCCAAAGGTCATGTCGGTGTACTTTTCCAGCTCCTTCACTTTATCCTGGCTTATCTTCATAAACTCCTGTTGGCGCTCCCTTGTGAGGTTTTTCTTATCCTTTAGAGAAAGTAAGTTGCCCGCAAGGACATATTCTCCTTTCTGATCCATGTAAAAAACTATGGGGGACGCACCTACTTTTACTACCACCTCACACAGTCCCTTTATATCCTTCAGGGGGTTCACCTCCTCCACGGTGAAATCACCCGGAATAAGATCTTTCACCGATGTCTTTACCTTGTCTTTGGTGGGACACGCCGCAGAACCGCTGCAGGCCCACATACCGGCAGAAAGAACCAAAAGACCTGTCAGAAAGATAGCCTTTTTCATTTTTTCCCTCCTAAGGTGGATAGTATATATCAAACTGAAGAAGCCATATCTACAGCTTTCATCACCGCCTTGGCTTTGTTTACAGTCTCTAACCACTCTCTGTAAGGATCAGAGTCCGCCACTATACCTGCACCTGCCTGCACAAAGATCTCGCCACCCCTGTAAACGGCCGTCCTTATAGCTATGGCCATATCCATGTTACCCTCGAAGGATACATAACCTACGCTACCAGCGTATATCCCTCTACGTTCTTTTTCCAGCTCTTCTATGATCTGCATAGCCCTAACCTTTGGTGCACCCGATACAGTACCTGCCGGAAAGACAGCCTTAAGAACGTCAAAGGGAGAAACACCCTCTGCCAAGATACCATCCACATGACTTACCATATGCATGACATGAGAATAGCGCTCCACCTTCATAAACTCTTTCACCTTGACACTACCAGGCACACACACCCTGGCCAGATCGTTTCTGGCAAGATCCACTAACATGAGATGCTCCGCACGTTCTTTTTCGTCCTTTACAAGCTCTTCCTCCAGTCTTACGTCCTCCTCCTCCGTTCTGCCCCTCCTTCTGGTACCCGCTATGGGACGGGTGTGAGCTGTCTTATCCTCTACCCTTACCAAAACCTCCGGAGATGATCCTATCACTTGGAAGCTTCCCATGTCCAGATAATACATGTAGGGAGAAGGGTTTATGTACCGTAGCACCCTGTAGATGTTCTGGGGATCGCCTTTCCAGCTTTTGTAAAAACGCTGAGATAGGACCACCTGAATAACATCACCTGCAGCTATATATTCCTTGGCACGGGTCACCATATCTATAAACTCCTGCTGGGAGGTGTTGGAAGTCCATCCGGAAGGTTCCTTCTCCTTAAAAGAGGAAGGAAGCACGCTTCTGTGGAAGATGTGGTGTAGGGTGTCCTCTATGGTTCGTTCGCCTCTCCTGTACTCCTCTACACTGCTCTCAAAGAGGGGAACCACCACCTTCACCTTGCCTGTCAGGTTGTCGTGTATCACTACAAGATCTGTCAGCACCATCATGATGTCGGGTAGCATAAGAGGGTCATCTAGAGAGTCCCTTACAGGTTCGTAATGTTTCACCACGTCGTAAGAAACGTACCCCACCAGTCCTCCCCAGAAACGCGGTAGGGATGGGTCCCTGTAAGGCTGAAAGGTGCTCATCACCTTGTTAAGTTCACCGAAAGGATCCTCGGTTACCACCTCCCTGAATCGTCCTCTCTGAAAAACCTCACCCCTTTTCCTGAGAAGTTTCCAGTAAAAACTTTCTGATCTTATTATGAAGGAGTATCTTCCCCACTGACTTCCGCCTTCGGCACTCTCCAGTAGTATGTTAAAGGCACCTTCTTTTCTGAGTTTCAAAAAGAGGGAGAGAGGTGTCTCTGTGTCTGCCAAAACCTCCGTGTACAGAGCAACGGGCCTGTAAAGAGTGGTGAGTTCTAAAGCGCGTTGTAAGGATATGTTCAGATCCACCGCAGTTGCCTCAGAAATCTAAGGTCGTTTTCGTAGAAAAGTTTTATGTTATCTACCCTGTAGTATATCATGGCCAGTCTTTCCACACCCATGCCAAAGGCAAAACCCTGATAAACATCAGGATCGATACCACAGTTTCTGAGCACCTGCGGATGTACCATTCCGCATCCCATGACTTCTAACCAACCTGATCCTTTACACACCCTACAACCTGTGCCACCACACACGCTGCAACCTATGTCCACCTCAGCAGAGGGTTCGGTGAAGGGAAAGTAAGAGGCTCTGAATCTCACGGGTAGATCCTCACCGAAGAAACTTTTCAGAAAAGTCTCTATAGTGTACTTCATGTGCCCAAAAGAGACGTCTCTATCTATCACAAGCCCCTCCACCTGGTGAAACATAGGAGAGTGAGTGGGATCATCATCTCTTCTGTATACCTTACCGTAGGCTATCATCTTGATGGGAGGTTCTTGTTCCAACATGACCCTCACCTGCACGGGAGATGTATGAGTCCGTAGCAGATAACCCTCTTTATCTAAGTAAAAGGTATCCTGCATATCACGAGCGGGATGATAAGGAGGTATGTTGAGCATGTCGAAGTTATAAGCTTCTAACTCTACCTCTGGACCGGATTTTACTTCAAAGCCCATACTGGTCAGTATGTCCCTTATTCTCCTTATGGTGAGGGTGATGGGATGAAGTCCACCTAGGTAAGAGGTGGGTGGTACTGTAAGATCGTACCACTCTTTTCTCAGCTCCTCCTCCCACTGACGGATCTTGAGTTCTTCCTCTCTCTGACGGAAGAGATGCTCCAGTTTCTCTTTAAGACGGTTGAGGGAAGCTCCCACCACCTTTCTTTCCTCCGCAGGTAAAGAGGGTAGTTCTTTAAGCGCTTGTGTAAGAACACCCTTCTTACCTAAGTACTTGGCCTTTATCTCCTGAAGCTGGTGAAGAGCCGATACTTTCTCCAGTTCCTCCAATACGGCCCTTTCTATCTCCTCTACTGGTATCATGCGGTCTTGGTAAGGGCCTCTTTGGCCTTCTCCACTATCTGGCCAAAGGCCTCCGGATCTCTGACAGCCATATCGGCCAAGATCTTCCTGTTGAGATCTATTCCTGCCAGCTTAAGACCGTGCATGAACCTACTGTAAGAAATACCATGTAGTCTTACCGCTGCGTTTATACGAGCTATCCAGAGCCTTCTGAACTCCCTTTTGCGCTGTCTTCTGTCCCTATACTGATACTGAAGAGCTCTGAAGACATACTCCTTAGCACGTCTGTATACGTTCTTTCTCTTACCTCTGAAACCTTTGGCCAGCTTCAGAATCTTCTTTTTAAATTTACGGGATGATGGACCTTTTACCCTCATTATGTACCTCCTAAGCCTTCACATTATAACATAAATTTTATTCGGTAATAGGGAGTGTCCAATGCCGCCTGCCGGGTCCGGGACACTCTCAGAAGGGCGGGGTACAAATAGCCCGGCACCCAAGCTGACACTTAACAGCTTGGGTAGATGTTGGGAGGTCATGGGGTAAGGATAGGTGTGGTAAGCACTTATCCTCCCAGGAGGTGTGGTATAGCCTCTTTCTCCAAAGGGTTGGTGGAGGGGCTTGTTGAGAACGGTGCGGAAGTAAAAGTAGTTTCGGTGGTTAGAAAGGACGATATACCAACAGAGAACCCACAAGATGTGGAGTTTTTACTACGCCAGGAGGAGTTAGAGGACTACAGAAGAGCAGCCACCTTCCTTAACGACACAGTGGATGTGGTTATCCTTCAGCACGAGTATGGGATATTCGGTGGACAGGATGGTGTTATGTTACTGGAGCTGCTACGCCACCTGAAGGTACCTGTGATAACGGTACTACATACACTACTGGTGGAGCCAACACCCTCACAGAGGGAGATACTTCTCAGCTTAATAAAAGGATCTAGCAGGGTGGTGATCATATCTCGCAGTGGTTTTGATATCCTCAGAAACATCTATCGGGTGTCCTTACAGAAGGTGGTATGGATACCTCACGGTGTGCCTGCCCGAAAGAAGGGTGATCCTTTACGCTGGAGGAGGGAGCTTCAGTTGGACGGACGTGTATCGGTTCTCACCTTTGGGCTCATCGGTCCTGGAAAGGGACTTGAAACAGCTCTGAAAGCTTTGAAAATGGCCATTGAGGAAGCTCCTAACTTGGTGTACATAATAGCGGGTGCAACCCATCCCGAAGTCTTCAGAAGAGAAGGTGAGAGCTACAGGAACATGTTGGAAAGGATGGTGGAAGAGTTAGGTTTGGAAAACCATGTTATATGGATCAACAGATACCTGGAGGAGGAAGAGCTTTTGGATCTCATAGAAGCGGTGGATATATACCTCACACCCTATCCCGGTTATCAGCAGATATCTAGCGGTACTCTTACCTTTGCAGCTCACTTAGGAAAAGCCATAATCTCAACACCTTACATATACGCTTCCGAACTTCTCAAAGACGGCTCAGGTATATTGGTACCCTTCAACGATCCTATCAGTATGGCGCAGGCTCTCTCCCGTCTGGCTCATTGTCAAGACCTGCGCATTAGTCTTAGGAGAAGTATAGCCAGAAAAACAGCTGGGTGGAGCTGGACCAACTTAGCCAGGGAGTATCTCCGACTTGCAGAGAAGGTCTCCAGAGAGGGGGTAAAATCATGGAGCTGAGGTTACCGGAGCCAGATCTGAGACACTTGCGCCGACTTACAGACGATACAGGTATAATACAGCACGCCATAGGCCCCATCCCTAACAGGAGGACAGGTTACACCACCGACGACAACGCCAGAGCTCTCACAGTGGCCATAAAGGCCACTCTTCTGGAACTGGAAGATGCTACAGATTTAGCGGAGAGGTATCTGGCTTTTCTGGCATACGCCCAAAGGGAAGATGGAAAGTTCCATAACTTCTTCAGCTATGACCGAAAACCCTTAGAGGAGTCTTTCTCGGAGGACTGTCAAGGTAGAGCCTTACAGGGACTGGTGGAGTCTCTTTATCTCTGGCAAGATGGACCTATGGAAAGTGCCATCCAGACTCTTCTCAACAGATCTCTACAGGTGGTGACAGAACTAAACAGCCCTAGGGGTGTGGCCAACGCACTGCTGGCTATCGGTAGGTACTGGGAACTCTCCTCCGAGAGAAAGGCGTACCATCTTCTGAACCTTAGTGCCGATAAACTCTACAACATGTACCTTAGCCACAGACACAAGGACTGGGAATGGTTTGAGGACACTATGACTTACGAAAACGCTTTACTACCTCATGCCCTTTTGGTAGCAGGTAAGATACTGTCGCGGGATGAGTTGATAGATGCAGGTCTAAGGACCCTAAGGTTTTTATGTGAAAACACCTGGCAGGGAGACACCTTCTCCCCCATTGGTAACAAAGGATGGTTCAAAAAAGGTGGCAGAAAGGCCGTCTTTGATCAACAACCCATAGAGGCCTCTTCTACAACCCTTGCGTGTTTGGAAGCTTACACCATAACGGGGGAAGAAGAATGGTTGACGAGAGCTCTGCAGGCCCTTCAGTGGTTCACAGGCAGAAACCTTTTGGGTGTTCCCCTTCTGGATGAAAACACAGGTGGTTGCTGTGACGGCCTTTGTTCCTCCGGCGTAAACCTCAATCAGGGAGCAGAGTCTTCGGTGGTGTGGCTTTTGGCCAGACTGTCCTTTGAGGAGATTCTTGTCAAAAGGGTGGCATGAAGACTTTGGGTGTGATAGGTGCAGGTTCCTTTGCGAGGTTCGGAGTTGAAGCGGTGGCCGAGCTAAAAGACGTAGTGTTGGCGGCCGTTGCCGCACCCACACCTTCTCACAGAAAACAGGTCATAGAAGTGTGGAGAGCCAGGAGAAGGGCGTTGGGCTTTAAGGACTACCACAGACCGGTAGAAGAGTACTCGGATGGTGTTCAGTTGGTCATGGATCCTAATATAGATCTGGTGTGGGTGGCTGTTCCTCCCCACCTTCAGCCCATCATGGCAAAAAGGACCTTAGAGGCTTCCAAACTTCTCCTTCTGGAAAAACCCGGTGCCACGCATCCCTCCCTGCTGGAGCCTATAATCAAAAAACAGTCAGCAGCAGGGTGTGTTAACTTGGTACAGAGGAACATGCTCCCATACAGACTCCTCAAAACCCTCTTGGAGCAACAAGCCTTTGGGAAGATAGATGCCCTCTTTGTGGTCAACTATGCTAAGGCTCCCCCAAAAAACCACTGGTTTTGGGACAGACACAAAAGTGGTGGCGTGCTGGTAGAACACGGTGTCCATTTCTTTGACCTCGCCAGCTGGCTACTGTCCTCAGACCCTGTAAAAGTCACCCTCCAGGAGGACCACGTGGGTAAAGCTATGGCTGTCGTGGAGTACCACCATGTGAAGGCGGTATTCTATCATGCCTTTATACTGGAAGAGGGGGAAGAGTACCAGTTTGTAGAACTTGTAGGTGACAGAGGTAGGGTAAGGGTTAGGGGATGGGTACCTACCAAGATGGAGATACACACAAAACTTTCAGACATAGCTCTTTTCCTGAAAGAAACTGTAGAGAAGATACCTGAAGAAGCCCACTTACCACCTTATAAACTCACCAAAAAAGAAGATCACTGGGAGCTTGTGGTAGAAGACTCACGTAGCGCGTACATGGCAGCAATACGCCTTAACTTCATAGCCCTGCTTAAGGGTCTATCTTGTCCCTCTCTTGAGGATGCCTTCAAAGCCCTGAAAGTGGCCACTGGTATAATTTAAACCTTATGACAGGGAACGAGATAAGAGAGCGATTCCTAAGCTTCTTTGAAAGGAAAGGACACACCAGGGTAAGAAGTGCTCCTTTAATACCGGAAGGGGACCCTACTCTCCTCTTTGTGAACGCAGGTATGGTTCCTTTCAAGAACGTGTTTTTAGGATTAGAAAAAAGACCTTACACCAGGGCTGTGTCCTGTCAAAAGTGTCTGAGGGTATCAGGCAAACACAACGATCTTGAGCAGGTGGGTTATACCTCCCGACACCATACCTTTTTTGAGATGCTGGGTAACTTTTCCTTCGGCGATTACTTCAAGAGAGAGGCCATACTGTACGCATGGGAGTTTCTCACACAGGAGTTGGGCCTTCCCGAAAACAGGCTATGGGTGAGCGTTTACAAGGATGACGAAGAGGCCCTCCGCATCTGGACGGAAGAAGTAGGACTGCCTGAGGAAAGGGTGTGGAGGATGGGAGAGGAAGACAACTTCTGGCAGATGGGGGAAGTAGGACCGTGCGGTCCATCCTCGGAAATATACGTAGAGAGGGACAGTTCGGAGGAAAGATTTCTGGAGATATGGAACCTTGTTTTTATGCAGTACAACAGGGACCCTTCGGGACATCTTCATCCCCTCCCTCATCCCAGTATAGACACAGGTATGGGTCTTGAAAGGATAGCCAGCGTGCTGCAGAACACACCCACTAACTTTGAAACGGACCTTCTGAGACCCATACTGGCCTTCGGCGAGGAGATCACAGGAAAAGCTTACGGACAGGACTACCTTACCGACGTAGCTCTGAGAGTCATAGCGGACCACCTTAGAGCCCTCACCTTTGCTGTGGCGGATGGCGTCATCTTCTCCAACACAGGTAGGGGATACGTGCTGCGTAGGATACTGCGCAGAGCTCTCAGGTTCGGTTACAAACTGGGTGTGTATGAGCCCTTCCTCTACAAGGGTGTGGATACGGTGGTAAGGGTTATGAAGGACGCATACCCTGAGCTAATACAGGCCAAAGAGTACGTAAAAGGTCTCATAAAGGTGGAGGAGGAACGGTTCCTCCAAACCCTGAGGAGAGGTATGCCGGCGGTGGAGGAACTTCTCCAAAAAGGGGAAAAAACCGGTGTTTTGGATGGGAAAGATGTCTTTACCATCTACGACACGTACGGCTTTCCCCTTGACCTTTTGGAGGAGATGGCAAGAGAGAAAGGCCTCACCATAGACATGGAAGGCTTTGAGAGGGAGATGAACCTACAGAGGGAGCGCGCAAGAAAACACTTCAAGATAGAGGCAAAACAGATAAAGCCCGTATACTCTCACCTCAAAGAGTTAGGAAAAACGTCCAGGTTCGTAGGTTACCAGCAGTACAGTAGCTTCACCAAGGTGTTAGCTATAGTAAAGGATGGACAGTTGGTCTCTGAATTAAGGGAGGGAGAGAAAGGGGAGATAGTTATAGAGGAAACACCCTTCTACGCGGAGGGTGGAGGACAGGTAGGTGACACAGGTATCATAGAGGGAATGGAAGGGGTTTTCCATGTGGAAGACACCCAGTCACCCACCGAAGGCGTAATACTGCACATAGGTGTTGTTACAAAGGGAAGGATAAAGGTAGGTGATGAAGTACTGGCACAGATAGATGCGGAACGTAGGGAAGACATAAGAAGGAACCACACGGCCACACACCTACTGCACGCAGCTCTTCGGTACGTGTTGGGTGATCATGTTAGACAGGCCGGATCCTTAGTTAGTGATAAGTACCTGAGGTTTGACTTCACCCACAGCTCTCCTCTGAAAGAGGAGGAGATAAAGAAGATAGAAGAACTGGTAAACCAGCAGATTATGAAGAACGAACCCGTAATAGTAGAGGAGATGGACTATAGAACCGCCATAAGCTCTGGAGCCATAGCCATATTTGAGGAGAAGTACGGAGAGAGGGTGAGAGTCATAAGTGCCGGATCCTTCTCTAAAGAACTCTGTGGGGGTACCCATGTAGACAGAACCGGTGACATAGGTTACTTTAAGATCATCTCACAGGAATCTGTAGGTGCGGGGGTAAGAAGGATCGTGGCAAAGACAGGTAGGTGGGCTGTAGAAGAGGCTTACAGAGAGCATATTCTCTTAAAGGAACTTGCGGAGCATCTGGGTACCGATCCCGGAAACCTTCTGTCGGTGGTGGAGAAACTGGAAGAAAGGGTGAAACTACTGGAAAGAGAAAAATCAGAACTTGAGCTGAAGCTCCTTCAGGAAAAACTTAAAGAAGCACTTAAGAAGGAAAGTATAAACGGTGTTAATCTTTATTGGGGAATGGTGGAGAACACCGATCAGAGTGCCTTACGCCAGATGGCAGACCAGATAAGAAGTAAAGACTCGTCCGCGGTAATCTTTCTGGCTTCCGTAAAAGGTGAAAAACTATCCACCCTCGTGGCTGTTTCCAAAAACCTAACCCATAAACTATCTGCGGTGGATATAGTGAAACAGATAGGTCCTATACTGGGTGGCGGTGGTGGTGGAAGGGAGGATCTGGCGCAGGGAGGTGGCACAAAACCTGATGCCTTTCCAACAGCCGTTGAAAAGCTAAGGGCGATTTTGTATAATACAGTAGGAGGATAAGGATGAAGAAAGGGATACATCCGGAACTAAAGCCTACCACCTTCGTGTGCGGTTGTGGTAACACTTTCACCCTCATGAGCACAAAAGGTGGGACAGTGTACCTGGAAGTGTGTAACGCGTGCCACCCCTTTTACACAGGCAAACTAAGGGTAAAACCCTTCTTCCTGGAGATAAATGCTCCAAAAGGAGCTTGAAGATAAGCTGAACCTTGCGGAAAAGCGCTACCTACAGCTACAGGCTGAGGTACTGGATCCTGACATCGTAAAAGACAGGTTAAAGTTTGCTCAGATCAGCAAGGAACTTAAGGAACTGGAAGAACTCCACCGTCTTCATCAAGAGTACAGGAAGATCCTAAAGGAGTTGGAGGAAACCAAGGAACTTCTCAAAAACCCGGAACTGGAACCCCTTGCAAAAGAGGAAATTAAGAGATTGGAAAAAGAGCTGGAGAGTACGGAAAAACGTATAAAGATACATCTCCTTCCTAAGGATGAGAGGGATTCCAAGAACGTCATACTGGAGATAAGGGCAGGTGTAGGAGGGGAGGAGGCAGCTCTCTTTGCCAGAGATCTTTTGCATATGTACCAGAGGTATGCTGAGGAAAAGGGATGGAAGTTCAGTATCCTGAGTGCTCAGAAAACAGGTCTCGGTGGTTATAAGGAAGTTATAGCTCTGGTAGAGGGAGAAGGTGCATATTCTAGACTAAAGTACGAAAGTGGGGTGCATCGTGTACAGCGAGTTCCCGTAACGGAAGCCGGTGGAAGGATTCATACCTCCACCGCTACGGTGGCGGTACTGCCAGAGGCAGACGAAACGGAGGTACACATAGATCCCAAGGACCTGAAGATAGAGACCTTCAGAGCTAGTAGTGCAGGTGGACAGTACGTGAACACCACCGAGACAGCGGTGCGTATAACTCACCTACCAACAGGTATAGTGGTGACGTGTCAGGACGAAAGATCCCAGTACCAAAACCGCATGAAGGCCCTTAAGATCCTCTACGCACGTCTGAAGGACTTCTATGACCGACAGAAAAGGGAAGAACTGGCCAAAGAAAAACGGGAACAGATAGGCACAGGAGAGAGAAGTGAGAAGATAAGAACCTATAACTTCATACAGAACAGAGTCACAGATCACCGCATAAACCTGACCATATATCGCCTGCAGGACGTACTGGAAGGAAAGCTGGACGAGATAATAGACGCCCTTATTGAACACGATGTGGAACAAAAACTGAAGGCAATGAATGTAAGTTAAAGCTCTATCTGAAGAAGCATGCCAAAGGGCACAGCGAGTCCGTTTAGGTAAAGGGTTCCAGGCCTCAAGAGAGGTAGAAGTCTCAAAAGATCCCCTCCTTCTTCTCCTAGAAGGATAGAAACAGCTTCCAGATCGTTACGGGTTATGAGGCGGAACACTGCTTGCGTGTTGAGTTGAGAAAGAATGTACTTGCTGATGTTGGCAGGTCTTTGGGTAACAGCCACGAGTCCTATTCCCAACTTCCTCCCTTCTAGAGCTATTCTCTTGGTCATGATAAAGGCCAAATTCTCCCTACCGGCAGGCGGTTCAGAAACAGACCTTTCCGGGGCAAAGTGATGGGCCTCTTCCAACACCACCACGCGTTTTTTCCCGTTCTCTCTAGAAAGAAGGAAAAGCTCCTTCAAAAGAAGACCCACTATGTTGAGGCGCGAGTCCAGATGCAGTAAATCACTGAGGTCAAACACCACAACAGGAGCATGGGACCTTATACCTTCGTAGAGGGATCTCCACACATCCCTCTGGTTCTTCAGAGCCTCCTCTCCCAAGTCTCTCTTGGCCATCTCCATAAACTCCATCACACTGAGCTGAAGACCTCCCGCCTCCAACAGCAGGATCTCCTCCAAACTCTTCTCTCTGTATCCCAAAAGACTAAGATCTGGCTTGAGAAACTTCCTTACACCCGCCAAAAACCTTCTCTCCTCACTGGATCTTTCCTGTATATCTACACCGTAAGACCTCAGCATGGTCTTAACATCGTAAGCGTCTATGGGAAACAGGGTATAGGGGATCTTAACGTGGATAATATTCTCACGGGGTATCTGAAGTTTCTGATAATACTCACCGAAGAGGTCCATAACGATAACTTGTACATAGTTGTGGGGTATGTTTTCTATGACTCTACGCACAAAGGTGGTCTTTCCCGAACCGGTGGTACCCAGAACCGCCATATGCATACTCACCACTTTCGTAAGATCCATAAAAACATCCACCTCTGTGCCATAAAGCTTTCCCACCCTCACACCCACGTCCATAAGGTATCCGGACATGTTGATGCGAAAAACTTCGGCTATTTCCTCATCTTTTTTTGCGAAGGGAAGAACCTGAGTTCCTACCGCCACAGCTCTCAGAGGTATACCAAACTGACCCTCCCTTTGTCCCTTTACCGTCCTGTAGTGGCACAGGACCTTTAACTCCGCCAACATAAAATCACCCTTTTCCTGAGAGATGGCTCTCACCAAAGAGATCATCCAGTCCTTATGCCACTCTCTGCGTTCCAAAAGGGAGATGTCTATACCCCGCGCCGATATGTTGGATACACGGCACACCAAAAAACCATCAGAGGTAGGCAGTTTTACCAAGGACTGTTCTTCTAAATCCTCCAGTAGTAAAGCTCGCACCGTAGATATCTCGGAGGATATTACAACACCTACAGCGTCAGGATACAGCTCCGTAGAAGACCTCTTTATCTCTTCAAAAAGATCAGCCAGTCTACCAATCTCCTCCTCCTGAAGCACCTCTACCACAGCTTCTATGTTGCCCACCACACCCGAATAGGTGAGGTTAGCAGAGCCCACCACGGCCCAGCTATCATCCACAATTACCATCTTGGCGTGCAGTTTAGGATTTATGTATATCCTTCCACCACATTTCCTCACAGCGCGGAATACCCTCAGGTCCGTTATATCCAGATCTTCCTTCTGAGAAACTCTCACGATCACCTCTACCGAGACACCTTCACACACCACCGACAGTAGATCCTCCAAAATATCTCCTCTTATCCACGCGGACGCTATTTTTACAGAGTTACGGGCTTTGGATATACGCTCCTTCAGTGTATCAGCCAGACTTTTCTCCATCCTTCAAGCTTTTGGTCATCCTTATCCAGTAGTTGAACCTGTCCTTCTCAAGGAAACCCAAAGATCTATAAAAGTTCTTTGCCTGATAGTTTTCGTCACCCACCCAAAGCTCCGCCGTATCCAGCCCCCTGCTTCTGAAGTACTCCAAAGCCTTCTCCACTAACCTTTTACCTACACCCTTACCCCTGTACTGAGGTAGAACCACCAGTTCGTGGATGGCACCCACCACTTTACCCTCCCTCTTACTGAACCAGTTGCCGTCAGCTGCCACAAAACCTATGTACTCACCGTTATATTTTGCCACAAAAATGCCCGCCACATCCCTTCTCATGAGCCAGTTAAGGTAAGCCAGTACATCATCCATATGAGTGTAAGCGTACTCTTCAAGCCCTTTATAACTCTCCACATAAACCTCAGCCAGTTTAGGAATATCTTTTTCCGTCGCCTTTTCTATAACAATATCCTGCGTCTGCTTGTTCATATCTGCCTCACTCTCACCCCTTTGGGTACAGTTATGCGGAAAAGATCCTCAGAAGGAGTAAAGTTGTATTTGACATCTACCAGTTCCACCGTAGTAAAGCTTCCGTCTTTTTCCTCCACTTTTATACTCTTGATGTTTCTCCACCCATCCACCTCCACATACACACGGGAAAAGTAAGGGTCCTGCACCTTAGGTTTCAGAACTATCACATGACCGTTATTTCTGCTTATCTCCCCCACCTTGTCAAAAACATCCCTCAGGGGACGTGAGAGGAGAAAGAGAGCTTCTACAACCGCAGATCTATTTCTCTCCACCCTATCCAAGATGGCGGTATTCTCTTCAGGATCGTAGATGAGGATCCTTTTACCGTCGGAGACAATAAGCATACGCTGAGGCTGTTCGTACTCTATTCTGAACTTTCCACCCTTCTGAGCGTAAAAGAAACCTTTAGATACTTCCGGCTTTGGATACCACGAATACTGGACCTTCTGGATAAAAGATGCCCTCAGCGTTCTTATCTCTTCCAGCTTTTTCTCCAGCAACGTGAAGCTATCAGCGAGAGCCAAAAGAGGTGTGAGAATCACCAACAGTATGTACACCATAACAGAGATTAAATTATAGCTCCCTCGTAACCCAATCCAGTAGCTTATAATTTTCCACATGGTAAAGTGGGAAAACTACAGGGAGAAGTTAGAGTACCTGAAAAAGTGCTTTGAGGAGAAAGAATGCCTCAGTGCGGATGTGGAAGTGCGACTCCTTCTGCCGGGTGATGAAGGCTTCCAGCTGGACCGTAATGTACCCTACCTGTTGGTAAGATACTACTTAGATGGGGATAACTACAGGGAAAGGAAGATAGAGCTTTTTGAGTATTATCTGGACAAGGACATAAAGGAACTGATGTCTTTCCTTACCGCGTTAGTGAAAGAGTTCATAGCGGAGGTGGAACAAACAGAGTACGGTGGGGGTTAAAAGTGCGCAGTATGACAGGTGTGGGAAAGGGTGTAAGTGAGGGAGAAAGATGGAAGGTCACCACCTTTGTAAAAAGCGTTAACGGGAGAGGTCTTGAGGTATCCGTAAGGTCCGATATTTTTCTGGGAGATTTGGAACAGGATGTTCGCAGATGGGTGAAGGAGTATGTAATCAGGGGAACGGTGAATGTGGTTCTCCAGATAGAGACAAAACTGCCCCAGTCGCCCTTTGATCTTCAAAAGCTGGAGAGCATTCTTCAATCTCTGAAGGATGTTAAAGAGAAGTTAAGCTTAAATGTTTCTGATGATACCCTCTTTATGATATCCGTAAGATTAGCGGGAGAGACAAAGGAAGAACCAGACGAAGAACTACGCTCTGTTCTTACTGAGAGCCTCCAGATGGCCCTGAGGGAGCTGGTGAAAAGTAGGGAGGAGGAAGGAAGATACCTCAAAGAAGACATACTCCGACGTGTGAAGCTTATATCCTCTCTTTTGGAAGAGATCGGTGAGAAAAAGGATGCTATCTTGCAGGCATTGAAGGAGAAAGTGGCGGAAAGAGCAAGAGAGGTGGGTCTTCTACAGGAAGATCCTACCGTGATGAACGAGCTTCTTTTTTTGATATCTCGTATGGATGTATCGGAGGAGTACACACGCCTCAAAGCACATCTTCAGAGGTTTTTGGACACTTTGGAAGCGGAGGGTGATATAGGTAAGAAGTTGGACTTTTTGCTTCAGGAGATGCACAGAGAGATCACCACCTTAGGTAACAAGATGCCTGAACTTTCCCACCTGGTGGTGGATTTGAAAACGGAGATAGAAAGGCTCCGTCAGCAGGTGGCCAACGTTGAATGAAGGTGTATAATATATAAAGAGAAAGCGGGCGTAGCTCAGAGGTGGAGCGGCTGCTTGCCATGCAGCAGGTCGCGGGTTCGAGTCCCGTCGCCCGCTCTTTAAGGCAACGTGGCCGAGTGGTTAGGCGAGGGACTGCAAATCCCTTCTACGGCGGTTCGAATCCGCCCGTTGCCTCCACGTTAAACCATGAGAAGCATCAGGATGAGAGCCGAGTTCCAGGGGGAGCATGTCTCAGGTGCCGAAAGGATAGTACCATACCACGAGGTGGAAAAAACAGTTCTTGAACTTCTCAAAAGACCAAGAGTTTATGACAAGGTGGTTATTACAGTTGAGAGGCTCAAGGATGTGGAGATCGTACCCAAAGCACTACCCATACTAAGTTATGACTTTAAAAGCGTGGAAGAGGCAAGGGCTTTTGCGGTATCAAAACTTGTGGAGGCAGGTGTTCCGAAACCTGTGGCAGAGCTGGCCATAAAACTCCTACACGAAGGTCCCAACCCAAAGGGTGGTAACATGAGGGGTGCTGTTCTTATGGATGTGGAGACAGGTGAACGCCTCGAACCTGACAGAGAGAGGGGAATAAGGACCACGAGGATGGACTGGAAGGACAGAAAGTACATAAAGGAGGTGCTGAAGAAGAGAGGCATAAAGAGGGAATACTTAGAGAGGCTTATAGACGCTCTGGCTGTGGCCACCAAGAACGTTTACTGTGGTGTCCTGGCAGAGCTTTGCTGGAGTGATGATCCTGAGTATACCACCGGATACGTGGCAGGTCCCCACATAGGTTACGTAAGGATAAAACCCATGAAGGAGGAGGGTGTTCCTATAGGAGGTAGAGTGTATTTCATCAGAAAGGAGAATTTGGAAAAAATCATACAGTGTCTTCAAGAAAAGCCTATACTTATAAATAACCTATGAAGGTCCTCTACAGATTTCTCGCCGCCACAGCGGTGCTCATGGCCATACTGGGTATGTTCCTACCTCTGGTACCTACCGTGCCTTTTCTTCTTTTGGCCCTCTTCTTTCTGTCAAAATCCTCCAAAAGGGACATAGTGAGACTTAAGCGCCTTCCTATCTTAGGAGAGCGTATATACTCCCTTATAAAGAAGCGCAAGGGATCCAAGGTGGGTTAAAATCCTTACCCTATGGTGGTGACCAGATTCGCGCCCAGTCCCACAGGATACCTTCATTTAGGAAACGCAAGAACGGCCATCTTCAGCTACCTTTTTGCACGCCATCACAAAGGCAAGTTTATCCTGCGCATAGAGGATACAGACAGAGAGAGATCCACCAAAGAGTACGAGGAGATGTTGATAGAAGACTTAAAGTGGCTGGGTTTAGAATGGGACGAGATGTACCGTCAATCAGAGAGACTGGACATATACCATCAGTATGCTGAGAAGTTGGTGGAGCAAGGGCATGCTTACCCTTGTTTCTGCTCTCCAGAGGAGTTGGAGAAAGAAAGGCAAGAGGCTTACCAAAAGGGTATCCCTTACAGGTACTCAGGTAAGTGCAGGTATCTAACTAAAGAGGAGGCAGAGGAGCTCAAAAAGAAAGGTAAACCTTTCGCCATAAGGTTTAGGGTTCCCGACGGCAGGGTGGTGGTTTTCCGAGATCTCGTAAAAGGTTACATATCCATCAACGTGGACGATTTTGGTGATTTTGTGATAGTAAGAAGCGATGGGATGCCTACCTACAACTTTGTAGTGGTGGTGGATGACGCTCTTATGGGTGTCACCCATGTTATAAGGGGTGAAGATCACATTCCCAACACACCTAAACAGATCCTCATATACGAAGCGTTAGGATTAAAGATACCCGAGTTTGCTCACCTGCCGGTGATACTAGGTCCGGACAGAAGCAAGCTTTCCAAAAGACACGGAGCCGTTTCTGTGAGAAACTACCGTGAGGAAGGTTACCTTCCTGAGGCAGTTTTTAACTACCTTTGCCTCCTCGGTTGGTCGCCTCCGGAGGAAGGGCGTGAAATATACAGCAAGGAGGAGCTCATACAGATCTTTGACCTTAAAGATGTCAATGATTCACCTGCCGTCTTTGATGTGGAAAAGCTCAGGTGGATGAACGGAGTTTACATAAGGGAGGTGATCAGTCTTGAGTCGTTGGCTCACTACGTAAGACCCTTCTTGGAAAAAGCCGGGTTTTCTGTGGAAGAAGAATACCTCCTTAGAGTTCTCCAGAAGACAAGGGACTCTTTCCAGACCCTTTCAGAGGCTGTGGACAGACTCAGACCCTTCTTTTTGGATGAAGTAAACTTCTCTCCGGAAGCTATGAGTGTTCTGGAAAATGAAAGAGCTCTCCTTATACTAGAGTTCTTTTATGCGAAAATAAGGGAGGAAGGACTGAGCGGACAGAAGGTAAAAGAGTGGGCAAAACAGGCTCAGAAGGAACTAAACGTGAAGGCAAAGGATGTGTGGCACACCCTCAGAGCGGCCCTAACAGGTGAGCTGGAAGGTGTAGGTATCGATGTTCTGTGTGACGTTATTCCCGTAGAAAAGGCTCTCTATAGGCTAAAGAGAGCTATGGATATGGTAAAATGAATACGCCATGGGTGTGAAGATAGACATCAACAGCATTCAGAGGGATATGTTCATAGAACATAACGGACAGCCCTACCGAGTGCTGGACTACGAGCACGTTAAGCCGGGGAAGGGTCAAGCCTTTGTACGCATAAAGGCCAAGAACATGCAGACGGGTAACGTGATAGAACTCACCTATAAGTCTTCCGACGCTATAGAACTGGCGGACTTTGAGCAGGTTTTTGCTGAGTACTCTTACACCGACGGTGATTCTTACTACTTCGTTTCCCAGACCACCTATGAGATGATCCAGGTTCCCGCTGACAGATTGGTGGAAGAATCCAAGTTCCTTAAAGAAGGTATGCAGGTAGTAGTGTTCTTTTACAAAGGACAACCCATAGGTATAGAACTACCCCGCCATGTGGAGCTTAAGGTGGTAGAGACGGAACCCGCCTTCAAAGGTGATACCGCTGCGGGAGGCAGCAAACCTGCAAAGTTGGAAACAGGTGCTGTAGTGCAGGTGCCTTTCTTCGTAAACGAAGGAGACATAATAAAGGTGGACACCAGAACGGGCACCTACATAGAAAGGGTCAGGTGATGGACAAAGATTTTGTAAAGGAGATCATCCAACTCATCAGCAAAAGTAACATAAAGAGCTTCAGTTTAGAGGCTGAGGGCATCAAGATCCATATAGAAACCAACGTAACGGAAAGTTCTCCAAGAGAGCAGCCTGTTAGGGAGCCAAGACATCAGGAGCTACTTCCACCCTCGGAAGAAGTCCACGAGGACACATCCCATCTCCACGTTATAAAGAGTCCGTTGGTAGGGACTTTTTACAGATCCCCATCACCCGGTGCACCCCCCTTTGTGGAGGTAGGTGATATGGTGTCACCCGGACAGGTACTGTGTATAATAGAGGCTCTTAAGGTGATGAACGAGATAGAGAGTGATGTGAGAGGCAGGGTAGTAAAAATCCTGGTGGAGAACGGTGAGACGGTGGAGTACGGTCAGCCCCTCTTCATCATAGATACGAGCGTGTGACATGGAAGTTAAGAGAGTTGTTCTCACCTTAAGCAGGGAAGAAGAGAACACTTATACAGCCGAAACCTCCTTTGGTCCCCTCAAAGTAGGAGAACAAGGTTACAGACCCATGGAGCTAATACTGGTGGCACTGGCAGGTTGTTCCGGCGTTGATGTGGCCAACATCCTCAGAAAGAAGCGGCAGAAGGTTAAGGATATAAGGATAGAGGTTTTGGGAACGCGTAGGGAGGAACACCCGCGCATTTACCAACACATCAAGTTAAAGTACATCATAGTAGGAGAAGGTATAGATCCAAAAGCTGTGGATCAGGCCATAGAACTTTCTGTAAACAAGTACTGCAGTGTGTACGCCATGTTGGTAAAGAGTGTCCCTATAGAGGTTGAGAGAGAAATATGGGAAGAGAAAGGCTGAAGCAGACTTTTTCCCGCCTGAAGGATAAGGGTGAAGCTGCTTTAGTGTCTTACCTGATGGTGGGTTATCCGGAGCTGGACTTTTCTCTACAAGCTTTTCTCACCGTGGTGCAAAACGGTACCGACATACTGGAGGTAGGTGTTCCCTTCTCTGATCCTGTGGCAGATGGTCCCACCATCCAGAAGGCTCACGAGGGAGCTTTGCGTAACGGTGTCAGACTTAAAGATGTCTTTCATCAGGTAAGTAAGATAAGGGAAAACTATCCGGAAATCCCCATCCTTCTTATGACTTACTACAACCCCGTTTTTCGTACGGGCCTGGAGAAGTTCTGCCGTATGGCAGCAGACAGCGGTGCAGACGGTCTGATAGTTCCCGATCTGCCACCCGAGGAAAGCGGTCCTCTTAAGGAGCACACTTTACGCGCTGATCTTTCACTGGTGCTTCTGGCATCTCCCACCAGCACCACTAGGAGACTGAAGCTCATATGTGATACCACAGACGATATGGTTTACTTCGTTTCCGTAACAGGTACCACCGGAGCCAGAGAATCCCTTCCCTTAGAAAGACTCTCTCAACAGCTTAAAACCTACAGGCAGGTGTGCTCAAAACCGGTGGTGGTAGGTTTCGGAGTTTCCAAAAGGGAACACGCCAGTGCCCTGAAAGACATAGCGGACGGTGTGGTGGTAGGGAGTGCCCTCGTGTCTTTAGCGGAGGATAAAGATCTCAAAGCGTTAGCCAGCAAGGTAAGAGAGATAAAGGAAGCTCTAAGCTGACGTTATAATAAAGGGAAATTTTTAGGAAGGGGGACTGTTATGAGAAAGTACCTTTCTCTTGCGGCTCTTTCTTTCCTTGTATCGTGCGGCGGGGGAGGTTCAGACGGTTACAAAGCTTTTGACTCTGTCACCGTCACCCTCTCCTCCATAGAACCCCAGCTGGTGCAGGCAGACGTAATAAATCTCGTTAAAGATCAAAACACCAACCAATGTTACCCTGTTGCTGATGCTGATACGGTAACCATCAAACTAAGGAGTGATACCATCAAAGATGCGTCCGGTAAACCTATCACCAACAACCCATCTCCCGTCTATGTGTATCGCTACCGCGTTACTTTCATCCCACAAAACCCTTCTCAAAACCCTTGTGAAAACAATCCACCGTGCCGACAAACTCTCGCACAGGGCATAGACGCTTCCCTCAGTATCACCCTTCTTCCAGATTCGGAGCTCACCTATCAGGGTATTGCCGTAACGTTGGCAGATTGGGATAATGGCCCCGTGAGGACAGTGTGTAGTAGCGCAGGTGGATGTTACTACACGGCCCGCATAGAACTCTACGTGCGGGAGGTTCTGTCCGGAAGGGAGAAGGTTCTCTCTGGCAGCGTTACAGTTGACTTTGCCGATTACGCAGATCCTGGCTGTCCTCCTTGAGATTTAACAGCGAAGTCCTACCCTTGACACTAGTTATCACTTATAGTAAAATATTTGACTATAAAAATTTTAAGGAGGTAGGAGACATGAAGAAGTTTCTACTTCTAGGGGTAGCCGGGCTACTTACGTTGGCGGTATCTTGCCAGCAGAAACCTGCTGAACAGCAACAACCTGCACAACCAGCGCAACCAGCGCAACCTGCGCAACCAGCACAACCTGCACAACCTCCGGCAGCTGGTGAGCAACAGCAACAGCAACAGCAACAACCTGCTGGTGAACAACAGCAGCAGCAACCTGCTGGCGAACAAAAGAAGTAAGCTGACGGGGGCTCTGCCCCCTTCCTTGTTAACGGAGGTACTGGATGTACGCAGTCATAGAGACAGGTGGTAAGCAGTATAAGGTATCGGTAGGACAAAGGCTTAAGGTGGAAAAGCTCCCCCTTAAGGAAGGAGAAACTCTGGAGCTTGTGCCCCTTCTTGTGAGGAGCGATGACGGAAAGCTCCTCCTCAACAGCGGAAAGGTGGTGGCAGAGGTTCTTACTCACGGCAAACACAAGAAGGTAATAGTTTTTAAGTTCAAAGCCAAGAAGAACTACAAGCGTTGGAAAGGACACAGACAACCCTACACCGAGATCCTCATCAAGGATATATCTTTAGGAGGATAAGGCATGGCGTCAAAGGCAAGCGGTGGTTCAACGAGGAACGGAAGGGACAGTCATTCTAAAAGGCTGGGTGTCAAGCGTTATGATGGGCAGATAGTAAAGGCTGGCAATATACTGGTGAGGCAGAGGGGAACGCGGATTTATCCCGGTAAGAACGTGGGTATGGGTTCCGATTTTACCCTCTTCGCTCTGGTGGACGGCGTAGTGAAGTTTGAAAACAGGAGAAACAGGAAGTACGTAAGCGTTATTCCTTTACAAGAACTAGCAAGTACACAAGCTTAGCGAATCGCAGTTCCACTTTCTTGAGACGAAAGCCTCTCCCCTTCGCCTCTTTTAAAACATCCTGCCAGCTTAGGCTATTTTCTAAGGAGTGTATGAAGAAGTCCCACCTCTCCCCTCCGAAGAGGAGGGCTCCCAGGGGTTTCAGAGGGTATTTCATGATAAAAACCAACATAGGTGTAAAAAGAAACCTGTTTATGTCCAGAATACCCATCTCACCTCCCTCTTTAAGGATCCTGTAGGCCTCTGCAAGGAAAGAATCCCTGTCTTGCAGATGCCTGTAGACCAAGGATAAAACCACTGAGGAGAAGGAAGAGTCTTTGAAGGGCATGTTCTCCGCGTCGCCTAAAACAAAGTAACAGTCCCTGCACTTCCCTTTGGCCACCGAAAGCATACCTCTGGATATGTCCATACCCACCCTCAGACCCGTGTTTTGAGATTTTAAAAGCACCTCCCCCGTTCCTGTCCCCACGTCCAGCCGGTTTCCTTCTGAGGTGAGCATACTCAGAAGATCCTTCTGCCATGCGTGGATTCTTCCGCCAGTCACCCAATGAAGAAACGTGTCGTACCTTTTACTAACTGCTGAGAATACATCAGCTATCACTCTCTTCATGGTGGAAGATCACCTCCATGTCTTCATAAGGTGGTTCCTGTCTTATGTCCACGATACCGTCCTGATAAAGTACCATAAGGGCCATGAGATAGGGTACAGGGTTTCTTCCTCTAATCACATGACTCAGCATAAAACCCACTATACCTCTCATGAAGAGAGCTCTAAGTTCTTCCATAGCATCCTCCATCTTGGAGACGTGTAAGGGAGGATAGGAACTCTCCTTCCGTTTTGGAGCTCTCCTTTGGTATCTCCTCTTGGGGATTGGTTCAGAAGGCGGGATTGCAGGGAGTTCCTCTGTGATACCTTCTTCCTTTTGAAACTCCTCAACGATCTCCTCCAGTGTATAAGATCTCTTCCTTTCTCTGAGCCTCTTGGGTTCCGGAAAGAGAATTTCCACCTGCTTTCTGAGGAGGAAAGAGGCTGCCGCTATAGCTCTGGCCGGCACCCTCAGGTCCAGAAGTTCCATCTTTCTTATCTCCTCCAGATAAGCTTGTGCTAACTTAGCTATATCTACGTCCCACGGGTCCAGTCTTCCCTCCTCCACCATCCTATAAGCCAAAGCAAAGGGATGGTCTTCAAGGAGTAAGGTTACCGGGATGCCCACCTTTGCCTCCAGTAAGTGGTCATGCGCAGAAGTCTGTGTAACGTGCCTTTTAACTCCTTCCTGTGTACCACCATGTCCACCATTCCCTTCTGTAAAAGAAACTCAGCTGTCTGAAAGCCTTCCGGCAGCTGCTGTTTTATGGTTTGTTCTATCACCCTCGGCCCTGTAAAACCTATGAGGGCACCAGGTTCTGCTACTATTATGTCACCGAGAAAGGCAAAACTAGCAGAAACACCTCCGGTGGTGGGATCCGTCAACACCGTTATGTAAGGTATTCCTTTTCTTTTCAAGAAACCTACCGCTATTGAGGTCTTGGCCATCTGCATAAGAGAGAGGATACCCTCCTGCATTCTGGCACCCCCGGAAGCTACCACCGCTACGAGGGGTGTGTTCTCCTCTGCACACATAACACAGGCTCTGTAGAACTTCTCCCCCACTACAGAACCCATACTACCACCGATGAACCCAAAATCCATAACAGCAAGGGTCACTTTCACGTCCACCATATTACCTGTAGCCACCACCATGGCTTCGCTGAGACCGGTAGATGCGGAGGCTTCCTTCAGCCTTTCGGTGTAAGACTTCGTGTCCTTAAACTTGAGGGGATCAGAGGGTTTTAGATTTTCAAAAAGCAGCGCGTACTGATCCAGAAGAGAATTTATTCTCTCTTGAGCAGTCATGGGAAAGTGATATCCACAGCTGGGACAAACTTTCAGATTGGCACTTAACTCAGGCACGTAGAGGATAGACTTACATTTTGGACACTTAGTCCACAGACTTTCCCTTTCTTCCCTCCTTTTCCTGAATCTATCCAATAATCCCATGGGAAGAATTTTACAGGAAAGAAGATGTTTCTGTTATCATTGATAACATGAGAGAAAAGTACGTACGTTTCTGTGTATCTCTTCCCAAGGATCTGCTGGAAGAGCTTGACAGAAGAACCGTTCTTAGGGGTTACTCTTCGCGTTCTGAGTTGGTGAGGGACTTAATCCGAGAGATGCTTATAGAGGACATGTGGGAAAGAGAAGAAGAGGACGTGGTGGGTGTACTTACCATCGTGTACGATCATCACGATATAAGGCTCGTGAGCCGTATGTTGGATGTCCAGCATAAGTACCACGTGAACGTTCTTTGCAACACCCACGTGCATCTGGATCATAGGAACTGTCTTGAGACTATGATAATAAAAGGTAAAGCTTCCCAGATTGAGGGGCTTAGTACGCAACTGGCAGGTATGAGGGGTGTAAAGTTTGCCAAGTTGGTAAAGGCAGGCAAACCAGAAAAGTGATATAATGTTAGAAAAGGGGGTAATACCATGAAGATAACTCTCAGCGTCATCAAAGCAGATATAGGTGGATACGTAGGACACTCTCATGCTCATCCCGACGTAGTGGAGGCGGTGAAAGAGGTAGGTAAAGAAGCTGTCAAAAAGGGAACGCTTATAGATTGTGATGTACTGGTATGTGGTGATGACATAGCTCTGGTCATGACCCACACCCACGGCGTTGATAGTCCCGTGGTACACGGTCTCGCATGGGAGGCCTTCCAAAGAGGGACACAGGTGGCTAAAAAACTGAAGCTCTACGGTGCAGGACAGGATCTTTTGTCGGATGCCTTTTCGGGTAACGTAAAGGGGATGGGTCCGGGTGTGGCGGAGATGGAGTTTGAGGAAAGACCTTCGGAACCTGTTATAGTCTTCTTTGCCGACAAAACGGCACCCAGTGCCTGGAACTTGGCCCTTTACGAGATGTTTGCAGACCCTATGGTTTGCTCCGGTTTAGTGATTGATCCCAAGATGCACGAAGGTTTCACCTTTGAGGTGTTGGACACCTTTACCGGTAAGGCTGTAAAGCTGTCCACACCCTCCGAGTTGTACGATCTTCTTGCCCTCATAGGAACGGTGGAGCGATATGCGGTAAGAAGTGTGTGGAGGAACTCGGACGGAGAGATAGCAGCGGTGGCGTCTACACAGCGTCTCTCTTTAATAGCTGGTAGATACGTGGGGAAGGACGATCCTGTATTAATAGTGAGAGCTCAGTCAGGATTCCCTGCGGTAGGTGAGATCTTAGAGCCCTTTGCAAGACCTTGGATAGTGGAAGGTTGGATGAGAGGATCCCACAACGGTCCTCTGATGCCCGTGTCCTTCAGGCATGCAACACCCAGCAGGTTTGACGGTCCTCCGAGGGTGATAGCAGCAGGTTACCAACTGTCGGAGGGTAAGCTGATAGGTCCCAGAGATCTCTTTGATGATCCTGCCTTCGATAACGCCAGGCAGACGGCCCAGATGATGGCCGACATTCTCAGGCGTCAGGGAATATTTGAGCCTCACCGCCTACCTTCTGAGGAGATGGAGTATACCACACTACCCAAGATACTGAAGAAACTGGAAGGTAGATTTTATAACCTAGAGGAGGGTAAGAAGGAACCTGTGGAACACCAACAACACGCCGATGTGGATTGAACATGGATAGGATACTGAGTATAGAGGATCGTGTACTGATATTGGTGGAGGAGTTCTGTAACCACCTGGAGGTGGAGCCCTTTGAGAGCGCTCTTCAGGACTATAGGTTTCGTTTACGCTCCAAACTGGTAGAACTTCTCACGCAGGCGAAGGATCCTCAGATGATAAATGCAGGTCTTGACAACGCACTGGAAGGTATACAGAGATACTTTGAGGAAAGGATTAACAGAGCGGATCTCAGTAAAGAGAAAGAGCTGAGCAGACTCATAAAGGTCCTTACAGTGACACACCAGATACTCAGCGAACTCATGTACGACGAGAAGATCAGGGATAAGGGTACCCTATCCAAAGTGGTAGGTACTTTGGGTCAGATGCTGGAAAACCTGAGACTGGAGTACCAACGTAGGTTCGGTGGGATACTGAGAAAGTTAAAGAGGCTGTTTTTCTAGTTCTCTTATGGACCAGATGAGGGCGTCTATCACCTGATCCATCTCCTCCTCCTTTATTATAAGGGGCATCATAAGTACCATTACGTCACCCAACGGTCTTAAGAAGACACCCTTCTCCCTGCATCGGTATGCCACCTTAAAACCTACTCTGTCTCCATAAGGGAAAGGTTCTCCCTTGTCTCTGTCCTTTACCAACTCTATACCTGCCATAAAACCCAGCTGTCTTACGTCACCTACGTGCCTAAGCTCCCACATACTCTGAAGTCTTTCCCTGAGGTACTCTATCTTGGGCTGTAGCTTCTCAAGGGTTCTTTCTTCCTCAAAGATCTCCAGATTGGCCAAAGCCACAGCACAGGCCAAGTTGTTGCCCGTATAGGTGTGACCATGATAGAAGTGTTTTTTCTCTCCGAACTCACCCAAAAAGGCGTTGAAGACCTCATCGGTGGTCAGGGTAGCGGCAAGGGGTAAGTATCCTCCCGTTATACCTTTACCAAGACACATAAAGTCGGGACTCACATCTTCCTGCTGACAATAAAACATGCTGCCAGTTCTACCAAAACCAGTGGCCACCTCGTCCACTATCATGAGAACACCGTATCTCTTGGTAAGTTCCCTCACTCCCTTTAAAAACCCCTTGGGAAAGGGTAACATACCAGCAGCTGCTTGTATACCGGCTTCTAAAACCACAGCCACCACATCGTCCCTTCTCCTTAATACATCTTCTAACATACCCAAAAGCTCTTCCTTGCACTCGTCGCAGAGCCTGCCGTATCTCTCCTTACAGAAAAGATAGGGAGAAGGTAAGAATATGGTCTCAAAAAGAAGATCCCTGTATGTGCCATGAAACAGATCTATACCACCCACACTTACCGCACCTACCGTATCACCGTGATAAGCTTCCCTAAAACTAACGAACACCCTTCTTTTCTCTCCCCTGTTCCTCCAGTAATGGTAGGCCATCTTTATGGCTATCTCTACCGCCTCTGCACCATCTTCTGAATAAAAGACCTTCGTAAGACCTGGGGGAGATATATCTACCAGCCTTTTGGCCAGTAAGATGGCCGGAACATTAGAACTACCCAAGGTGGTAGTGTGAGCCACCTTCTGTAACTGCTCTATCAAAGCCCTGTTAAGTTTAGGGTGGTTGTGTCCGTGTACGTTGCACCAGAGAGAAGATATGGCATCTATAAACTTCCTTCCGTATATGTCGTAAAGATAAACTCCTTCCCCCTTCTCAAAGATGAGGTTTTCCTCTTCTCTGTAGACTTTCATCTGGGTAAAGGGATGCCAGAAATACTCCTTATCCCACTTTTCCAGCACTTCAGGTGAGAGCATAGAGTAATTATACGAAAAGATGACTCTTCATAGCCTCACAGATACTAAGAATCTCCCTTCTGATATGTCCCTCCCTTGGTTTGTCCAGAAGGGTCTCGTACATGTAACTCCTGTCTGTTTCGTCCAGCTCCTCCCAACCTACACTTAAGAGGACTTCTCTGGCCTCTCTCCTCAACGTGGTAGGTACTTCCCTCCCCGATATCTCACACCATACCAGGCTCCATGCCCTTGTAAGAGCTATGGGGTGGTATCCTCCACCTCCCAAGTATATACCATCACCGAAGGCCTCCCTCACCATCTTGAAGGCTTTGAGAAATCCCCAGTTGGAAAGCCTCCATTTGGAGAGATAGTCTTCCTCTAGTCCGTCGGTACCCAGCTGAAGAAGGTATACATCAGGTTTGAAGACTTCCTTTATCACCTCTATGCCTGTCTCTAAAACCTTCAGAAACTCCGTGTCTGTAACGCCTTTAGGTAAGGGAGCGTTGAGATTAAAACCTTTACCCTTTGATGCACCTCTTTCGTGAAGGAATCCTTTTGTGAAGGGAAAGGCATACTCGGGCGACTGATGTATGGAGAACACAAACACCGAATCGTCATGGTAATAAAAGTCCTGCACAGCATCACAGTGATGAGCGTCCAGATCTATGTACAGGATCTTCTTAAAGCCTAGTTTCTTCAGCATCTGGATGGTAACGGCAGGATCGTTGATGAAACAGAACCCGTTAGCTCTGGAAGGATAGGCGTGATGCATGCCTCCGGCCGGGTTGAAGGATATATGTCCTTCCAAGAAGAGTTCTGCAGCCTTTAAGGAAGAGCCGCATGCCAAAAGGGAACCTCTCCACGTGGCGGGTGAGAGAGGGTTTTCGTAAGTACCTATGTTGTAAAGTTCTCTGTACTTGGGTTTTACACACCCACACGCGTCTGCCTCTCTGAGGGCGTTTATGTAGTCTTCTGTGTGGTACTCCAAAAGTTCTTCCTGTGTGGCGTTTCTTCCTTCATCTACTTCTGTGTCTTTTACCAGTTCCATAGCCTTCAGAAAATCTAGAAGAAGGGATACTCTGGGTATACGCAAGGGATGGTTAGAACTGTAACGGAAGTTTCTGTAAGCGTAACTGGCCACCAGTTTAGCTCTCATAGTTTTTGAGAATACTCTTTCACCAGTCTGTGAATCTCTCTGTAGTTGATATCACCTGCCAGGACGAAGACCTTCTGTCCATACTGGAATTTGGCAGAGACGGTTATACAAAAGTCGTCAGTAGCCTGAGATATGTATATCTCCGACACATAAAGACCTTCTTCCATAGCTTTTTTAAAGTAAATCTTCTGAGATCTGTCTGCCCCCTTTTTACCTGTCTTCACTACATAGTTAGCTTTAGGATTCACCACGTTGTTGGATATCTGTAGACCTTTCTCGTTCATTATGTAGAAAAGTTCAAAGTAGGGAAACTTTTTAAAGACATCGTAAAGGATATATTCCCAGAGATCTTTTTCCGTTCTTTTGAGCTCCTCCACTATACTGAGGAAGTCTTCTTTTATCTTTTCCTTTATCTTCATTATCTGCTGGCGCAGGGGATACTCACATGTAACCACAACGGGCTGAAGGCCGTGAAACACAAAGAAAGAACTGCCGTGAACACTCTTGAGTCTGTTTTTAAGCTGGGAGTAGATATTCCAGAACTCTTCGTAACTTTTAACATCCTTTAGACCTATATCAAAGCCCACCACATGGACTGGGTTAATCTCCGCATAGAGGAGGGAGAACTCTTTGTGAAACTCCTCCATTATAGCCTTTACCTCCTCTGGTGAAAGTTTTCTCTTGGAGAGGGCGTATATCTCTCTCTCATCCTGGGACTGCATGACGTCCCCATCTATGTGATCCTTCACATCTTCGTACAGGATACGGTATAGGCCTTCTTCTTTAGCAGAGCCAAAATGTTCCCTGAAACCTTTCACATCTTTGAGATAAAAAACACACAGGTGGTAATCTTGACCGAAGAGCTTCCTCAGTTTTTGGAAAATAGGCACCGTTACCTGTCGGTACGAACTCATATAGTGTAAGAGAACGTGGTAGAAAAGAACACCCAGATACTGTCCCCTTTTATCTACCACCAGTAATGGTTTTCTACTGAAGGCAAAAAAGTCGAGAAGTCCTAAAAGGTTTTCGGGAGAGGAGCGAAAAGTCCTTATCTTGGGTAGTGGAAGGGCTATGTCCCCCACCCTCAGGTCCTTCCTTCCCTGCGAAAGAAGTAGGTCTTTCCTGTAGACAATACCTACAGGTTTACTGTCTTTAACCACCACCAAAAAATCAAATATTCTGTGCTCATCTAAGCTCCTCAGAGCTTCCGGTATGCCTAAGTCATAGTCTACCTTCGGCACACCTGTGGCCAGCTCCGAAAGATCCAGCTCCCTCATCACAGCTTTAGTTTACCTATCCTGTCTGCGGCTTCAAGAAGTCTGTGTGTAGGGACAGTGAGGGAGATACGGAAGTAGCCTTCTCCAGCTTCTCCAAAGCCATTACCGGGTGTACACACTATGGCGCACTCGTCCAGAAGTCTCTCCACAAACTGAGCGGAGGTGTAACCTTTTGGCACTTTCACCCACAGGTAAAAGGTGGCTTCGGAGGGTACAACCTCCAAGCCTATGTTTTTCAAAGCTTCCGTCATGACCCTCCTTCTCTCGGCATAGGTATCCCTTATGGGCTTTAAGGCTTCTTCAGGAAGACTAAGGGCCGCTATGGCAGCCTCCTGTATAGCTTGAAACTGCCCGGAATCTACGTTGGTCTTAACCTTTCCAAGTCCCTCTATCAGTCTTCTGTTGCCAACGGCCATACCTATACGCCACCCCGTCATGTTGAAGGTTTTGGAGAGGGAGTGAAACTCTATAGCCACCTCCTTTGCTCCCTCTACCTGTAGTATAGAGGGTGGCTTCTCCTCTCCAAAGTACACCTCTGAGTAGGCAAGATCAGAGGCCACTATTATGTTGTGCTGATGGGCCCACTCCACCAACTCCTTGTAGAAGTCCAAGGTGGCGGTGACAGAGGTGGGGTTGTTGGGATAGTTTACCCAAATGATCTTGGCTCTTTTGAGAACATCCTGGGGAACACTTCTGAAGTCAGGAAGAAAGCCGTTCTCCTCCTTCAGAGGTAAAAAGTAAGGCTCTCCCCCCGCAAAGATGGTACCTATTTTGTAAACAGGGTAGGCTGGATCAGGACACAGAACCACATCACCGGGATCCACGAAGGCCAGAGGAAAGTGGGCTATACCTTCCTTAGATCCTATCAGAGCTATCACTTCCTTTTCGGGGTCCAGTTCCACACCGAAACGTCTTTTGTACCAATCGGACACCGCTTGCCGGAAGGAGAACATTCCCTCATAAGAGGGATACCGGTGATGTTGGGGGTTTTCCACAGCTTTCTGCATGGCCCTCACTATGGGTTCTGGGGTGGGAAGGTCCGGATCCCCTACACCCAGATCAATGACATCAGCACCCTGGGCTATTTTCTCCCTTTTCTTTCTGTCTATCTGGGCAAACAGGTAAGGTGGAAGTTGCTGAATACGCTGAGAGAAACTCCACATGTCAGACCTCCGCAGGTTTGTTTTTTCTCCTTCTAAGCTCTTTAAGATACTCTTCTAAAGCCAACTCTTCTTCTTGACGGTACAAGGTTTCTCTCTCCAGAAGGTTCTCCCAATCTACCTCTTCCGCCGGGAACCAAGGTCCATCCACACAGGCCAGTTGTGTGCTTCCTTTCACTGTAACCCGACAGACGAGACACAAGCCAACCGCATCCAGCATGTAGGTGTTTACAAGAGCTATGTGGGGAACACCCTTACCCAGACTGACAAGATAACGGGAAAGCTCGTTACTACCTGCAGACACCCAAAGGTCCGCATCTACGGGAGGTGGTGTCTCTTGAGTCTCTATCACTTCAAAAACCTCCCTCAGCTTATGATACATAGGAGGTTCGCCGGGACCTGTGTAAAAAAGCTGCAGAGAACACCCCTCCTTCTTAAGGGCTCTGCCTACGTTAAAAGCAGGTGCCACACCCCACCCTGTTGTGTAAAAGACAACCTTACCGTAGTTTTTGATGGGAAATGGTTTACCTATTGGACCACCCACGTAGTAGAAACTCTCCACCTCCTCCTTTATCTGGAGTGTTGTCCTTCCCACCACCTGCAGGAGGCACCAAAAACCTTCTTCCCATAAATCCAAAATACATACCGGTATCCTTTCAGAAAGCTCATGGGGCTGCAGTATGACCAGTTGTCCCGGCTTCGCAGAGAGAAGGTGGGGGGCTCTTATCTTCAGAAGAAGGAAGTCTTCCCTCAACAGACTCTTTTCCAAAATAGGAAACATAGTCTGAAATATTTTATAAGGAAAGCCACTGTCCCGTCTGAATTACCCAACAGACTAAAGTCTACGCAGCACCCCCTCACCGTGCATATCTTGTGATAAACTATCTGGCATGGGTCTGAAGGTGGCCGTTGTGGGTGCAACTGGTGAAGTGGGAAGGGCTTTCCTTAGGGTAATGGAGGAGAGAAACTTCCCGGTGGAAGAACTTTTCCTCTTTGCCTCCGAAAGATCGGAAGGTTTAACCCTCACCTTCAAAGGAGAGAGTTTTAAGGTGAGAGCTTTGTCCAAACAGGATTCCTTCAAGGGGATAGATATAGCCCTCTTCTCCGCAGGGAGTTCGGTGAGCAGAGAGTATGCTCCCAGATTTGCACGGGACGGTGTTGTGGTCATAGACAACTCCTCTGCGTGGAGATTAGAGCCGGACGTTCCTTTGGTAGTGCCGGAAGTCAACCCGGAAGATGTTAAGAACCACAGGGGTATAATAGCCAATCCCAACTGCTCTACCATACAGATGGTGGTGGCATTAAAACCCATATACGATGTAGCCGGTGTAGAGGCGGTGGTGGTGTCCACCTACCAGTCAGTTTCCGGAGCCGGTGCCAAGGCCATAAGGGAACTGCAAGATCAGGTAAAAGCATGGTGTAAGGGAGAGCCCTTACCTCCACCCTCTGCTCTTCCAGCCACCATAGCCTTTAACGTGGTCCCCCACATAGATGTTTTTACGGAAAATGGATACACGAAGGAAGAGATGAAGATGTTCCACGAGACTAGGAAGATAATGCACGACGATAACATACGTGTGTCCGCCACCACCGTCAGAGTTCCCGTTTTCTACGGCCATTCTGAGGCTGTTACCGTTAAACTTAAAAAGCCACTGGAACCTGAGACGGCAACAGCCCTCCTTAAAGAAGCACCCGGTGTGGTGGTAGTAGAAGATACTTACGCCACAGCCCTTCAGGTGGCCGGTAGGGATGAGGTTTTCGTGAGTAGAGTGAGAAAGGATCTTGTCTTTGATCCTGGGCTCTCCATGTGGGTGGTGGCCGACAACATCCGTAAAGGTGCTGCCACTAACGCTGTTCAGATAGCGGAGTTGCTTTTAGAGTACGAGTTGGTGAAGACATGCTGAGGATAAAGGCTTCCGCTTTACAGAAGATATTGGCTCAGGCTGAGAGGGACTACCCTTACGAAACGTGTGGTCTTCTACTGGGTAAATGGGACAAGGATGTAAGGATCGCTTTTGGAGCTTACGAAACACCCAACAAGAGCCCCAACAGGAAGGAGGACCGGTACGAAATAGATCCTCTGGACTACATGAAGGCGGAAGAAAAAGCAAAGCAGTTTGGTCTTGAGATAGTAGGTGTCTACCACTCGCACCCTGATCATCCCGACAGACCCTCAACCGTAGATGAGGAGAGAGCTTTTGAAGGCTGGTCTTACATCATAGTGTCTGTAAGTAAAGGCAAGAGTGTATCTTACCGCAGTTGGGAACTGGTGGAGGGTAAGTTCAGGGAGGAAGCCGTTGAAGTATTCGGCTGATGTTTTAGACAGCATAAGGTGGAACGAGGAAGGCCTCGTAGTGGTGGTGGCTCAGGATTATAACACCGGTGAGGTGCGTATGGTGGCATGGGCCAACCGGGAGGCTCTTCTGAAAACCTTGGAGACAGGATTCGCCCATTACTACTCGCGTTCGCGGAGATCTCTCTGGAAAAAAGGTGAGACTTCAGGTCAGCTCCAGAGGGTGTTACAGGTTCGGGTAGACTGTGATGGTGATGCGGTACTGTATATAATCCATCAAGAACAGGGTGTTGCCTGTCATACAGGGGAGAGAAACTGCTTTTTTAGAAGCATAGACGGATCTAAGGTAACTAAGCCACTACCTTTTGAGGTCTTGGCACGCCTCCAAGAGGTCATAGAGGACCGCCTCCTCAAAAAACCTCAAGATTCCTACACAGTCAAAATCTACATGGAGGGAGAGGACCGCATTCTCCAGAAGCTGGGTGAGGAAGCTGTGGAGAGCCTTTTGGCCCTCAAAGGGGGAGATCCCCAAAGAATCAAAGAAGAACTGTCTGATCTTCTCTACTTTATGGTACTGTCCCTAACCACTAAAGGGGTGTCGGTGGCAGAAGTGATGGAAGAACTTTCAAGGCGTTTCAAAACTTCAGAATGACATCTCAGTTATACCAGCAAGATCCCTGTAAAAGTCCGGATACGACACAGCCACACAGTGGGGATTGTCTATAACAGTTTCACCCTCCGCCACGAGACCCGCCACTGTAAAAGCCATGGCTATTCTGTGATCTCCGTAAGTTTTTATAAAGGCACCTTTCAGGGAAGAAACCCCCTCTATCTCAAAACCATCCTCCAGTTCCTCCACTTTAGCGCCCATGCTTCTGAGATTTTCCACCACCGCTCTGATACGGTCACTCTCTTTCACCCTGAGCTCAGAAGCACCTTTTACCCTTGATCTCCCTTCAGCAAGAGCCATCAGCACTGACAAAACAGGAATCTCATCTATGAGGGATGGTACTTCCTCTCCCTTCACTTCCACGCCTTTGAGTTTTCTACCTCCTACAACTCTAATGTCCGCTATAGGTTCTCCCGAGATCTCTCTTAGATTCTCGTAGTATATCTCCCCTCCCATCTGTCTCACTTTCCTAAAGAAACCATCACGGGTGGGATTAACCATAACATCCTTGAGGAGCACCTCGGAGTCATCCACCAAAAGAGCCAACGCCACGAAGAAAGCAGCGGAAGATGGATCAGCGGGACAAAAAACCTCTGCGCTCTTAGGTATCTGCCCACCTTCTATCTTCACCATCCTACCCTTCTCTGTGTCCAAGGTAAGAACCTCTACACCAAAGAGCTTTAGCATCCTCTCTGTGTGATCTCTGGAGAGGACAGGTTCCTCCACCTGCGTGTACCCCTCAGCACCCAAACCTGCTAGCAGGATAGCAGACTTCACTTGAGCAGATGCCTTGACGTTGAAGAAGCTTATACCCTTTAAAGTTCCTCCTCTCACACTTACGGGAAGTTTGTTTCCCCTCTCTCTGCCATCCAACCATGCACCCATCTGACGTAGAGGCTCCACAACCCTCAGCATAGGTCTTTTCCTGAGACTGCTGTCTCCCGTTATGGTGGAAAAAAAAGGCTGAGTAGCCAAAAGACCCATCAGTAGTCTTGCAGTTGTCCCTGAGTTCTGGGCATTCAACACATCAGAGGGTTCTTGGAAGCGCATGGCCCTTCCCCATATGCGAAGGGTGGCGCCTTTCCTCTGAACCTTTGTTCCTAAGGCTCTTACAGCCCTAAGAGTCGCAAGGGTGTCTGCAGATATAAGCCAGTCGTGTACTACACTCTCTCCCTCTGCCATGGCGGACAGTATAACCGCCCTGTGGGACACAGATTTGTCAGAGGGAACCCTTAACTCACCCCTTACTTTCTTTACTTTCCTAACTTTAAGCATGGATGAAATGGGCGATGGAGGACTCGAACCTCCGACCTCCGTCGTGTGAGGACGGCGCTCTACCTCTGAGCTAATCGCCCTTCATATTCTAATTATACACACATACACCGAAGGTTTCAAATCTTTTACCCTTTTTGGCATCCAGTATGTAGCGTAGCAGCCTAGACTCGGAGCCTGTGTACATGACGAAAGTTCTGGAAGGACTGCAGACAAAACCTCCACTGAGGGGATATATAACTATGGAACCTTTTACAGGCATCTTGTTTCTTATTATGTTTCTCTCTGCATAAAAGGGAAGATTGTGGTGAAAGTAGGTGAGTTCATACACCGGTAGTTTGCCGGCAGGATCAAGGTGCTTTATGTAGCTACCTAGATCCCTATATGGTCTGTAAGTTTCTAACCATGGCAACACACCACCTATCAGCAGAAAGAGGAAAAGGATTCCCGAAAGGAGTGGAGCGTAACTGTGTGTCAATTTAGGTGCCAGAAAGAAGAGGGGAACGGCCAACAGAAAGAGATAACTGAGCCCCAGGTATAAAACTAAGATCAGATAAGCGATTCCCATAAGATAACTGAGAAAATAAACGGATGGAGTTTTTACCTTCTCCATCTTAGTGTCTTCCAGAAAGGCGGCTGTGAGAACCGCCATAGCAGGGTAAGCCGGCAGAACATACACAGGTATCTTCTGCTTAATGATGCTGAAAATCAGAAAGTACACCAAAAACCAAACGAAGGGAAAGGTGAGTTCCTTTCTTCTTTCCTTCACAAACCACACCACAGCCAAGTAGAAAAGGAAGGAGTAAGGAAGAAAACTCACCAGTGTGTCCAAAAGATAAAAATACCAAGGATCTTCTCCACCCCAAACGCGCTTTAGATTCTCCTCATAGAAAACTTTCAAAAACTCTTCTCTGTGAAAAATTAGCTGAAAGGCATGCCACCACATACTGACAAAAAAGAAGAAGATTCCCAGAAAGTAGTAACTTTTTTTAGTAAGCTCTTTGGGATCCGTAAGAAGAAGATAAAGCAGTACCACCAAAGCGGGCATTGCAAAAGCAACGGGTCCCTTTGTGAGAACGCCCCCCGTTGCAAAAAGAAAAGCCAAAACCAGGAACACCCAGTTTCTCTTTCTGTAGTACATGAGCCATCCCCATAGAGTGGCTGTTACGAAGAAGGTGAGAGGAACTTCTGGTGATACATACCTACCGTTAGCAAAAAAGAGGAAAGAAGTGGTAAGAACGGCAAAGGAAAGAATACCCACCTTCGTGTTAGATGTAAGCTCATAAGCTATTACGGCGGTAAGCACTCCTGTAAGTAAAGAAAGGAAGACATGCATTATCCTAAGCCCCCATTCGTTGCATCCCAGAAGCCAGTAGCCTACCACAGCAAGCCAATAGGTCATGGGAGGTTTGTTGAGCCTCACCTCACCGTTGTAATAAGGTGTTATAAAATCCCCATACTCCATCATATGGCGGGAGGCATAGGCATAGAAAGACTCGTTAGGTATCCACACCTGAAAACTCCCCAAATGGTAAAACTGGAGAAATATAATAAGAGCCACGAGCAAGTACAGGAGCATGGTAAAATTTTAACTTTGGATGCCGAAGAGAAAGGATATTAAAAAGATACTCATCATAGGTTCCGGTCCCATCGTCATAGGTCAGGCTGCGGAGTTTGATTATTCAGGTACTCAAGCTTGCAAAGCCTTGGTGGAAGAAGGATATCAGGTGGTATTGGTAAACTCTAACCCAGCCACCATAATGACAGATCCGGGTATGGCCCACAGAACCTACATAGAACCTCTGACGGTGGATATTCTGGAAGAAATAATAAAAGTAGAACGCCCAGATGCGCTTTTGCCTACCTTGGGAGGACAGACAGCCCTCAACTTAGCGGTAAAGTTATATGAGGAGGGAGTGCTCGAAAGGTACGGCGTGGAACTTCTGGGAGCTAGTTACACAGCCATAAAGAAAGGTGAAGACAGACAGCTGTTCAAAAAGTCTATGGAGAGAATAGGTCTTAAGGTTCCTCCCAGCGCGGTGGTTTCTTCCCTGGAAGAGGCTCTGCAGGCTATAAAGGAGATAGGATTCCCAGCTATACTACGTCCTGCCTTCACCCTCGGAGGGACGGGAGGAGCCATAGCCTATAACATGGAGGAATTTGTAGAAAGGTTACAGATAGCCCTCAAGACTTCTCCCATACATCAGGTACTCATAGACAAGTCCCTGATAGGATGGAAGGAGTACGAGTTTGAAGTGGTACGTGACAGGAAGGACAACGTCATAATAGTCTGCAGCATAGAGAACTTTGATCCTATGGGTGTTCACACGGGAGACTCCATCACGGTGGCACCAGCCCAGACCCTCACCGACAAGGAGTACCAGATACTGAGAGATGCCTGTATACAGATAATGCGGGAGGTTGGTGTAGATACGGGAGGTTCTAACATACAGTTTGCCGTAAATCCCGAAAACGGTGACTTTTACGTGATAGAGATGAACCCACGAGTCTCTCGCTCCTCTGCGCTGGCTTCCAAAGCTACCGGTTTCCCTATAGCCAAGGTGGCTGCCAAACTGGCTGTAGGCTACACCTTGGACGAACTTAGGAACGATATAACCCGTCACACGCCCGCTTCCTTTGAGCCGTCAATAGATTACGTGGTAGTCAAGATACCTCGCTTTGACTTTGCCAAGTTTCCCGAGGCTGACAGAACTCTCACCACCATGATGAAATCAGTGGGAGAGGTTATGGCCATAGGAAGGACCTTTAAGGAAGCTTTCCTCAAGGCGGTGAGAAGCTTAGAGATGGATCGCTTTGGACTCACCACACTTTCCATGAACAACCTTCATGACGAAGATCTAAAGAGGATGCTGAGGACACCCAACCCAGACAGGATATGGCATATAGCGGAGGCCTTCCGTAGAGGGTGGCACGTGGAGGAGGTACATCAACTGACCTACATAGACAAATGGTTCCTTTATCAGATCTGGGAGCTGGTAGAGTTTGAAAAACTCTGGAAAGATGCACCTATAAGCGAAGAGCTTTTGAGAAAGGCCAAGGAGCTGGGTTTTTCCGACAGGGAGCTGGCACAGATGAAGGGCATGAAGGAAGAAGATATCAGAAGCCTAAGGTACTCTTACCGTATAATCCCCTCCTTCAAAGGTGTGGACACATGCGCCGGTGAGTTTGTAGCTTACACACCTTATTACTACTCCTCCTACGAAAGACCTTTCTACACTATAGAAGGAGAAACCATCTTGGACGAGGACTGACATGTTTAGGGAAAAAGTTAAAAGACTTCACTTCGTAGGTGTGGGTGGCATCGGTATGAGCGGACTCGCCCTTCTTATGATGCAGATGGGTTATACAGTATCAGGCTCCGATATAAAGGAGAGTAGGAACACCCAGATGTTGAAAGATGCAGGTATAAGGGTATACATAGGTCACAGACCTGAAAATGTGGAGGACGCTCAGGTGGTGGTTTACTCCTCAGCAGTCTCTTCTGATAATCCGGAGCTAGTTTATGCAAGGAGTAGAGGAATACCCACCATACCTCGTGGTGAGATGCTGGCTGAGCTATTCCGAATAAAAGAGGGAGTAGCTGTATGTGGTTCCCACGGTAAAACCACCACCACCTCCATGATAGCTTACATCCTTCATGAGGCCGGTCTTGATCCCACTGTTCTGATAGGGGGAATCCTTCAGAGATTCAACGGAAATGCCAGACTGGGTAAGGGGGATTTCATAGTATCGGAAGCGGACGAAAGTGATGGCTCCTTCCTCAAACTCACACCCACGGTGGCTGTAATAACCAACATAGACAGGGAACATCTTGACTTTTACAAGGACTATGACAGTATCAGGAAAGCTTTCCTGGAGTTTGCCAACAGTGTTCCTTTCTATGGTTTTAGCGTTCTCAACGCCGATGACGAAGGTTGTAGCCAGATAATACCCTATGTATCTAAAAAACACTACACATACGGTATACAAACTGAAGCTCATCTGATGGCTAAGAACCTGAGACTTCTGGAAGGGACCTACTCCTTTGATGTGGTATGGATGGGGAAGAATCTTGGTAATATACACCTTAAGGTCCCTGGGAAACACAACGTGCAGAACGCTCTTGCCTCTATACTGGTGGCTCTTCAGATGGATGTGAGTTTTGATGTCATAAAAGAAGCTCTGGAAAGTTTTAGAAATGCCGAAAGGAGACTGGAGCTGAAAGGTTTTTACAAAGGTTTTCCTGTCTACGATGACTATGGTCATCATCCTACAGAGATAAGATCTGTGATAAAGGCGGTGAGAGAGATGTACCCCGATACCAAGATCCTTTTAGTGTTCCAGCCTCACAGATACTCCCGAACCTACTACCTCCTGCAAGACTTTGCCACAGTGCTGAGGGAGGCTGACAGTTGCATAGTTACCGACATATACCCCGCAGGAGAAGAAAACAGGTGGCATGTGTCCGCCAAGCAGTTGGCCGAGATCTCAGGGTGTATTTACGCCCCCTCTAAGGAAGAGGTTTTCCAAGCTGTCAAAAGGCTGGCGGATAACCACGTTATACTCTTTATGGGTGCTGGTAATATAGGTAAGTGGAGCGAGGAGTTTCTAGAAGTATGAAGGGTCTATCAGGAAAAGAGTGGAACCTCTTAAGTGAGCGTATATCTCCGGATCCGGAGATGATAAGAAGCTACGGTTACGTTGTGGCACAAGTAATGGCTAACAGAGGTGTGACCGCAGAAGCCCTTGATCTGAAGCTGAGGAAAATTCTTCCACCTCATCTTATTCCCAACATGGATATAGCGGTAGAGCGTATAGCGAAGGCCATAAAGAAGAGAGAGAACATACTCATATACGGGGACTACGATGTAGACGGTGTAACAGCCAGCGTTCTCTTGTACAGATTTTTAAGGTATGCAGGAGCAAAAGTACAGGTAGTTCTGCCCAACAGATCGTCAGGGTACGGTCTTAATATAGATCTCGTTAAAAAGTGGGATAGCTGGGTGGATCTCCTCATAACGGTAGACAACGGAACCACCGCCTTAGAAGAACTAAGGGGAAGAAGCAAGGACACCATAGTTTTGGATCATCACAACCCACACGGAGAGCTCCCTCCCGCTATTCTGGTGAACCCGAAGATAGACCAGAACACACCCAAAGATCTCAGGGAGATATCTTCCGTTGGGCTCGCCTTTTACCTCATCACATGTCTTCAGAGAGAACTCCAGCTCGATTACGATACGCGTGATGAGCTACCACTGGTGGCCATAGGTACCCTGGGAGACTTTATGAATCTGAATACCCTCAACCGCATACTGGTCTACAACGGTATAAGGGCTTTGAACTACTACCTGCAGAAAGGTGTAAAACTCTTAGGCCTGCGATTACTTATAGAGAAGGCAGGTATCCCGTTACCCATCACGTCCAGAGACATATCCTTTCTGGTGGTACCGAGACTTAACTCTCCGGGCAGAGTAGCCAATCCCTACTATAGCTTCCGACTTTTGTCAGAAAACAGAGAGAGTATAGTAAAACAGTTGGTGCTTCAGATAGAGAATTTCCACCAAGCGAGGAAAAAGCTCACAGAGATAGCTGTAGGACTTGCAGAAGAACAACTGCAGAAGCAGAAGGATGTAAGCATACCCCTTCTGAAACTGGAAGGACGTTTTAAGGGTGTGGGTGGTATAGTGGCAGGACAGCTGGTGTCCAGAATCCAGAAACCTGTGGTAGTAGTTTCCGTTAACGACAATCTTTCGTCAGCTTCTGCCAGATCGGTGGAAGGCATAGACATACACAGTACACTGGCTCCTTTGGCTCACTTATTTGTTAAATGGGGTGGGCATAGTCAGGCCATGGGTTTTACCATACACACCCACCTTTTGGATGTACTGGAAGAGAACCTAAGATATATGCCCCTACCTGACTCAGAGCTCAGACTGGACATAGATATGGAACTTCCTATAAGACGATGTGATGAAAGTTTGGTGGAGGCTCTAAGGCGTATGGAACCATTCGGGGAAGGTTTCCCTTTCCCTACATTCCTATCCGAACCCTTGACCTTACAGATCTCAGAAATATCGTCTGGTAGACTCGTTATGTACCATCCGGATACAGGTACAAGGCTGGTAAGTTACGATCGCCATCTTATAGGCAAGATATCACAGAGAGAATGGAGGGGTAGAGTAGTTTACAGTCCATCTTTGCGAGAGAAAAACATCTTCACTCTCGTGGACCTGGAAGATTTCTCCTCTTAATCTTACTAAGAATCTCTCTTTTGTACTCATCTATCTTCTGTTTTCTTGCTTCAGGTGTACGAAACATGTAAGCGCCTAAAAAGAAAGAAAAAGAAGCTAAGAGAAACAGCAGCAGAGCTAAAAGTATGTGAGAAGGGGGCGAAAAGCCCCCACTTTTATTCCTCATACTTTCTTATGCTTGGAAAGCCACTCGTAGTTATAAGGATCCCAGTCTTCAGGCATGTGAGGTATTTTGTCAAAGTTGTGAGGTGGAGGTGGTGAAGGAACCAGCCACTCCAGAGAAGGAGATTCCCAAGGGTTGTCAGGGGCCTTGGGACCGAACTTGGCAGAAAGGACCAAGTTGAGGACAGCCAAACCTACTCCTACAGCCAGTATGAAGGCACCCACTGTTTGAAGCTCGTGGAGTGTAATCCATTGGGGTATGGGAGGATAGTCAGCGTATCTCCTGGGCATACCTTCGAGTCCTACTATGAGCTGGAGGAAGTAGAAGAGGTTAGATCCTACCATGATGAGAACAAGGGCCACTTTACCCCAGAACTCACTGTACATCCTTCCCGTAACTTTGGGAAACCAATAGAAGAAGCCACCGAAGGCCACCAGCGTCACCGTCATTCCCAGCACGTAGTGGAAGTGACCCACCACAAAGTGGGAGTCCTGAACGTTTATGTCAAAGGCCGGAAGGCCAAGCGGTATACCTGTAAGACCACCTATGAGGAACATGAAGATAGCACTGAGGATGTAAAGCATAGGAGTAGTGTACCTTATGGAACCCTTGTACAGCGTTGCCACCCAGTTGAAGATCTTTATACCTGTGGGTACACCTATGAGGACGGTGGTGTAAGAGAAGATGATCTTTATCCAGTCTGGTATTCCACTGGTGAACATGTGGTGAATCCACACCATGAAACCGAGGATGGCTATACCCCATATAGCCGCTATCATGGACTTTCTACCGAATATCTCACGCCTGGAGAAGGTAGCCACTATCTCAGATATCACACCAAAGGCAGGGAGTACCATCACGTAAACAACGGGGTGAGAGTAGAACCAGAAGATGTTTTGATAAAGGATAGGGTCTCCACCTCTGGAAGGATCAAAGAAGGCGGTGTGGAAGTACTTATCCAAAAGCAGCATGGTGACAGCACCTGCTAAGGCTGGAACACCTAAGATCTGAATCACGTTCATGGCAAGGAAAGCGTGTAAGAAGAGATTCATCTTACCAAGGGTTATGCCTGGTGCCCTCATGCGCAGGTTGGTGACCACCAAGTTAACAGCAGTTGCCAAGGAAGAGGCACCGAGGAGGTGAATGATGAAGGCGTAATAAGCCACCTGACCTACGTTATCATTAAGGGATATAGGAGGATAGCCTGTCCACATCATCCTTATATGATTTCCTGGCAGCAGGGTGAGTACAGCAAGAACACTGGCAGAGAAGAAGAACCAGTAACTGAGAGCGTTTAGTCTAGGAAAAGCCACATCCCTTGCACCTATCATCAGAGGGAGTAGGAAATTTCCGAAAGAGGACCATACTCCTACCGCCCACCAGAACTGCATCAGAACACCGTGAGTGGTTAACAGAGCGTTGTAGGTATCTTCATCCATGTACTGTAGTCCAGGTTGAAACAGCTCCAACCTGATACCTAGAGCCGATATACCCGCTATAAGGAAGAAAAGCAAGCTGGTGACGCCGTACATAACGCCTATCTTCTTGTGGTCCGTGGTGAATATCCACTCTTTAAGTGTGGCTCCGAACCAAGGTCTGTGAACACCTGCTACCGCCATGGGTACACCTCCTTACTGTATGTTAAAAGATACTTGCTTACCCTGTATAGGTAAAGGGCCACCGTACCACTTTTCAAACTCCTCCTTGGGTACCACCTTCAGCACGGCAGCCATCTTAGAGTGTTTTGTTCCGCAGTACTCTCTACAGAAAACCCAGTACTCACCAGGTTGATTTATCTGGAACCAGAGATGAGTGATCCTGCCTGGAACAGCATCCTCCATAACCTTAGCTGGGTGAACGTAGAAGGAGTGTATGACATCCTGTGAGGTGAGGAGAACCTTTATAGGAACACCTGCTGGGATGTAGGCTTTTGCTGTGTCGGGAATCTTATCTAACGGTAAGTATTCCTTAGTTTGAGGATCTTCCATCATGTTGAAGAAGGCAATAACCTGTTTCCCGTTAGGATACTGAAACTGCCACCCCCACATGAACCCTGTGACCTTTATCTCGAAGGCTCCTTCAGGGGCGTTTCTCTGAACCCTGTAAAAGGCGAAACTTTGAGTAGCTAGATATATCACTATGAGAACGGGAACTATGGTCCAAAGTATCTCCAGCAAGTGATTTTCTTGAACATGCTGAGCGGTTTCGTTACCTTTTCTGTACCTGTACTTAACGGCAAAGTAGATGGCTGGTATAACCACTATGAGATAAATGGCCACCGCCACCACCAACCATATGTAGTACATGTTGTACCAGTACCGTGCTGGTTCAGCCACAGGAGCCGCTAATGCACAGGAAGCTGTAAACAGTGTTAAAAGAGCACTCTTCCTCATTCCTTCACCTCCTGCTTTACTCTATAAAATTTGGCTAAACCTAAGGTGGTAACCACACCACCTATCCCCAACAGAGCGAATATAACCAAAGGGTCCAGCACATACTTGCTTCTGGAATGATCGTATCTATAACATGCCAACACAGCAAGGTCTATCAGATTGCTGACGGAGGGGTTCTCTCTCTGAGCATCCACAAAAGCCAAAGAGACATCTTTAGGACGGAAGAAGGCTCCGTAAAGGTACCTCATTATCCTACCTTCAGGAGAGAGGAATATGACGGCGCTGGTGTGAAGAAAGATCTTGTCTCTCTCTATGTAGTAAAACTTGAGGCCGGTGGAAGTGGTTATCTGGTTTATGTCCTCCTTGCTAAGGGTACCCACTAACCAATTGGGGGGTGGATTCTCTGCACCGAAGGTCTTCCTCACCAAGTTCCTTAAAGTGTTTAGATTATCTCGTTCGTCGAAAGAAAGCACCACGTATCTATAGTTGCTAGAAAGTTCCGTTGATATCTTGTAAAGGTTACTGACTGTAAGGGGGCAGGCCGTATCACAGGTGAAGTAAACAAAAACGAGGGCAGTGGGATGCCCTTTTATAAAGCTGTAAAGATCCACATCACCCTTCAGGGTGTGTACCCGAAAGTTGGGTACAGGTTTTCCCAGATAGAGATCCTCTTCTACCTTTACCACACTCACGTCCTGTTCACCGTAAGAAGATATTCTGTAAGCCATGGCATAAGCGAGAAGTAGCGTCAGTAAAAGGATGACCTTCATACCAAGCTACCTATGAGGTAAGCACTGCTGGCTACCAACAACCACATGAGGTCCACAAAGTGCCAGTAGAGGACCGTCGCCCTCACGTAAGTTTGACCTTTGTGGTGAGTTATCTTCCCTGTCAGGAGAAGGAACACGGCCACCACCATCATGATGAGTCCTACAAATACGTGGGATGTGTGAATACCAGTAAGGGCGTAAAAACCTGTACCGTACATGTTTGAACTGAGGGTGAAACCAGAGTGCCACAGATGTGTCCACTCCTGAATATGAATGATAGCGAACAGAGCACCCAGACCTATGGTGAAGAGGAAGAATAAGGCAGATAATCCTCTTCTTTCAGCATGAGCAAACTTCTCAGCTAAGGCTGCTGTACCGCTGGAGGTCCATAGTATCAAAGTAAGTATGAGAGGTGTGTAGAGATTGAGTTCCTGAGGCACCCAACTCTTCCACTGAGACGCATGAGCTACCCTTGCCATGTAGAAGGCGGCGAACATGGTCCCAAAGATGACGATCTCCGAAACTATGAAGAACATCATAGCGGGGAATCCTAGACCCTCTTCATGGCCCCTGGTGTAAAACTCATAGGCCCAACCTGACAGACCCACCACCAGCAGAGCTAAGCTCATACCCCCTAAAAGGAGAGCTAGCATGGACTTAGCCCACACAAAGTAGGCTATGAAGGTAATGGGCAGTAAAAGAACGGCCATACCCACGGGAAGAGGCCAGAAGCTGTACTCATGGGCTCCAAGATGGTGTGCCCCGTGGTGCACCTCGTGCTGTGCCATGCTTCAACCTCCTGTAGTTATAAGAATTTTAACAACTGCAAAATATTTTATGTTGTGATCTATATCAGTATGGATAAGATTTGCTTTTAGTCCTATAAGAAAAACTTATACCTTATTCCTCCTTAGGTACTTCTATCACTATGAAGTCAGCTCTCCTGTTGGTAAATCTACCTATAGGAGTGGTATTTGGTGCTATGTAACCTTCCTTACCGAATCCTGCTATCTCTATCTTGTCTTGAGGTACCCCCTGTTTCTTGAGAAAGTCAGCCACCGCTTTGGCTCTCTTGAAAGCCAACTTCTCGTTGTATTCTTTGGAACCTATGTTGTCGGTGTATCCCTCTATCCTCACCCTTATCTGAGGGTTCTCTTTCAGAATTCTCGCCACTTCCAGGAGTAGGGGTATGTACTCCTTCTTTATAGTGTAGCTGTTAAACTCAAAGTGTACTCGCGCGGGAACCATAAGGTACTCTCTCTCCACAGTTTTTTCACCTGTGGATATGGGGCTCTCCTGAGGTTCTTCCTCCTTCACCACCTCCCTTTTACCCACATAGCACTCGAGCCCCTCTCTCTTGGCCACCTCCAACTTCCTTTTTGCTTCTGTTAAGTAAGACACAAGATTTTGATACACACGCATGGTGATGGCGGGTTGAGATACCTCTCCTTTTAGCTGGTAAGAAAGGGCTTCGTAGTAAGCTTCCGAGTAGGCTAGCTCCTTTGGAGTACATTGGATACCTTTGTTAGCCCTTATGGTAAAGAGAGCAGAGGTTATATCTTCCAAGTCACCCACCCTTATGTAAGGAGGTAGATCTTTGGGGCGTATGGGTTCCAATGTATCCAGATTATACTGACCTTCCTTTGCTCTGGATACAGCCTCCATACTTTTTAGAGCAAAGAGCTTAGATCCCACACTGTCCATTTCGGAAGCTAGCGTGACAGATATGTCTCTGTAAGCCCTGGCTTTCTCATAGTGATAAGCGTCTCTTGTAGATGAGCCTTCCTTGAAAGCCTGCTCTATGCTCCTTTGCACTTCACTAAGGGCATCCAAGGTCCTCAAATTCCCCTGCTGTCCCTGAGAAAAGCAAACCAAAAGCAAGGACAAAAGAACTCCTCTTATCTTCATCCTCTCCTCCTTTCTCTTGAAATTATAATAATAGTTGATTATAGAATCTTCACAATGCGTGCTCTTATACAAAGGGTTAAAACTTCTTGGGTCGTGGTAAATGATAAGGAGGTGGCGAGGATAGGTATGGGACTAAACGTACTTTTGGGCATAGGAAAGGGGGATACCGAGGAAATCGCTCAGAAGATGGCGCATAAGATCCTCCATATGAGGATATTTGAGGACGATGGGGGAAAGATGAATCTTTCGGTTTTAGATGTGAAGGGGGAGATTTTGGTGGTGCCACAGTTTACTCTCTATGCCAACACCAAGAGAGGTAGAAGACCTAGTTTTGAAGATGCGGAAGAACCCTCTAGAGCAAGGGAGCTGTTTCAGTACTTTACCCAGATACTTTCACAGCATGCTCCTGTGAAAGCGGGAGTTTTCGGAGCAGACATGGACGTTTTTATCCTCAACTGGGGACCTGTAACCTTCTTGGTGGAGATCTAACCCACCTTGAGGGGCATAAGACGGTAAGGTTTTAAAAGCCCGTCCTTTATGAGACCTACCCCCAGGAACTCTTCACCTTCAAACAGCCTTACGTAGCCGTTAAAGTGAGTTTTAAGATGGATAGCGTTTCCGTTCTTTATGGGACGAGCCTGAGAACCACTGAGGTACACTGCTGGTAGAAACTGGAGGGCATCCCATATAGGTATAAGAACACCCATAACGTCTTCCAAGGACATGAGCCTTTCAAAGGAGATAGCCATGCTAACGCTAAAATTACCTACAGCTGTTCTCCTGAGATCTTTCACGTAAGCACCACACCCAAGCTCCATACCTAGATCATGTACCAAGCTGCGCACGTAAGTACCAGAGGACACGGTGTAGAGAAGTTTTATCACAGGTATATGGCACTCCAACACCTGAGCCCTGTAAACCTCCACCTCTACCGCCTTCAGTTCTATGTCCACACCTCTCCTGGCGTACTGATGAGCTCTTATCCCGCCCAACTTCTTGGCAGAGTATAGTGGAGGCTTCTGAAGAATACGCCCTCTGAACTTCTCCAGAGCCTTCTCTACGTCCTCACAGGACAGCTTTACTTCTCGCTCCTCTAGAACCTTCCCTTCCTCGTCATAGGTATCTCTTATCTGTCCGAGGACCGCCACAGTTTCGTAAGTTTTAGGTTGCCTTTGAAAAAACTCTGCATAACGTGTGGCTTCTTCTACCAAAACTATCAACAGCCCCGTGGCTATGGGATCCAGTGTACCTGTGTGACCCGCTTTCTTGAAACGAAACTTCCTCTTTATCTCCTCCACCACTTTCATGGAAGTGATACCTTTAGGCTTATCTACCAACAAGATACCCGGAATCATCAGCTCAGAAAGTCCTTCAGATGTTTTTTCATAGCCATGTTACGGAGCTTTCTGAGAGCACGCGTTTCTAGCTGCCTTACTCTCTCCCTAGATATGTTAAGGATCTCCCCTATCTCTCTGAGGGTCCTCGGTTCCTCCCCCCTCAGTCCAAACCTGAGCTCTATGACCCTCCTTTCCTTCTCGGGAAGTTTGTCCAACATCTCCTCTATCTCCTTTTCTAAGAACTCGGTGAGAACCTTTTCCTCTACATCTGCGCTACCGTGCTTACTGAGAAGATCCACAAAGAAAGTGTCCTCGTCCTCTCCAATGGGTGCATCCAGGGAGAGGGGTGCTTTACATATCTGGAGGCATTTCTCCACCTCCTGAGGACTTATTTTCAGCCCCTCCTTCTTGATGCGCCTTTCAATCTCCTCCTCTGTGGGCGGTCTGCCCAGTTCCCTCTCCATCTCCTTCTGTAGTATTTCTTTAGTGTACTCGTAAGCGACCTCTTCCGCTGTAGGTTCCTTCTCCTGCTCCTTGTAGAGTTTACTGTATATACTGGCTATTCTGTTGATAACGTGGGACTGTTTGAGGGGTATACGAACAGCTCCCGATTGCTGGGAGAGGGCCTGCATGATAGCCTGCCTTATCCACCATACCGCGTAAGATATAAACTTAACACCTCTGTCTGGGTCAAAACGTTTTGCTGCCTCCACAAGACCGTAGTTACCGGCCGCTATGAGTTCCGATAGAGGTAGGCCATAACCCTGGTACTGTTTGGCTATACTTATGACGAATCTGAGGTTAGACTCCACCAGTTTCCTCAAGGCCTCCGTGTCACCCTCCTTCGCCCTTCTGGCCAATTCCTTCTCTTCTTCAGGCGTCAGGAGGGGTATTTTAGAAACCTTCTTCAGGTACTGGGCTAGGATCTCCTGCTCTGTGTCGGACATCATCTCCCCTTATCTCAAATATAACACTAAGAACAGATTGTTTCCACCTCTCCTGATAAGGATAAGGGCTCTGTCACGACCAGCACGTTTTATCTCCTCTATTCTTTGCCAGAACTGAGTAGAGTTGTCCACCGGTTGGTTGTTGACAGAGATGATAACATCGCCGGGTCTTACACCGCTTCTGTAGGCTGGACTCCCCGGAACCACTCCCATCACCAGTACACCCTTGACGCCAAGTCTTGACTGTTCGGTAGGTGTCAGGTCCCTCAAGGAAAGTCCTAAGTTTTCTGTTTGCTGTGGTGCCTCCGCTGAAGGGGGACTTTCTGGTAGCTCTCCTACCACCACCTTCACGTCTGTTTCCTTCTTGTCCCTCACTATGCGTAATGTAACCTCAGTACCAGGTTTTGTTTTCATTACCCTGAACTGAAGATCCCTTACTTCTGATACCTTCTCTCCGTTTATGGCTATTATTACGTCACCAGGTCTGAGACCAGCCTTGGCAGCCGGGCTGGATGGCATGACTTGAGCTATCAGAACGCCTTCCTTTATACCTATGGTTTCCGCTATTTCAGGTGTTATATCTTGTATCACCACACCCAACCATCCCCTAACTACTTTTCCTTTCTCTATGAGCTGGTCTGCCACCCATCTAGCCAAGTTGATGGGAATGGCGAAACCCAAACCCTGCCCTTCCGCTACTATGGCGGTGTTGATACCTATCACCTCGCCCTTTATGTTAACCAAAGGTCCACCTGAGTTACCTGGATTTATGGCAGCGTCTGTCTGTATGTAGCTCTCATACTGGGTAAGTCCTATGGATCTGCGTAAAGCGGATATCACTCCTACCGTCACGGTCCTTTCCAAACCGTAAGGGTTCCCTATGGCTATCACCAACTGACCCACCTTAAGGTTATCGGAGTTGCCCAGCTTGGCCACACGAGCGGCGGGGTTATCTATACCCTTTGCGTCCACCTCTAGAACGGCTACGTCTGTGCGAGGATCACCTCCTACCAGTCTTGCGTCCTTCTCCATGTGAGGGTCAAACCTCACTCTGATCTTTTGGGCGTTCTGAACCACATGATTGTTGGTTAGTATGTAAAACTTACCATTTTTGTAGTCTATTATGACACCAGAACCTAAGGACCTTCTTTCCTGTGGTATCTGGAAGGGGAAGGGGAAGGGAAAATCTTCATCGAAGGGATTTATGTTGACTTCCTGCCTACTAAGCACAGTGACCACAGAGGGGGAAACGCTCTCCACCACCTTTGTGAGTTCTTTCTCGAACTGTTCCAACACAGGTGTCTGAACCACAGCAGGCGTTACCTGTGGCTGTTGCACCTTTTGGGCCTTACACCCATCCAGTAGAATCAGGGAAAAGAGGAAGGACAGTGCCAAAACCAACATCTTAACCCTCCTCATCTTTCTCACACCTCACAGTAAAAGAATAACACCACAAAGGAAGTACTGTCAATTTTGCTTATAAGATCGGCCAAAGCTTTTCTGGAAAGTACCCTACCAGGTTCCCGAGCTGGGTTATACGTGCTTCCCGTGTAATGCAGAAAGCGCACCAGATCCATACCTCTGAAGGGTATGGCTATCTCCCTTATAAAAGACACCGCTATCTTTCCTCCCCACTTTTCCAGATGATACAGAACGACGTCCTTCTGTGGAAAAGGAAAACCAGTGTGGGGTAGACTACCCTCCACGGGGAGAGCGCCGAGAAACCCTTTTCTTACAACTCGCAGTATCTCCGGTATGCTTTTGGTTAGATCTGTCCAATGTAACGAGAAGTTGCTGATGGCAAAGTCAAAGCTTTTGTCCTTAAAGGGCAGATGATGAAGATCACCCACCACCGCTGTTCTTCCTGTTTCTCTGTAGCGCCGTGCCATCCCAGAAGATATATCTACACCCACAGCTTCAGCTACACCTTGACTGGCCATACCTGTGCCACAGCCGGCGTCCAACACTCTACCGTACAGAGGTCTTATACTTCTGAGAATCTGAGCACTCTCCCTCTGGGGTATAGCCCACCTGTCATAACTGTGACACGCCCTTGAGAACCTTACGGATAGTATCCTCATGAAGGGGAAAGTGTCCTCCTGCAAAAGATAAGAATTTAGCCTTCGGTAATCTTCTGTAAAGATCCAAAGCCGCCCTTAAGGGCACTACCTGGTCCAGAACTCCGTGCAGTATTATCACAGGTTTCCTAATGGTGGGTAGTAGAGGAAAGAGATTTAGGTTCATGTAGTCTTCGAGAAGTTCCGTCGCTCCATCTATGTCCAGAGCATCGGTGAACTCCCTCCCGTAAGCCAGTCTTCTGAAGTGCCACAAAAAGCTGTCCCTTTTCTGTCTCACTTTCAGCAAGAAACCCCTTAAGTTCTTCTCCGGCCAGTACCTTCTGAAATGAGCGGTCGTACCTATGAGTATGAGGGACTTCACTTTCTTGGGAAAGCGATGAGCCAGCAGAAGAGCCACACTACCCCCCAAGGACCAACCTACCAAAAGGCTGTGGGGAGGCACTCTAAGGGCGATTTCTTCCACCAACTTATCTAAAGAGGTGTACCGAAGGGAGGACCTCCCGTGATAAGGGAGGTCTATCTTAATACCTTCAAAATGACGAAACACCTTGGAGCTGAAACCCCATCCGTGCAGAAATACGTTAGCACTCACACTCCTTTATACCCATCTTCCTGTAAAGAACCATCACAGGACACCAATTGGTAAAGGCAGATTGAATCTGATTTATGGCCATAAAGAGAATAAAGGCCTTCCAGAACCAATGTATGTCGGAGGGTAGTATGGCCACCAGAAAAACTAACAAAAGAACGCCTCCTGATGTGAGTCTCAGAACTCTGTCCATCGTCATTTCTCTCACCTCCTTTAGAATATAATTATATCCTAATTATTCCCCCTCCCAACAGTACATCCCCCTCGTAAAAGGCACAAACTTGCCCGGGTGTGATGGCCCTTACAGGTTCCTTGAGGTAAACTTTGTAACCGTTAGGAAGCTTCTCTATGTCTCTAACCTCTACCGTTTTGCTCCTGTATCGTGTCTGTACCGCAGGTCTGCTCCACAGATGCATGGGAAGATGAAAGTTTATATCCTCCAGTAACAACCAGTCCTTGTAAAGCTCCTCTTCGTCTCCTACAAACACTGTGTTGGTGATGGGGTCAATACCTGTCACATACACAGGTTTTCCCAAAGCTACCGAGAGGCCTCTCCTCTGACCCACTGTGTAGGCGTAGTAACCCCTATGCTTACCTACCACTTTACCCTTGTAAACGATAGGTCCCTCTCTCTCCCCCAGTATATCCTTCATGTACTCTCCAGGTGACCTCCCCATGAGAAAACATACCTCTTGGGAATCCCTCTTGCGTGCCGTGGGAAGTCCCTTCTCCTCCGCTATCTTTCTCACCTCCTCCTTTGTCTTATCACCGAGGGGAAACTCCAGTAATGGTATATCTTCTCCCCTTACAAGAGCCATAAAGTAAGATTGGTCTCTGGTAGTGTCCTTACCCCTAGCAAGGAGAGAGTAGCCCATGTACTGGATCTTTCTCACGTAATGGCCTGTCGCCAATCTGTCTATGAGGGCTACATTACGCAGGTAACGAGCCAGAAAACCCGTCTTCACCTCTCTGTTACACACGGCACAGGGATTGGGTGTGATACCTTCCTTGTACCCTTCTACGAAGTACTTGATAACTCTTTCGTAAAAGATCTTTTCCCAGTCGAGGGTTATGTGAGGTATACCTAACCTCTGGGAAACTAAAACAGCGTCTTTAACATCTTGGGGGGAACAACACACACGCAGATCCTCTGTATTACAGACAGCTTTGTAAAAGCGCAGTGTTACACCTATAACTTCGTGACCCTCCTCCTTCAGTAAAAGGGCGGTCACGCTACTGTCTACACCACCACTCATTCCCACTGCTATACGCATAAGAAAGAATATATGGCTATAATACAACCATGGCTTATCAGGAATACATACCGCCGGTTTTAAAAAGGGCGTTGGAGGTGCTAACTTATATACCCACCTACGGCGAGAGGAGTGCCTCTCGTTTTGTGTACAACTTTCTAAAACTGAGCCCAGAGGAGCGTGATGAGATCCTAAAGACTCTTTTTGAACTCTCTCGATCTGCCAGAAAATGCAGCGAGTGTGGTCTTGTATCCGATACGGATCCGTGTAGGATATGTAGCGATACTAAGAGAAATAAGCGCTTTTTGTGTGTGGTAGAGGAATCTCAGGACGCTTACGCTATAGAGCGTCTGGAGAGATACACAGGTGTGTATCACGTTTTGGGAGGGAGGATAGCACCCTTGGAGGGTATCTCCGCAGAGGACCTCAACATAGAAGGCCTTCTTAGGAGAATAGAAAACTACGGTGTGAAGGAGGTTATACTGGCCACAAACCCCAACGTGGAGGGAGAAGCAACGGCCAACTATATTCTTTCCCTCATAAAAAAACGCTTTCCTTCTGTCAAAGTTAGCCGTATATCTCACGGTCTGCAGTTTGGATCCCTCATAGAGTTGGCAGACGATCTGTCCTTGGAAAGATCCATAGAGAACAGACGCTGATAGGTTTCTCTCCTCTTATTTTAAGCAGGAAACTTTATGCTATCTTAAACTCTAGAAGTGTCATCTAAGTAATTTTCTAAAGTGAGAAGTTTTATATAAACAATCAAAAAGGTTATCTTTTAAAACTCCATATTCCATAAAACCAAAAGTTAGCAGTCTATACTTTTTCAGTGTTTTTATGTAATCCTGTTGACTCATTTGAATCATATCATCAGCTATCACATCAGCTCTTTTATTATGTGGCATATAAAAAGCTAATCCTACGGGTTTACCAAATCTACTAAAGTAGTTAAGATTCGCAAGTATTCTTTGAGGATTTCCATAACCATTATTTTCTTCAGATTTCTTATCCATCATACTCTGGAAAAATATAGCATTGCTTTTTTCTATTACTGGTTTAAAATAATTTATAAAACTCTGTCCTCTTTCAAACTCTACTAACCAACCACCAAAACATGTACCTACATAAGCAGAAGGATGATAACTTTGAATTATATCTATAGCACTTAACAGGTTATCTCTTAAACGAGAAAAATATTCTTCTGTAGTATTGTTGATTACATCTGAATAAGCTAAGGGATTGCTACAAGTTCTATCATATCTGCAAGCAGTGTATGTAGATTGTTCAGCAGCAAGAACAAAATACAACTGCGATTTATAATCTTTTAGCCATATACAAAGTTTTTCTACATCTTCCAAAAACTGCCGAGAAATATGATAATTTCCGTAAGTAGGACCTCCAAGAGCAGGATTTTGTCCATCATAGTTTTCCCATGAAATTATCATAAATCCAAGATTCAAAGAAGACCATGTTTTAAATTTTCCTTGGTTATACCACTGTTCGAAATAACTCATACTCGGAGAGTAAACATTTCCGTTTGTATCAACAGCCCCATTTAGCCAGGCTTGTACAAAATCTGGTCTTAATAAATCAAAAACTCTTCTACCATCTGGATCTTGTGCATCAATAAGTTTTGCTGGATCTTCACCTAAGCCAAAAGGTATACTATTAAAAGAAATACTGCCAGATGAATTGCTACTAGAACCTCCACAACTACTAAGAACAAGAGAACCAAGAGCTATTATAAACTCCCTCCTATTCATGTCAGCACCTCCTACTCATTATTTTAACCTCATGTATATCTTAATTTCTTCATCTTTATAAACTGGATAATAATAAATTGATTTTTCAGACTTTAATTCTGGTAAGCTATTTAATACTCTGTCTGATTCTGAAGCTATATTTACTATTATCCATTCAGCAAATAGTTGCGGCGAAGTAATAGCGGAATAGAATTCATACATATAAGGTAGAATAAAACGTTTAGTATCTTTAGAAAAATACACTATTGGAAATCCCCAAGAATCATCCATAAGTATATGTCCATCTGAACGAGTATTTATAAAATCTGCTACTTTTTTATATTCCACTAAATTTTCTTCTATTTTCATACCAAGTATTGCCCGTGCAAAAGTCCTTTCATTATAATCTGGAGAAAATGGAATTAGTACAAAACTGAAAATAATGGTAATAAGAAAAACAAATTTTAACTTTTTAGCTTCTGAATAGAAAAGCATGAAGAAAATACTAAAAAGAACAGCATTTACAAAAAACCCTTCTATCATCTTTAATTTGAGGAATATGAAAAAAGTGTATGCAGGAAGAAGATATAAAAATTTATAGGTTTTGTTCTTTAAATAAAAGAAACCAAAAACGTAGGGAAATATAAAAGGAAGGAAATAAAAGATAATTAGAGGAAAAGAGATTTTTAATATTGAAGATGATGGAAAAGACTTAAAATATGAATACTTAGAGTGAATAAAGTTTAATGGATCACCCACAAACACCCAATTTAGATACATCCATGAAAGGGAAAAGAAGAAAATTGGTGTATTGAATACGGTCATAATAGCTATTTTTTCTTTCCAATTTTCAGTCCTTATCAAGAAAACAAAAAGTAATATCCAGAAAGGTATTAGAAAAACAGTTCTAAAATCCACAAAAAAGGAAAATCCATATAAAAGACCTGCAAGAAAAAGATATAAAGATAATCTTTCTTCTATAAATCTTATAATAAAAATAACGGTCCATATCAAAAACATATAAAAAAGTAAAAGAGAAGGCATTTGTGTAGAGAGAAACAGATATAAAAAGGAAAGTAAAAAGAGTATACTTAAATAAAGACTAAATTTTCTTTGAACCGTAAATAAAAAGATAGTGTTAATAGATGCAGAAAGAAAAGCTACAGCTGTAGGTATATTTTTAAAAATAAGAAAAAATAGAAATACTAATGGAGGATATACAAAACCAATGTTTTCTAACCTTGGAGGCATTCCCTCTGTAGCTAATTTTGCTTTTTCTGCGAAAAACAGTAAATTAAGATGAATATAATTTTTTTCTTCAATAAAAACTGAAAGAATTATATAATACAAAGCAAAAAATGTAAGAAATACTGTAAAATACCAAAAACTCTTTTTAGCTAGCATGGCTTATAATAGGAGGTTTATATTTTGTAATACCGTGTTGTGTTTTTTGCCAGTAAAAAGGTTTAACAAAAAGTTCATACAAAGCTTTATAAGATGCTATAGAGTGCAGTACCCAGTAAACAGGATTTAGAAACGCGTAGGGTAATAATTCGTAGTATCTTCTTCTAAAAACAGCTATCATATTGAGATATATTCCTATAAAATTACCAAATAGCAAATTAAACAATGAAATGTATAGCACAACAGGAGGGAAAATTGGTTGTAAGATTTGAGTTTGAGTTATTAACCATACGATAAAGATAAACCACATAATAGGATTAACAAGAAATGTAAAGACTGTACCACCTATAAGAAGGTTAAAACCTATAAAACCTTTAAGCCCCACAGCTTTATATAATTTACCCAAATTACGTGAATGAACTAACCAAGTTTGCATATAGCCTTTTATCCATCTGGAACGCTGTCTTATCCAGTTTCTATAGCGAGCATTGGCTTCTTCGTATGTAGTAGAGTTTATCACTCCAACCTTATAACCTTTACTAAAAGCTCTAACTCCAAGGTCTGCATCTTCCGTTGTATTAAATGAATCCCATGCACCTATTTCTTTAAGTTTTTCAACATCAAAATGGTTACTCGTTCCACCTAATGGGATAGGTAAGCCGAGTTTAAAAAGACCAGGCAAGAGATAGTCAAACCAGTAAGAGTATTCTAGCGTAAACATTTTTGTTAGGAAATTTTCATCTTTGTTGAAATAATTTAGTTGTGCTTGAAAACAAATATACTTGTCCCCTCCTTTTTTAAATGCTATTACTGCCTTTTTTAACTGATCTGGTTCAGGAATATCTTCTGCATCATAGATAGTCAGATATTTCCCACGAGCAAAGAAAAGACCATAATTACATGCCTTTGGCTTTGTTTTAGGTTGACTTGTGGGTACTATAATAAAACGCCAATTAGCTGGAGGTTGATGTGCTTTAGCTGCTTCTAATGTTTCTTTATCATCTTCTTCTAAAAGAAGTATTATATCTAACTTATTTTGAGGGTAGTCCATTTTCTTTAGACTGTTTATCAAAATTCCTATAACTTCTGGCTCTTTATAAACTGGAACCAAAATCGTATAAACAGGAAGATTTTCTTCTTCTAAATTTTTTACTTCTTCATCTGTAATAAATTGCGTCATTTCAGTTGTTGCACCAGCTAAACTTACTATAAACTTGAATAACAAGGAAATAAGATAAAAAAATTGAACAATACTTAAAGAAAAAATTGCTAAAGATATAGGGTCGAAATATAACCATAACAAAGCTAAGAAAATTAAAATAGCCATTATTAATACTTGCGTTTTAGAGAATACCAAAGAAGCACTCAATTCTGGAGTGACATAAAAAAGACCATGTACAGCTCTATCAATATACTTTTCTTTAAAAGCCCATTCTAATGTTTTTATCAAGTCTAAATCTGTTATAAGCTTCAATGTAATATTTTTATTTTTTTAAATACTTTTCGCTAAATTCTCTGAGTTTTTCTGAATCCGGGTATGACGTATAAACCAAAACATTTTCTCCTTCTTCTTTAGCTGGTATGCATTCATATCTTGCTAAAATATATGGATCAAACTTTTTTAAAAAGTTTAAATCTATAAATTTTGTAACATTTGGATAAAAATTAAGCTCGAGATTCAATTGTTCTGATAAAACTTTATATAAATCTAACCTTTTTATATAACCTAAAGATGCCAATATCCATCCTAATCTTCCTCCATACTTCCTTTGATATTGCAAAGCTTCTTCTAATTGCTGTTGTGTTATAAGTCCTTTTTCTATTAATATTTGACCTATCTTCTTAAAATTTGATCCATAGGCTCCCATAGGCTCCTGCCCCATCACCAGTATTCCTCCCAAAAATAACTTTGTGTAATCCAAAATTTATTGAAATATTATTATTTAACAAAATTCTTGGACCAATGTAAATTTGAATTAATTTATAATCAGGCTCTAAAGTTATATTATAACCTAAATTTTTTCTTTTACCATTACCCAATCCTATTTGTGCATCAATAATGCCTAAAAGCTGAAAATTTTTAGTAATACTATAACCACCCATTAAGTAACCTCTAATTTGATCAGAGGGATAGCCAAAGTAATATCTATATCCTATTCCTGTATCTATAAAACCTTTTCCAAAGCCTCTCCCATATAAAATACCACCCTCCAGCCCAATCCTTCCATATCCAAGCCTTGGATTGTCATGAATAGAATAACCAGTTGGTAAAATAGCAACACCGTAAGCTGATAATACGTATGAATTATTTTTGACGAGCTTTCTTATAATACCTGCTTCTATATCAGAAAAACCAGATGTTTTTGCATCTCCACAAGATAACCATTGGTAAGGAACTTTAAAGATGAGAGTATCTTTGGAGGAAATACCATACTCAGCATAAAGTTCAATTTCTTCCTTTTTAAAACTGCATCCTATAGGTTTTCTATTGCCATTTTTATCAAAAAATTTGTCTGCTTTGTAAAATCTTGGTGTTAAGCTAATAAACAATTCTCCTTCTTCTCTGCCAAATGCTCCAGCATAAATCCGCTTTATAGGATAAAATATTGCAAAGAATATTATGATTAATAAAAATTTTTTCATTGTACTACCCTCCTTGTCAGCTTTTTATAAACATATCCTAAAAAGAGAATAGATATTAATCCTATTGCTATAATAACAATAAGTTTATACTTATTCCAATAATAGGCTATTCCTTTATCCACTGTATAGGTAATGCTTAATTTTTTACCTACTTGGTAAGATATAAAATAATCTTGAGTAAATATTCCTACATTTCCAAAAAGCCTATAAAGGTTTTCAAAATTCATATTATAAAATATAGAATCACACTCCTGTCTCCAACATTGTATTGCAAGAACTGGAACTTTATCGTATTTTCCTACCTGTAATAAAACAAAATTTTTGTAATATTTAGAACTAAAAAGAGAGACATCTGTTAGGGGGTTTTTTACAATAAATTCTCCCTTGTCAGATTCTACAGGTAGGTTTATATTTGAATCTAGGCCAAAAAGTATTATGAAATCGTAGTTTTTCGCATTGTTGTCAATGTTTGCACTTATATCTACTCTATCTATAAAAGTATTTCTCTTTCCAAGCTCTGAAAGAAAATTTATTAGATATGGTATAAAACTTTGGTCTTTCACTACAAAAAGCACTTTTCCGTGAAGAGATTTTATAAAATCTGAAATGTTGTAAGGTGTTTTCTCTACAGAATTCCAGTAAAAATAAGAGTCATCAAAAACTGTCAATTCACCTTCAACAATTGTTCCAGAACATTCGCCAGGGGTAATATTTCTGCTAAAAGTTACTTTAAGTGTATTTGGTCCATATTGTAATACTGATAAAGGAATAGCAAGATCAAAAGTTTTATCGCCATATCCATCTAAAGGATAAGCTTGTATTAGCTTATCATTAAGATATATCCTTAGATTTGCTTCGTGTGATTTTATTACAGGAACAGGAGTGTGGGCTATGTGTAGTTTTAATCTTAAATCTTTAGGAATTCCTCTAAACTGTGAAGTGTTAATCGTAAAGTATTGGGATATATTGATTAATCCTTTGGAAGTAGAAGTAGTATAACCAAGATCTGCAAAAGTAAGTAGATTTTGTTTATCAATTTTTTTCTTTTTCTTAATTAGGTTTCCTATATCTACTTTTGTTCCTATAGCAAGGAAATCAGTTAATGATTCTTTTATTCCATCTAATCCTTTGGGAGAAATTTTTAGAATATTTCCCTCTCTTTGGATACCTTCTGTATTACTATCATAAGTTATTTTATATTTTGAAGAAGGATCATTAAATTTTACACTGGCAAAAGGATTCTGTTTAGAAAGATAAAAAGCTAAAGAATAAAAATCTAAATTTCCTGAAGGTAAAATAGAATAAAAGGGTTCATAACTCTTAAAAACACTGTAAATATCTCCAATATCTTTATAATTTATAGTAATCTGACTGTCTTTTTTAACTATCAAATAAGATTGACCTTCAATTATATCTTTACATATATTATCTGAGTAGCCCAAAAATCCTCCAATAGTTATTTTGATGAAATCTTTATTTTGATAAGCTGGAAGATTTATAGTTACTGCTGGTGGAAGCTCATTTCCTTTAAAAGAAACATACGGAATATCATCTACATATATTCTTACATAAGAATCTTTTCCTAATCCCCAAGCTTCTAACAATAGATTTATTTTACCTCCTTTATAACCTGGATAGACAGGAATATAAAAACTCCACGATGGATAAACTTCTTTAAGTACTAAATCTTCAGATAAAATACCAAACTGTTTAAATGTATAAGTAATTGATTGATAACTAGAAATATTGGAATTAAGACCTTCAGAAGAAATACCTAACTGCTTAGATGTATAAGTAATTGATTGATGATTGGAAATATTAGAATTAACTTTTTGTCTTTTTGTATAAGATTTCTTAGGTGAATTATTTGTTTGGATAAAAATTTTTTCTTCAATAATAAATTGTTCTGCTAATGTACCTGATGTTACTAAAAATAAGAAGAGTGTAAAAATTTTAAAAGCATTAAACCTCATTATTTCCTTCCTTCTTCCACACTGATATTATAAAAAAGGTACAATAACCGACCACTATTATAAGGTAAAATGACCAGCTTGTCAAAAGAGTAAAGCTTTTGATAGACCCCCGATGCCTAAAGCTCCCAACTTCAGGACCCTGCACTACAGGCTCTCAAAGATGGATGTAAACCTGTGAGACTTCATTCTTTCCCTCATAAAAAACGCTTTCCTTCTGTCAAAGTTAGCCGTATATCTCACGGTCTGCAGTTTGGATCCCTCATAGAGTTGGCAGACGATCTGTCCTTGGAAAGATCCATAGAAAACAGACGCTGATAGTTTTCTCTCCTCAGTATCTTCTGCTTTACACCCGGCACAAGAAGAGCCACCCTTCTGGGAACACCTTCCTCTAAAGAAGGCGCATGCATACCACCCACCAGAACCACCACCCTTGAGTCTTTCTCCTTTTCCAGAATACGGGCTATGGCCAAGGCCATACCAGAATCCCATGCCGTCTGTACATCCAGAAAGCTATGGACATCCACCTTAGGATGCTCTTTGAGTACTCCTAATAGAAGATCTTTCTCCTGCTGTGTGGGCTCCATGGGTGGATAGGGCAGAGCTGGATCCCTCACTTTCTCTAAGCCTTCTTCCCTTACTTTTTTTACCAGCTCTGTGGGTATGTTGATGGCGTAAATCTTTATACCCTTTTCTTTGGCATACCGCCAGATGGGAGCATAGAAGGAAGGATCATAGCCCCATCTTTTTCTGTACTGGGTCTTTTGGAGCATCTCCTCTTCAGAAATGTCGCAGGAGATGTATTGATCCAGAAAGGTTTGAAAAGGTTGCTGAAACATCTCCATGGCGATAACCAGCTTCTCTCCGGACTCCCATATTTTCCTTATAACCTCCAGCTGGAAAGCGTGATCTTCTTTGCTGGTATGTTCCTCAGGAATGTATATGACGCGGGCATCACCTATGAGGAGACTTATGGTGAGAAGAAGGGAGAGCATCAGATCTTTCCTAGAATTTCCGTCTCTTTAGCCTCCGTCAGTTTGTTGATCTCATCTATGTACTTGTCGGTGAGCTTCTGGAGCCTTTCCAGAGCCCTCTTTATCTCATCTTCCGATATACCCTCCATATCTTCGATCATCTCTTTAGCATCTCTCCGTGCGTTCCTTACGGCAACCCTTGCCTCTTCTGCCATCTTGTGGAGAAGTCTTACCATCTCCCTCCGTCTCTCCTCTGTTGGGGGTGGTAGGGTGATGCGAAGGGTGTTGCCTTGTTTCTGAGGTGTGAGCTGTAGGTTCTCCATTATGGCCTTCTCTATGGCGGACACCGCGTTAGAGTCCCAAACCTGTATGAGGATCTGGTTGGGTTCGGGGATTGTTATACTACCTAGCTGCTTTATAGGTACCTTAGAACCATAGTAATCCACTTTCAACTCCTCTACGAGGGCGGTGCTGGCTCTTCCTGTCCTCAGTCCTGCTATCTCGTTTTTGAAGTGATTTACCGCTTTTTTCATGTCTTCTTCCGCACTTTTGAAAATATCCTCCAGCATGCCTTCACCCTCCTGTATATTTTACTCTCTTACCAGACTTCCCACCCTCTGACCACTGACCGCTTTGAGAAGATTGCCCGGTTTGTGGATGTTGAGAACCATTATAGGGATCTTGTTCTCCATACAGAGGGTGAGAGCGGTGTGGTCCATAACCCGTAGGTTCCTGTTTATCACTTCCTTGTAGGTGATCTCCTCTATGAACTCCACGTTGGGATCCTTCTGGGGATCGCCGGTGTATATGCCATCCACCTTAGTGGCTTTTATAAGAAGCTGGGCTTCTATCTCCGCAGCCCGAAGGGCTGCAGCTGTGTCTGTGGAGAAATAGGGGTTTCCTGTACCCGCTGCAAAGATCACTACTCTCCCCTTTTCCAGATGCCTTATGGCACGTCTCCTTATGTAAGGTTCTGCCACCTGCCTCATCTCTATAGCTGACAAGACTCGTGTGGGTATCTGGGCCAACCTCTCCAGAGCCGACTGGAGGGCTAAGGCGTTTATAACGGTGGCCAGCATACCCATGTAATCTCCCGTGGCTCTATCTATACCCATACTGGTGCCTTCAAGACCCCTGAATATGTTGCCTCCTCCTATGACCACCGCTGTTTGAACACCCGCAGTGACAAGGGACTTTATCTCCTCACTTATGTAAGCCAAAAATTCTGAATCTATACCGAAACCCTGTTTACCTGCAAAAGCTTCTCCAGAAAGTTTGACAAGCACCCGAGTGTACATTACAGTCCACCTAGCTCGTACCTTACAAACCTCACTATATGGACATTACCTACTTCCTCCAGATACTGCTTCACCGTTTTTTTCTCGTCTTTTATGAAAGCTTGTTCTAATAGGACCTTTTCCTGATAAAACCTCTTGAGCTTACCTTCCACTATCCTGTCTATGAGGTTTTCCGGTTTTCCTTCCTGTCTCGTTTGTTCAGCCAGTATCCTTCTTTCTCTTTCCAGTACGTCAGCCGGTATGTCCTCAACCTTTACGTACTCTGCCTTCATAGCGGCTATCTGCATAGCTATGTCCTGCACTGTTCTGAGAACTTTCTCCTCCAAGGTAGGAGCTTCAAACTCCAGGAGAACACCCACTCTTCCTATGCCGTGCACGTAAGCGTGCACGTAACCTTTGGCATCGTAACGGGTCCATCTGCTGAGCCGAATGTTTTCACCTATCTTGGCTATGGCGGACTTTATCAGTTCGTCCACTTTGATGGAAGGATCTTGGTAGAAGGGTTGGGAAGCTATATCCTCACCTGTGCCTTGGCGGTCAGAGTTCTCATCTACATTGGCTATGTGCTTTGCCAACTGGAGCGCCAGCCGGGAGAACTCCTCGTTCTTAGCCACAAAGTCCGTCTCACAGTTTAGTTCCAAAAGCACACCTCTCTTTCTGTCTTCCGAGACGTAAGCGTATATAACTCCTTCTTTAGTTTCTCTACCAGCTTTCTTTTCGGCTTTGGCCAGTCCCTTTATTCTCAGTATCTCTTTGGCCTTCTCCAGATCTCCTCCCGCCTCCTCTAAGGCCTTTTTACAGTCCAGCATACCGGCACCTGTCATCTCCCTCAACTTTTTAACAAGATCCGATGTGATCATGTTTCACCACAGTACCCGAGCTCACACTCTTGCTCGGGGCCGGGCTACTTGTAACGCGCCCTTTATGGGTGTCCAGAGACCCGGCAGGCGCCATTTGGACACCCTCTTGACATTAATCCATATCTTCCTCCGCTCCCTTGTCGATGTACTCGTACTTTTCGGACATCTCCATAGCTTTTTCGAAGAGGGCTCTTTCTTCTTCTTCCACTGTGATGACCCTTTTTCTGACCACCTCCATGGTGGCTGCTTCCTCTCCAAGAGACTCCCTTCTCGTCTTACCTTCTATGATGGCATCCGCTATCTTAGAAGTCAGCAGTTTTATGGACTTTATGGCGTCGTCGTTACCGGGAACAGGGTAGTCTACTAAATCTGGATCACAGTTAGAGTCCAGTATGGCCACCACCGTTATACCCAGCTTCCTGGCTTCTTGAACCGCTATGTGCTCTCTCACTGTATCCACCACCCAGATTATGTCAGGTAGTCTCGTCATGTTGACTATACCACCATAGAGCTTACGCAGTCTCTCCATCTTTCTCTTGAGAGCCCGCACTTCCTTCTTAGGCAGGACATCAAACACACCCTCTGCCTCCATCCTCTCTAAGGTCTTCAACTTGAGAATGCTTTTGCGAACGGTACGAAAGTTGGTGAGTAGTCCGCCTACCCATCTTTCGTTGATGTAGTGTACTCCCGCTCGCTCTGCCTCTTCCTTAATCACGTCCTTGGCCTGCTTTTTGGTACCTACAAACAGTACTTCCGCACCTCGTGCCACACTATCCGCTACAAAGTGATAGGCTTGCTCTAGGTAGACAAGGGTTTTGTTGAGGTCTATAATGTGTATGTCGTGGCGCACCCCGTATAGAAAGGGTGCCATCTTTGGGTTCCAACGGCTTTTGGTGTGACCAAAGTGGACACCTGCCTCCAGCAGTTCCCTCATAGATACTACAGCCATACCTACCTCCTTCTGGGTTTTGCCTCCCTTTCCCGTCACCCCTTTTGGGGCAACCCAGATGGGAAAGGTGCGGTCTGAAGAAGTTATTATAGCATAAGCTCCTCTCTGGTAAAGCGGTAAATTCTGCCACAGAACTTACAAACCACCTCCGCAGGACCTTGCTGGAGTACTTCGTTTAACTCCTCCTCCGACAACAGCAGGAGACTTGCCTTGGCTATATCCTCAGTGCAAGGACAGTAGTACTCCACTTCCTTGAGGCCTACCAAACGGGGCTCCATGTCTCCGAGAACTTCCGTGGCTATGTCTTCAGGTCTTTTACCTTCCTCCAGGAACTTCTCTAAGGGAGGGAGCTCTTTAAGTCTTTTCTCCATAAGTTCCTCTGCTTTAGGTGAGGTACCTCCCATCATCTGGACCATGTAAGCACCGGCAAAGCGTACTCTTCCTTCATCATCCAGTTTTACCGCCATATCCACCACAGTTTTGATCTGCTCAGACTGGTGGAAGTAGTACTGGAGAGTGTCCTTCACCGAGTTTCCTACAACAGGCACTATGCTGGTGTAAGGAACGCCTAGCCTCAGTTCCTTTATAACGGTAAGATCCCCTTTCCAGTATCCCGTTACTTGGCCTTCTATAAAGCCCCTCACTCTGCCTTTACCGTCAGCCTCAGCTACCACACTGCCTTCTTCTAGGTTCAGCTTAAAAAGAACCTTTTGATGGGTGGCGTGTTTTACCAGGGACGACAGAAGCAAGGCAGCCAGGAGAGCTTCTCCCAGTAGGAGAGCTTCCGGTGGCGCCAGATTATGCACGCGCCGTGCCGTTTCCACTGTACGGTTGGCACGCACCACATACATCCTTATAGGTTCGTGGCGGGGCACCGCTATCACCATATAGTCCCTATCCTCAAAGTAATCTCTCAGCTCTTTTCTACTTTCGTCGTTAAGTTCTCTGTAAAGCATAGATAACTAATTTAAACTCTCCACCTTTCTTGGAGGCTCCTGAGGGCTCTGTGGTTGGTAAGATCCAGCTGGAGGGGTGTTATGGAAACGTAACCGTGATAGACGGCCCAGTAATCGGTTCCTTCCTCCAGTTCCCAGCCGAACTCTTCGGCGGTTATCCAGTAAAGGGGTCTGCGCTGTGGATCTAAAAGGCGTAACACTTTCTCTTTGTAAGCCCTCTTTCCCTGACGAGTGAACATAAACCCTCTGATCTCATCGGGAGGTAGGTTAGGTATGTTGACGTTAAGGTAAGTGTCCTCCGGCATACCATACTGGAGTACCTTTAGGACCACTTCTTTACACACCTGAGCCACGCTCCTGAAATCAACCTCATCCCTACCAAAGGCGGAGAAAGCTACCGAAGGTATACCCAGTATCCTCCCTTCCATAGCACCAGAAACTGTACCTGAGTAGGTTATATCCTCCCCCAGGTTGGGACCTTCGTTTATGCCAGAGCATACGAGGTCCGGTTTCTTACCTTCCAGGATCACGTAATAACCGAGGTGAACGCAGTCGGCGGGTGTCCCTCCTATGACGGTCCAGAAATCTTCATCTACCCTCCTTATCCGTAAGGGCATGTTAAAGGTAAGAGAATGACCAACACCACTGAGATTCCTGTCGGGGGCCACTGTAACCACTCTGCCCAGCTTCTTCAGCTCTTCCCTCAGAGCCTGTATACCGGGAGAAAAGTAGCCGTCATCGTTGGTTATAAGAAAAACGGGCATGAGAGAGAGTGGATTTTAACACATACAGAACGAACATAACACCCCCTATCACCGCAAGGAGCGTACCTAGTCCCATAAGAAGGAGAGCACCCAGCACGAAGGGATCCTGTGTGTAGGCAGTACCGTAGGTTTTACGAGGTGCACCTTTCAAACCGGCTAAGTATAACCCCAGTATAAAGAGAACCATACCCACTCCGTAGAGATACACCTGTGTTAATGAGAAGGACCTGCTTATCCTTCTCAGTATTCCCCACTCCTGCATAAGGTGGTAGGATAAGGTCATAAGAGCCAGTGTAAGAGATGTAACAGCACCGTGGTAATGAGCTGGGACACGCAGATCCGCCTTTATACCCCCGTAAGCTATGATCACTCCTAAAAAGTAAAGGAGGAGGGAGATGAAGAGGGCGGTAGGGTAAAGATGAGTGAAGGAAAGGGGTCTTAGGTTTCTCACCACGTAAAACATGTGGAAGAATATGGGAATGCCTAGTCCCACTGCGTAGGATATCTCGGTAAAAACGATGGCATCACGGGATATGGGATCGCTGAACACTAACGGTACAGATGTCAGAAGTACACCAAACAAGAGAAAGGGTACAAAACTCATCCACAGACGAGAGGATCTTACCCCTTTTCCAGTTAGATACAGTAATCTGTACCAAGTATGTATGAGAACAGAGCCGTTGATAAACTGATGTATGTGACCCGGTGCCCAGTAAAGCCTTTCGTAAAACCTATAAACTTCTGCAGGATCACCTGCGCGAAGGGAGGAGAACACAAAGGCCACCAACATCAGGAGGGAGAGAATTACAGAGGTAGATAGGGATGACCTCTTGGGATCATCACTACGAAAGTCAGCTATCGCCTCCTTTAGTCTGAGAAAAGCTGATAACCAAAAGGCGGTAAAGAAGAGACCGGCTCCTGTAAAGAAGAGAGGATGAACCAGTGTGGGAAGGTAGTTGTTGGACACAGGAAGTCCAAGCCCCAGTAAGGAGGACATACCTATGAGAACAGCACCAAGACTGGCTAAAGGGAAAGTCACCTTCTCTTCCTTTGGGTAGTATTGGTTCCACAGAAGCATGGTGAAGGAAAGCAGGAAAACCACTATAGCCAGGTCCACATGTCCCGTGAGAGCATGGTAGAAGTACCCGGGTGGGAAGAGATGTTCCACTCCGGGAGTTCTAGCCATGGCTACCAGAAAGGCAAAAAATCCCCCTACACCTAGAGAGAGAACAGCCAGGTAAAACCACCATCTTTCCATGATCACCTCTCCATGTTGAACACCATAAGAGAGAAGAGAAGTGCTATGTAGAATATGGAGTAAGTGAAGAGAAACATGCCGTTCTCTCTGCGAGAGAAAACGAACCTCAGGGTGAGGATTATGTACAGGGCACTGAGGACAAAGGCACCCAAAAGGTAAACTTTACCAGCCATTCCATAAAAGTAGGGAAGTAGACTAAGGGGCAGTAGAGCGGACGTATAAAGAAGGGTCCGTATCTTGGTGTACTCCACACCCTTGACGACGGGCAACACAGGAATACCAGCCTTTCTGTAATCTTCCAGATACTTTATAGCCAAGACCCACGAGTGGGGAGGTTGCCAGAAGAACATTATGGCAAAGAGTATGGCAGCTTCCGGGGTAAGAGTTCCCTTGACGGCCGCGTATCCTATAACGGGAGGCATAGCACCTGAAACACCTCCTATCTCCACGGCCCACGGGCTACGCCTCTTAAAGAGAAGAGTGTAAACCACTACGTAGAATAAGGAAGCCAACCCCGTCAAGAAGGCTGCCAATAGGTTTACGGCCAGTACCATGACGGTGAGGGATGCTATCAAAAGTAGAACACCCATGATGAGGGCCACCAGCGGTGGAAGGCTACCGGAAGGTAGCGGTCTATGACTGGTACGGCTCATGCGAGCATCTATATCTCTGTCCAGAAACTGGTTAAGGGAGGCAGATCCTGCAGAAGCAAGTCCTGTCCCCACAAGGGTCCATAAAACCAGAGAGGGCTCCGGAAAACCTCTCTTAGCTATGTACATTCCCGTGAGGGTCGTTATGAGAACCAGGAGAACTATGCCGGGCTTGGTGAGCACCAAACAGTCTCTCACCACATGACTGTATTCGGCCACTTTACCGAAGCTCTTCACCACCATCTTACAACCTCACACGCACATGATAAGTTAAAAAGGCGAAGAGAAAAAATCCGCTGGCGGTATCAAGAAAAACCAAAGGAAGAAAGAAGCCCGAAAGTACCATAGATACAGCAAAGACAAACTGGACGTTTATGAGAAGGAAGGCAAAGAGAGCCAGCTTATCCCTGAAGCGAAGGAGATAGGCCAGAAACATCAACCACGTGATGTAAGCGAGGTTTCTATGAGTAAACTGCAACGCCACCTTCCAATCATCCATGGGAGGTACAAGGTACCCCGCACAGGTAGGCCACTCGTGCCCACACGCTTCGCCGGAACCTGTATATCTCACAAGAACACCTGTCATAATGGTTACAAGGGCCGGTACGTACACCCATATAGGTATGTAGCTCTCTCCCTCCTTTTTGTAGAGAAGCCTGTAAGTGACGACAAGAGCTCCCAGTATTATCATAGATTCGTAAATATGGAAAGACTCTAAAAGCATATGTTCTACGTACTTGAGATGAGGAGCTTCGGATTTTATCATCTTCATACCGGTGAGGGCTGCCGACAGGGTGAAGAGGAGAGCTATACCTGTTGTAAGTTTCGCAGGTCCTCCTATGTTACGCCAGACAGCCACAGTACTCAAAAAAACGAAGAGACCAGCTAGGCCACTCACCGTCCTGTGTCCCATCTCCATGCGTGCGGACAGATCCTTAGGTAAGCTAAAATCACCGTAACACAGTGGCCAGCTGGGGCATGCCAAACCCGAGTCGGTGCTTCTCACCATCCCTCCCCATATCATAACCACGTAAGTAAACAGAATGGCAAGCAGTAGGAGAGCTCTTCTCATGAGGCTATATTATAAACCTTGATATGATTTTTTCATAGGTGTGGTATAATTTATAAGCTGTACGGGGTGTAGCTCAGGTGGGAGAGCGCTGGCTTTGGGAGCCAGAGGGCGCAGGTTCAAGTCCTGTCACCCCGAGGGCCCGTAGCTCAGCTGGATAGAGCAAGGGATTTCTAATCCCTAGGTCGGGGGTTCGAGTCCCTCCGGGCCCGCTTGACACAAAAATACTAAACCCTTATCCTATCTCTATGGTTATAAGAGGTAAAGTTTGGAAATTTGGAGATAACGTAGACACAGACCAGATAATACCGGCCCGTTATCTTAACACCACAGATCCTTACGAACTTGCCCAGCACGTGATGGAAGACTCAGAGCACCCAGAGTTTGCCAAAGAGCACCAGCCGGGGGATATCATAGTGGCAGGCAAAAACTTTGGATCGGGATCCTCCAGAGAGCACGCTCCCATAGCCATAAAGTACGCTGGCGTGCCGGTGGTTATAGCCAAATCTTTCGCCAGGATATTCTTCAGAAACGCTATAAACATCGGACTGCCGATAGTGGAAGTACCACAAGCTGTGGATGAGATCTCACACGGTGATGAGCTGGAGGTGGATCTCGATAAAGGTGTGATAAAGAACCTCACCACTGGGAAGGAGTACTCGGTGAAGAGGTTCCCCGAAGAGATTCAGGCCATACTGAAGGCGGGAGGCCTGATGGAGTATGCCAGACAAAGGCTGTTGAAGGATGCTTAGGGAGAAACTCAAGGCTCTCATAAAGGAGCGCTCCCTTAAGATAGCGGACGAACCTGTTTTCAAGTTATCCTCAGGGAAGCTCAGTAGGTATTACGTGGACCTAAAGCAGATAACTTTGGATCCGGAAGGTGCTTACATGGTGGGTAAGTTAATGTACCAACTTCTTCTCCCCTTCGGCCCAGATGGTGTGGGGGGACTTACTTTAGGAGCGGATCCAATAGCCTACGCTGTAGCCTTTGTATCTTACATGGATGGAAGACCCATAAGGCCCTTTGTGGTGAGGAAGGAACCTAAGGCTCACGGCACGGGAAAGCAGGTGGAAGGACTTCTCAAAGAGGGAGACAGAGTAGCTGTTGTCGAGGACGTGGTGACAACAGCCAGCTCTTCCCTCCGGGCTGTGGAGGCATGTAGACGTGAGGGATTAGACGTTATAGGCGTGTTTGCCGTAGTGGACAGGGAGGAGGGAGGAAGAGAGAGGATAAAGGAGGAAGGTCTGGAACTTTACTCTCTCTTTACCCTTTCCGAACTCATATCCTGAATGGACAGAGAGATATTGTTTATACTTGCTCTTCTTACGGGAGGTACCACTCTCGGCAGTCTCTTGGCCGTACCCTTAGGTAGATTCACCGATATGACCTTTAGTCTTGCTTTTGCCGGCGGCGTAATGCTGGTGGCCAGCTTCACCAGTCTTATACTCCCGGCTCTCCATGTAGGAACTTTTCTCCACGTAACTTTAGGCATATGCAGTGGCTTCTTGGTGATGATGATGATAGAGAGAACTGTACCACACCAACATGTGGTAAAAGGGCAGGAAGGTATCGGGGTTCGCACAAAAAAGATCTATCTTATGGTTTTGGGAGTACTGATTCACAATCTTCCTGAAGGCTTCAGCGTAGGTGTAAGTACCTCCTACTCCCTTAAGGATGGCACGGTTATGGCCATCGCCATTGCTTTGCAGGACATACCGGAAGGCATGGTGGTGACGATGCCTCTTGTGGTTCTTACAGGAGGAATCCTGTCTCCCATGCTGGTGGGTGTTGTGAGTGGCCTCGCGGAATCTTTGTTTTTCCTTTTGGGTCTGTACGTTATGGAAAGTTGGCATGGAGTGTTACCCTGGGGTCTTGCCTTCGGTGGTGGAGCCATGCTTTACGTTACTGTAAAAGAAGTATTCCCCGAGGCGTACGCCTCGGGAAGAGATACGATAGCTACCTTGGGTTTTCTATTAGGTTCTCTCGTTATGTTGTGGCTGGATTCTTTTCAGTTCTAAGTTCACGAGCAGCATCCACCATGTTGCGTAGCGAAGGTATAACCTCTTCCCAGTTCCTGGTTTTGAGGCCACAGTCGGGGTTCACCCACAGAAGCTCCACAGGTATGACCTTCATGGCCCTCTCAAGAATGCGTTTTATCTCCTCTTTCTCCGGTATGGCGGGTGAGTGGATGTCGTAAACACCTATCCCTATCTGTCTGTCCCATCCTTTGAAGTTCTCAAAGGCGGCTATTATTTCACCTTTGCTCCTTGAGGCTTCTATGGAGATGACATCAAAGTCCATCTGGTAGATGTACTCTATCACTTCGTTAAACTCTGAGTAACACATGTGGGTGTGTATCTGGGTTTGAGGTTGCGCGTTAGAACAGAGACGAAAGGCTTTGATGGCCCAGTCAAAGTACTTCTCCCAGTCTCTCCTCTTTATGGGTGCACCTTCTCTGAAGGCAGGTTCGTCTATCTGGATGACCTTTATACCTGCTTTTTCCAGATCTCTCACTTCATCCAGTAGAGCCAGAGCTATCTGGTAGGCTATCTCATGCTTAGGCACATCTTCTCTGTAATAGCTCCAGTTGAGGATGGTTACGGGACCTGTAAGCATACCTTTGACGGGTTTAGAGGTAAGAGACTGGGCGTAGCTTATCTCTTCCAACGTCATGGGATGTGTTCTTTCTACATCACCGTAGATGATGGGGGGTCTGTACACTCTGGAACCGTAAGAGAGCACCCAACCGTGTTTTGTGGTGGCTATACCTTCCAGTTTTTCGGCAAAAAACTCCACCATATCGGTCCTTTCAAACTCTCCGTGCACAAGAACGTCAAGCCCTATCTCCTCTTGAACCTTTATAACATGCTCAATCTGCTTCTTTATAAAAGCCTTGTACTCTTCTTGGGTTATCCTACCGTTTCTGTAAGCTGTTCTCATCTTTCTCACTTCTTCTGTCTGAGGGAAGGATCCTATGGTGGTGGTGGGTAAAAGGGGAAGGTTCAGAATATCCTGCTGCAGTTTGATTCTCTCACGATAGGGAACGCTCCTTCTGAAATCCTCCTCCTTGAGAGATCTGACCCTTTCTCTCACGTGATCCCTTCTACCTATGTCTGTAGCCAAGATCTTGGATATGCGGGACGCTTCTTCTAAGGCCTGTCTGTCGCCCTCTATCAACCCTTTGATTAGTTTTAACTCCTGCAGCTTTTCTCTTGCGAAGGCCAGTCGCTCCTTAAGACCCTCTGGAAGCTGATCTTCGGGCTCCACGCTGATAGGAAGGTGGAAAAGAGGACATGAGTTGGATATAACCAACTCTCTGCACTCTTTGGAAAGATCTTCCACAAGACGCGCTTTCTGCTCTATGTTGGCTCTCCATACTTGTCTACCGTTGAGGATGCCTGCGATGAGAACTTTGTCCTGGGGAAAACCTAGCTTCTTTATGTTCTCCAGATTCTCCACGTTGGATACCAGATCAAGACCTAGACCTTTTACGGGAAGCTGTACAAATCTTTCGTAGTTGGACACACTGTCGTAATAGGTAAGTACGTAAATGTCCAGAATGCCAGCCAGCTGGTGGTATATCTCCGTAACCAACCGCCACTCTTCGTCCGTCATCTCCTTAGTGAGAGCAGGATCTTCCATAAGTACCACCTTTGCACCTGCCGAGGCAAGACTCTTCAGAACCTCCCTGTAAAGGGGTATGAGAGCAGAAGCGTACTGTTGGAGAACATCTACCGAATCTATGGGAGCCAACTGTAGCACTGCGAAGGGAGAACTGTCGGTGCGTTTGGGAGCTTTGGAGAGTACGAGGAAGGTGTAAGGTGCCAACAAACGGGGCAGTGTATCTATTCCTTTCTGGGAAAAGTAGTTGTAGTCTTCCAGTGGGAAGTTTTTCAGAAGATGGAAGTTGGGTGTCTCCAGCTCGGGAACCAGATAATGGTAGTTGGTGTTAAAGTATTTGGTCATTTCAAGGGCTCTCTTTCCTCTGGCCATCTCAAAGTAAGTGCTGAGACCTTGGTACTTCCCGAACCTGCTGGGAATAGCACCCACCATAACCGCTGTATCCAACACAAAATCGTAGTAAGAGAGCTCATTGGAGGGGAAAAGGTCCACATACTGTCTGTAGTTGTCCACCATCCAGTCTCTGAGCCTGTTCATACCCTCTGTCAGATCTTCCTCCGTTATCTTTCCTTTCCAGAAGTTTTCAAGAAGACTTTTAAACTCCCTCCTGTCACCTAACTTGGGAAAGCCGTAGGCCAACGTCCTCATTTCCTACCTCTGGTCCCGAACTCACCGTTCGGGGCTGGGGTATTTGTATACCGCCCTCCTCAGGGTGTCCATGCCCCAGCAGGCGGTATTTGGACACCAGAAACTATCATTTTAGCTAATATATATTACCATGTCCAGAGGCATCCTTTATGGTCTTGTGCTAACCCTTCTTCTTATATTGGGTTCCCTCTTCTACATCGTTAAGAAAACTTTCACACGTGAAGCACTAACCATTCTGTTTTCTTTAGATAAAAGGTATCTTCTTCTTTCTATTATCTGTATGGCGTTTTATCATACCTTTGACAACCTGAGGCTTTTTGTTCTGGCCCGTGCTGTAAAACTACGCTACAGCTTTCTGTACGGTTACGTGGTCTCCCTCATCAACACCTTTGGTGCCACCATAACACCCGCTCACTTGGGGGGTGAGTTTATGTCCCTTTACACCCTCTCCAGAAAAGGCGGAAGGCTTCACAAGGTTCTCAGTATAGTTACTGTAAAGACGGCAACAGGCCTCTCCTTTTTCCTGCTGGCCTTTCCCTTCTTCCTCTACGATCTTTATCGCGACATTCAGAAGGCCAAACAACTGGGGCTTATACTTTTTGTAGCAGCTGTCCTCATGTTGATTCTGTACCGTGTGGTGCGTTGGGGTAGCAACAGGGCTTCGGAGGGTGGTTTCAGAAAGCGTCTGCGTTATGGATTTGGCAGATACATAGTTTACCTACGCTTTTTTCTAAGGAGGGGGAAACTGCACCTTTTGGGTGCATCTATCAGTAGCGTACTTCTGTATGTGTCTTTTCTTCTGTCAGGTGCCTTTTTATTGAAAGCTTTTGGTTCAACACTTCCCACTGAGAAAATGTTGATAGCGCAGATATCTTTGGTTTACGCCATATTTGCCAGTCCTACCCCCGGTGGTAGCGGTGTGGGAGAGTTAGGTGGCCTCTCTGTTTTTGAACCTTTTCTAGAACCTGCAGCGGTAGGAGCCTTCGTCATACTGTGGAGGTTCATAACCCAGTACATGAGCGCCCTCTTAGGAGGTTTACTCCTTTCCCTACTTCTCCTCAAAGACTACATAAGTTGGGAAAGGTAACAGGACCTTATCTCCTCTGCCAAGGAGGACATGTTGGGTATACGGAAGGTCATACTGCCCGTAAGTAGAGCTCTCAGGGTATGTATAAGTTCATGAAGGCTCCTTACCTTAAATCCTGCTCCCTCCGTTACGAGGAAGTCCTCCAGGTCCTTCACTTTTTGGGTGTAAGGTCCAAACACAACGGGAACCCCCGCGTATACTGGTTCCAAAAGGTTGTGCCCACCTTTTTTACAGAAAGTGCCACCCACAAAAGCCACATGCCCGTATCTGTACAAACCCCTCAACTCCCCCAGAGTATCCACCACCATCACATCCCAGTCTTTAGAGCTGTGCTGAGTTCTCAGAACCACCCTGAACCCTCTGAAAAAGGTAAGAAGTTTCTCTGCCTGAGAGACATGTCTCGGCACAGCTATGAGTCTAAGATCTTTCATCTCTTCCCTAAGGATACGGAAAGCCGATGCTATTATAGAAAACTCCTCGGGATGTAAACTACCTGCCACCCATATCCTCCCTTCCGGCAACTGAAGAAGAACCTCTCTATCCTCTTTTTCCATAACCAGCTTAAGATTGCCACACGTCAACGCTCTTACTCCGTAAGAGGTGTAAATCTCCGTGTCTTGATCTGTTCTACACAGAACAAGGTGGAACTTCTTTGCCATCAAACGCTCCCAAAAACCACCCTTTGCGTAGGCGTTGATGAGGATCTTTTTGCTGCGCGTGAAAGTCAAAAAACAAGGCCAGAACTCCCTTTCCACTACCACTATAGCCTTAGGTTTTATGCTTTCCTCCAGTCTCCTTACGGTCCAAGGTAGATCTACGGGGAGCCTCCTAAGTTGATGGTAATAATCCTTCTGAGACTCTAAGTAAGACTTAGCTCTCGGAGAGAAGTAGGTGAGAACCACTTTGTACCTTCTCACCAACTCCTTCAGGATAGGTTTGGCGGTGTTAAACTCCCCTACACTGGCACAGTGGAACCAAAGGGTGCTCTCCTCAACGCTCCCGCTCACCCCTTATGAACTCCTCCACCATCTTCCTGGCCTGCCAGTCAGGGTACTGAACGGGTGGGTGCTTCATGGTGTAGGCACTTATAGAGTACAGGGGACCACCTATACCTCGGTCTCTGGCCAGCTTACAGCATCTTATGGCATCTATCATGGAACCAGCACTGTTGGGAGAGTCCTCCACATCCAGTTTTACCTCTACGTACATGGGTACATCTCCGAAGAGCCTACCCTCTAACCTTATGTAAGCTATTTTCCTATCTTTCAACCACGGTACCCAGTCAGAAGGTCCTATGTGGATGTTTTCCCAATCCAAGGTGTAAGGAATAAGAGAAGAGACAGCCTCCGTCTTAGAAGTTTTCTTGGTCTGAAGTCTTGATCTTTCCAACATGTTAAGAAAGTCCGTGTTACCTCCAAAGTTCAGCTGATAGGTTCTATCTATCTTTACTCCCCTTTCTACGAACAGCTGCACCAGAGTACGGTGCAGTATGGTGGCACCCACCTGAGACTTTATGTCATCTCCTACAGCAGGTATTCCCTCCGCCTCAAAACGTTTGGCCCATTCTGGATCTGATACTATGAAGGTAGGCATACCATTTATGAAGGACACACCTGCCCTAAGACAAGCCTCCGCATAAAAACGCGCTGCCTGTTCCGAACCCACTGGTACGTAGTTAACAAGCACGTCCGCTCTTGTTTCTTTCAAAACACTCACCACGTCTTCCAGTTCATCCTCTTTCTCCTGCGCGAGAACAAAGCTCCTCTCGGGAGGGTAATTGGCCATGTGGGGAGCATATCCGTCCAACACTTTTCCCATACGCACCTTCACACCCATGTGAGGAACTTCTGGTTCAAAGACAGTGGTACAGTTAGGTGGGGAGAATATGGCCTCAGATACATCCTTACCCACCTTTCGGGCGTCTATGTCCCACGCAGCCACTATCTCTATGTCCCACGGTTTGTATCCTCCCACGTCCTCAAACATAAGTCCACTGGTATCAAGGTTCTGCCTCTTTTGGTAGTAGTAAATGCCTTGCACTAAGGCGCTGGCGCAGTTTCCCACACCTACTATGGCCACACGGATCTTTCTGTCCGCCATCGATACCTCCGTGATGAAGACAAAAACATTATAACACGTATACTTAGGAAGGCTTCTGTTATAATAGGTAAAGCATACGGAGGATAAGATGTTTAAAGTTCTCGTGACCGATCCCATACACCCTAAGGGACTGGAGCTTTTGCAGAGAGAACCTGACCTTGAAGTGGATTACGAGCCTGACATCACCTACGACAGACTTCTTCAAATAGTGGAAAACTACCACTGTATCATCACCAGAAGCAGGACACCCGTTACAGCAGAGCTTCTGTCAAGGGCAGAGAATCTGAAGGTGGTGGGAAGAGCGGGTGTAGGTGTAGACAACGTGGACATAGAGGAAGCCTCTCGTAGAGGCATACTGGTGGTAAACACACCTGGAGCCAACACTATAGGTGCTACCGAGCTTACCTTATGCCACATGCTGAACGTACTCCGTAACGCCCACCAAGCTCACAAGACACTCACCGAAGGAAGGTGGGACAGAAACAAGTTTATGGGAAGAGAGCTTTACGGTAAGACTCTCGGTATTATAGGTCTGGGTAACATAGGGTCTCAGGTAGCCATAAGGGCCAAGGCTTTCGGTATGAAGGTTATGGCCTATGACCCCTACATACCCCGTGAAAAAGCGGACAGATTAGGTGTGAAACTGGTGGACAAACTGCATGATATGCTGCCTCATGTGGACATCCTCACCATCCACGCACCCCTCACTCACGAGACGAGAAACATGATAACCAAGAGAGAGCTGGAGATGATGAAAGACGGTGCCGTTCTCATCAACTGTGCAAGGGGTGGTATAGTGAAGGAAGAAGATCTTCTTTGGGCTTTAGAAACAGGAAAGCTGAGTGGTGTAGGTCTCGATGTCTTTTCGGTGGAACCTCCATCCCACGAGTTTATAAAGAAGCTCTCTGCCTTTCCCAACGTGTCTCTATCACCCCACATAGGAGCCAACACCTATGAGTCTCAGGAAAATGTGGCCGTCATAGTGGCTCAGCAGGTGATAAAGGCACTGAGAGGCCAGACGGTAGAGTATGTGGTGAACGCACCTTTCCCGGATCTTTCCGTCCTCACCCTCATAAAACCCCACCTGGATCTGGCCGAGAAGATGGGTAAGTTTCTCGTCCAGTGGGCCGGTGAAGGCATACAGGAGGTTCACATAGAAGTGAGGGGAGATATAGCACCCCACTTTCACCCTATAGCCTCTGCCGTTCTCATGGGCATCCTTAGGGAGGTGGTAGACTTTCCCATCAACATCATAAACGCCTCTTATGTAGCGAGGGACAGAGGTATAAAGGTAGAGGAACTCACATCGGAAGAGTCGGTGGACTTTAAACACTACATCAAAGTGGTAGCCAAATCAGGGAACACAGAGAAGGTAGTGGCCGGAACAGTGCTGGAGGAGAGCCTCCTCAGACTGGTACGCATAGACTCCTACATGGTGGATGTAGAGCCGGAAGGTATACTTCTCATCTTTGAGAATAAGGACGTTCCCGGGGTTATAGGCAAAGTAGGATCCATACTGGGAAGGGCCAACGTCAACATAGCCGGTTTCCGATTAGGAAGAGAGAAGAAAGGTGGGATCGCTTTGGGAATCCTCAACTTAGATGATCCTGTTCCGGAAGAAGTACTGGCAGAGCTCAAAGCTGTTCCCGAGATATTCTTCGTGAGACAAGTTATCCTGTGATTTTCTCAACGATCTTTTTCACTATGAACTCGGCCGACTCCAACTTGTTGGGGAAGGAGAAAACCTCCTCCTTACCCTCCGGATACAGGATATAACCTCTGTGTTGCTCCGAACCCATAACATCTATAGGGTTTGCCACCAACATATCCAACCTTTTCTGCAGCAACTTCCTCTTTCCCTCTTGAAGAAGTACCTCCTCCTCCTCCAAGGCAAAACCTACCACAAAAGTGTTACCTTTGGATCTTGCCACCTCCTCCAGTATGTCGGGTGTTTTTGTCAGTTTCAGGATCATCTGATCCTTCTTCTTTATCTTTCCGGAGTGTTTTTCAAGGGGTGTAAAGTCCGAGACGGCAGCGTTCATAACCAGTAGGTGAGTCTGAGGGAGCAGCCTCAGAACTTCCCTCCTCATATCCTCTGCCGAAACCACTCTCAGCACCTCCACCTCAGGAGGTGGATTCTCGGTAGTAAAAGCCGTAACCAGTGTTACATCCGCACCGTACCAGCGCAGTACCCTTGCTATAGCCATACCCATCTTACCGCTTGATAGGTTAGATATGTATCTGACGCTGTCTATAAACTCCCTTGTGGCACCTACCGTCACCAAAGCTTTTTTCCCTCTCAGAGGCTTGTAAGGCCTTATGGCCCACTCTATCCAGTCTAAGAGACGCTCTTGATTTGCCAGACGGCCCTGTCCTTCCTCCTCACAGGCCAGAGGACCTGTCTCAGGTTCTATAACTATGATCCCCCTCTCTTTCAGTTTTCTGATATTCTCTTGCACAGCAGGATTTTTGTACATCTCCACGTTGGCTGCGGGAGCCACCAAGAGGGGTCCTTTATGAGCCAGCACAGAAGTGACCAGAAGATTATCGCATATGCCGTTAGCTATCTTAGAGAGGGTGTTAACACTACAGGGTGCTATAAGGAACAGATCACTCCATCTTGGTAAGTTTATGTGTAAAAAAGGGTCTTCCTCCCAGTCCACGTAAACCTTGTACCCAGTGAGAGCCTCAAAGGTGAGCCTCCCTATAAACCTCTCGGAAAAGGGAGTCATGATGACTCTTATCTGATGTCCCCTCTTACGCAGCTCCCTTATCAGATCACACATTTTGTATACGGCTATAGATGAGGAGATACCCAAAAGGATCTTAGCCATCTTTCATAAGATAGTACATCACCGCCATACGTACAAACACGCCGTTCCTTACCTGCTCAGCCACTAAGGATCTTTCCCCGTACACCACCTCAGGATCCATGTCCACGTACAAGTTAACAGGTCCCGGATGCATCACGTAACCTTTGAATCCCTCGTACCTCTCCTTTGTCATACCAAACTGGGCAAAGTAACTTCTCTCGGAAGATATATAGTTCTCCTTAAAACGTTCCTTCTGAAGTCGAAGGTATTCCACAAGATCCGCCCACCTTAAACCTTCTTCCACTTGGTGAAATACCATGCTCACACCTAAGGATGAAGGATCATAGGGAAGGAGAGTAGCAGGACCACATATTCCTATCTGAGCTCCCATCATACGAAACAGGGGAGCCGTGGACCTAAACACTCTGCTGTGGAGAATGTCTCCCACAAAGAGCACCTTAACACCTTCCAAAGATCCAAAAACCTCCATAGCGGTGAAGAGATCCACTAGTCCCTGTGTTGGATGTTGATGTGTACCATCTCCCGCGTTAACAAGCACGATACCTTCCCTTATGTACTCCTGGTATGGGAATAGGACGAAGGGGATCCGAAACACCACCGCGTCAAATCCCAGATATTTCAGCGTTCGGAAAGTGTCTAATAGAGTTTCTCCCTTATCTATAGAGGTTTCTCCTTTGCCGGCATAGTAAGTTTCCAAGCCCAACTGTCGGCATGCCTTTTCAAAGGAGAGGCGTGTACGGGTGGAACTTTCCAAGAAAAGCAGCATGACTGACCCATCCAGTTTTTCCCTTCTACCCCTCTTAAAGTCCAGAAAAAGCTGGTAGAGATTCAGTACATCCTCTCTGTTGAGGTCCAGGACCGATATAAGACTCCTCATAGCTTGAGCTTTCCGTACTTTATCTCCCTCTCCAGTTGTCTTCTAAGATCTCTCTCTCTAAGTTCCTCCCTCCTATCGTGCTGTTTTTTCCCTCTCACAAGAGCTATCTCCACCTTTACCTTGTTGTTCTTAAAGTAAACCCTGAGGGGTATTATGGTATAACCCTTCTCCTGCACCTTACCCATAAGACGTAGTATCTCCCTCTTATGCAGTAGCAGTTTTCTCTTTCTGAGAGGATCGGGTGGTTTGATGGTGGCGTATCTGTAAGGGGCGATGTAAAGGTTATACAACCAGGCCTCACCATTTTCTATCCTCACGAAACTGTCTTTGAAGGACACAGTTTGTTTGTTTCTGAGAGCCTTCACCTCCGGACCTTCCAGAACTATCCCGGCCTCGTAAGTTTCTATAACTTCGTACTCTGCTCTGGCCTCTCTGTTATAGGCTACCGTGAACTCCTCTGACCTTTTCATAATTTCCTTTTTAAATTATAATGGTGAAGGAATGTTTCCTTTGCTGTTTCTCCTCGTAATGCTGGTGGCGTGTCAGGAGGTTCCAAAAGGGGTAGATTTAGATAAGTACCGACAGCAGTACGTGAAGGGTGTTGTTGTGGTATCTCCTACTTTAGAAAAGAGAATACCTAAGGGTGATATATACCTCTTTCTGTCTTTGCGAGAACCCGACAGCGCTATGCCTGTGGCCGTCCTTAGAACAAAGAACCCATCCTTTCCCTTCCACTTTAACATAACCGGTAAGCACAAACTTTCCCACGATAAACCCATGGAGGGTCTTTTGATACTCACAGCTCGCATCAGTACAAAGCCGGTAGCAGATGTTCAGAAGGGAGACCTCTTAGGCTTTACCCAAGTGAAGGTAGGCACGTCCAACAACAGAGTTATAATAGATAGGGTGGTGGAGTAGATGAAAGGTATAGTGCTGGCGGGGGGATCGGGTACACGACTGTACCCTGTCACACAGGTGGTCAACAAGCACCTCCTTCCCATCTACAACAAGCCTATGATTTATTACTCTCTCTCCCTCGTTATGCTGGCAGGTATAAGGGAGGTAGTTATAGTGATAAACCCTTCCGACGAACCCTTTTACCGAAAGCTCTTGAAGGACGGCAGCCACCTTGGCATGAGGATAGAGTACTCCCTTCAGGAGGCACCCTTGGGTCTTACTCATGCCATAATGAGTACAAGGGATCTGGTGGGTGAAAATCCAGCTATGGTAGTTTTGGGAGACAACATCCTCTACGGACATAACCTAGGAGAACTTTTCAGAAAGGTAAAAGATAGCGTGGAGAGAGAAGGAGGTGCGTACGTTTTTGGCTATCATGTTCAAGATCCTACACGTTTCGGCGTGGTGGAGTTTGATCAAGAAGGGAGGGTTCTTTCCATAGAAGAAAAACCACAAAAACCTAAGTCTAACTTTGCTGTTATAGGTATATACTTCTTTGACATAACTCTCTTTGAAAAGGGGGCAAGGGTAAAACCTTCAGCCAGAGGTGAGTACGAGATCACCTCCCTTTTAGAGGAGTACCTAAAGGAAGGGTCTTTGAGAGTAAGCCTGCTGGGAAGGGGTTTTGCGTGGTTTGATGCGGGAACCCACAGCAGCTTTCTGGAGGCAGGAAACTTTGTGCAGACCATAGAAGAGAAGACAGGCTACATGTTGGGAGCGGTGGAAGAGATAGCTTACCGAAACGGTTGGATAAACAGGGAGGAACTGAAAAAACTTGCTTGCCTTTACCAGAAGACAGGTTACGGAGAGTATCTCCTGAAGGTGGCGGAAGAGGAAACAAATATAGCTGAGAGACTTTACTTTCACTGCTGAGGTACGCAGATGCCCTTTGAGTTCATAAGGTTAGAGATACCTGACGTGGTGCTAATAAGACCTGTTGTGTTCACCGACGAAAGGGGCTTCTTTATGGAAATCTTCAAGCGCTCAGATTTTGAAAAGGCCGGCATAGATGTTGATTTTGTTCAAGACAACCATTCAAGGTCCAAGAAAGGGGTGTTGAGGGGTCTTCACTTCCAACTGGAGCCTTACGCTCAGGGCAAACTGGTTAGATGCGTAAAGGGTAGAATCTTTGATGTGGCCGTAGATCTGAGGTCAGGCAGCCCTACCTACGGAAGATGGGTAGGCGTAGAACTCTCCGAGGAGAACCACCTTATGCTGTGGATTCCGAAAGGGTTTGCTCACGGCTTTCTCACCCTGTCGGAGGAGGCAGATGTACTGTACAAAGTTTCAGGTGCCGAGTACAGACCGGAGGCTGATGCGGGTATACGCTGGAACGATCCTGACATCGGTATAGCTTGGCCTCTCCATTTGGTGGAGAATCTTACAATCTCACCCAAAGACAGCTCTCTTCCCTTCCTGAAAGATGCTAAGATAAACTTCCGTTACGGGGTTTAGGATGAAACTGCTGATAACAGGAGGTGCGGGTTTCATAGGCAGCGAATTTACCCGTCAAGCGGTGAAAGAAGGTTACCAGTGCGTAGTGGTAGATAAGCTCACTTACGCAGGCGATATAAGGAGACTGGAGGAGGTTTTGGAGAAGATTACCTTCTACAGGTGTGATATCAACAACAGGGAGTTTTTGGAGTACATATTCAGTAAAGAAAAGCCGGACGTGGTGGTTCACTGGGCAGCAGAAAGCCATGTAGACAGAAGTATCTCGGATCCCTCTCCCTTTTTCACCACCAACGTTTTGGGTACGCTGAACCTTCTGGATACAGCAAAGAAATACGGCGTTAAAAGTTTTATCAACATATCCACCGACGAAGTTTACGGTGAGCTGGGTGATGAAGGTTCTTTTAAGGAAGATTCATGCCTCAAACCCAACTCGCCTTACTCTGTTTCTAAAGCCAGTGCCGATATGCTAGGTAGGGCTTACTTTAGAACCTACGGGCTTCCTGTTATAACAGTGAGACCTTCCAACAACTACGGACCGTGGCAGTATCCGGAAAAGCTCATACCTGTGGTGATAGTGAAAGCCATCAAGAACGAGCCTATACCCATCTATGGGCGTGGACTCAACGTGAGGGAATGGCTTTACGTAAGTGACTGTGCGGAGGCTGTCCTTGAGATCATCAAGAAGGGTGAACCTGGAGAAATCTACAACGTAGGTAGTGGAGAGGAAAGAAGAAACATAGAAGTGGCCAAGTTGATACTCAGTATCCTTGGAAAACCTGAGGATCTTATCAGCTTTGTGCAGGACAGACCGGGGCATGATTACAGATACTCCCTCGATGTTTCCGGAACATGGGAGAAGCTCGGCTGGAAGGCTAAAACCAAGTTGGAAGAAGGCATAAGACGTACGGTAGAGTGGTACTTAGATCACATAGACTGGGCTCTGGAAAAGGTAACATGAGAGTACTCCTCTTAGGTAAGAGGGGTCAACTGGGAAGAGCTTTTGTAAAAAAACTATCTTCAGAAGGTTACCAGTTGGTGGCACTGGGGAGGGAGGAGTGTGACGTTACCAGTATGAGTTCTGTAAAGAGGTGGCTTGATGAGGTTAAACCTCACGTAGTTATAAACTGTACAGCTTACAACTATGTGGACAAAGCAGAAGAAGATTACGCAACCGCTTTTGCTGTCAATGCCTTTGCGGTAAAGGTGCTGGGAGAGCTATGTGTGGCGAAAGGTGTGAAACTCATCCACTACTCTACCGATTACGTTTTTGACGGCACCAAGGGAGCTCCTTACGTAGAAGACGATAAACCCTCTCCCCTCTCCCTCTACGGAAAAAGTAAATACACCGGTGAGCTTTTGCTCCAAGAGCTTGAAGGTGATTTCCTGATATTTCGGGTAAGTTGGGTTTACGGTGAGGGTAAACAGAACTTTCTCTACAAGCTCCTCAACTGGGTAAAAACACAGGATATCTTGAAGATATCGGCTGACGAGGTATCGGTGCCAACCTCCACCAAGACCATAGTGGATGTTACCCTCAAGGCTCTTAAAAAAGACCTCCGGGGCTTATATCACCTTACCAACAGCGGATATGCCTCCCGTTACGAATACGCTAAAAAGGTACTCCGACTACTTAAGATAGAAAAAACCGTCCTACCTGTCCCCATGAGTGTTTTCTCTCTACCAGCCAAGAGGCCATCTTTCTCTGCTATGAGTAATGCCAGGATCTCTAAAGAACTACAGATAGACATACCTCATTGGGAGGAGGAACTGGAGATGTTCCTCCCCCTCTTACTTCCCGAACTGTTAGGAAGCTAGTTCCACAGCCTTTCTGGCACCATCCCACATGTCTTCTGCCGTCACAAACCTCAGACCGGATTCCGCCAACATTCTCTTGCCTTCCTCCACGTTGGTGCCCTCCATTCTCACCACTACCGGTACACTAATGTCCACCATCTTAGCAGCCTCTATGAGACCACTGGCTAACCTATCGCACCTCAGTATACCACCAAAGATGTTGATGAACACAGCCTTTACGTTGGGATCTGCCATAAGGATGCGGAAGGCGTTCGCTATCTGTTCCACACTGGCACCACCCCCTACGTCTAAGAAGTTGGCCGGATTTCCACCTGCCAGTTTTATGATGTCCATGGTGGTCATAGCCAGCCCTGCACCGTTCACCATACATCCTATGTTACCATCCAGCTTTATGTAGTTAAGACCGTACTTCTTAGCCTCCACCTCTAAAGGATCCAGCTGGGTTAGGTCCTCCATCTCTTGTATGTCCCTGTGCCTCATGAGAGCGTTGTCATCCACATCTACCTTAGCATCCAAAATCACGAGGTCTCCTTCCTCTGTCAGAACAAGGGGGTTTACCTCTACAAGAGAGGCATCTAAATCCATGTAAAGCTTGTAAAGGTTGAGGGCCAAGGGAACAAACCTGTCTACTGGAAGACCTAGCCGGAAGGCTATCTTCCTTGCCTGAGATGGCATGAGACCTAAGGCTGGATCTACGTGTAGCATCAGGATAGCGTCAGGTTTCTCCTTTGCCACCTCCTCTATCTCCATACCACCTTCTGCAGAGGCCATTATTACAGGTTTGGCCGCTGATCTGTCAAGAGTTATGGAAAAGTAGTACTCTTTCTTTATGGGGGTGGCCTTTTCTATCCACACTCTGCTTACAGGTTTACCCTCCGGACATTGGAAGGTTTTGAGAACCTTTCCTAGCATACTCTCAACAGCCTGCGTTAGCTCCTCCATACTGTGCACCAGCTTTACACCACCAGCCTTACCTCTACCACCGCAGTGGACCTGAGCCTTTACCACTAGGGGGAAGGAACCCAGCTCTTCAGCTACTCTTTGGGCTTCTTCTACGCTAAAAGCAACACCACCTTTGGGAACGGGAAGGCCATATCTACCGAAAATCTCTTTAGCCTGGTGTTCGTGAAGCTTCATATTAGCCCTCCAAAAAATACTGATGAAAATTATAACAAAATGACCGACTAAGTTTCTGTATCAGATACGACAAGGGTAGCGGAAGAGCCGGATGAGTTTTTTAAAATCCCCCCCCCTGACGGGGGGAAAGTTATCAGCCTATGACCCTTACGTTCTTGGCTCTGGGTCCCTTAGAGTCCTCCTCTATCTCAAACTCCACCTTCTGACCCTGTTCCAGAGTCTTAAAACCCCTTTGCTGAATAGCACTGAAATGTACAAAAACGTCACCTTGATTGTCATCGCGGGTTATGAAGCCATAACCCTTTTCCTTGCTGAACCACTTAACGGTGCCTCTTACTACCATGGTGCTACAAACCTCCTAAGTTTTTCCCTGAGTTGCCACAGAAGGTTAGGCGCCCTCCCCTCTGTGATACAACTCTACCGATAAATATAACCCTCCCTTTCTATCTGTCAAGTGGTTGCGTAAACTACCACTATAATGTAAATTAATACTTACTTACTGGAGGTGAAGGCCATGCTCATAACTCAGTACCTAACGGAAGAACACAGAAGATGCGACAGCTACTATGCGGAGGCAGAGAGGGCCGTTCTCTCGGGAGAATGGGAACGTGCAAGAGAACTCCTTACCAAGTTCAGGGACTGTACCATCCTTCACTTCAGGAAGGAGGAAGAGGTTCTCTTTCCGGAGTTTGAAGAATCAACTGGTATAGTGATGGGACCCACACAGGTTATGAGACACGAGCATGCTCAGGCAAGGGAACTCCTTCAGAAGCTCGAAGAGGCTCTTGACAAGAAGGACAAAGAGGGGTTCCTTTCCGCAGGAGAATCTCTCATGATTCTTATCCAACAACACAATATGAAAGAAGAGCAGATACTCTACCCTATGAGTGACCAGAACCTTGATGGTGATGAGTTGGTAAGAAAAATGGCTGAACTTGGAGAAGTATGACTGGACTTCAGCTTCTCTATCTGCCACCTTTTAGTATAGTCTCACGATTCTTCTTGACCGCTGCCCTCTTCGGTTTCTTAGGTACCCTTCTAGGCCTGTACGAGGTGGTTGTTGACAGCTTCCTTTTACCAGCTTTTGTTCATATCTACACCCTCGGCTTCATGACGATGACCATGGTGGGTGCCCTCTTTCAGATGCTTCCCGTTGTGGCCGGGGTAGTGATAGAGAGAAGTCTTTTTGTAGCTACCTACACCCATCTTACGCTAGTATGTGGTGTCCTCGCCTTTGTGGGAGGATTCCTTCTGAGAGAAAAGAGTATACTGATTACAGGCACAGCTCTGCTGCTGTTGGCCCTTGTACCAACGGCATCTTTTATGCTCTTCAAGTTGTTGAGGATAAAGGCCCACACACCTACATCCGGGGGTATTAGGTACGCTCTCTTCTCCCTCCTTCTGGGAATCCTCTTAGGAAGTCTTGAGATCTTCAACCTGATAGGCTACAGTATCTTTGACTACTTTTGGCTTCTCAGAGCTCACTTAACGGTGATGCTCTTTGGCTGGGTCGGTATCCTGGTAGCATCCGTTGCCTTTCGGGTCATAGAGATGTTCTTCGTTACGCCACCCTATCCAAAGATCTACGCTCAACTCTTTCCTCCTGCTGTCCTTCTTTCCCTGCTTATAGCTTCTTTGAGAGATGTCTGGATACTCAAACTGCCCGTATCTATCCTCTTTCTCTCCTTCGCTTTTATAACCTTCTCACGACTGAGGGGTAGGAGAAGGAGAATTCCAGACCCTTTGATAAGCCTGTGGTACGTGAGCATGCTATTTTTGACACTTTCCTCACTACTCTATCCCTTTGCGGGAGGAGAAGGTACCCTTTTTTACCTCTTTCTCTTCACCTTCGGAAGCTTTGCCCAGAGCGTCATCATGGCTATGATGTACAGGATAATCCCCTTCCTGGTGTGGATACATCTCTCAAACAGAGGAGTTCCCAACGCTCCCACCATGCACGAGGTGGTAAGTCCAAAGAGGGTGTGGGCGCACCTCTACCTTCACCTCATATCCATATACCTGTTCTTAGCCTCCTTCTTCACAGGGGTAAAGGCTCTGTGGGTTTTTTGTCCTCTTGCCTACGCTATATCCTTTGGATTTTTGCTCCTCAACCTATCCTCGGGGGTACTCCTCTACATCAAGAAAAAAGGCCAGCAGAAGTCTTGACGGAGAAAATTTTCAACTTACCATCTAAACTATGCAAGGACTAAAGTCGATAGTAGAAGCGATAGATCTTATCATGAGTGCGCATGCTCTGTATATCTCCAAGCTGGAGAGGGCTATAAGGGACAAGGCACCTTTTGAACACAAAGGGAGATGATAGCCCCTAACAAGGACAGTTATCCTCATCCACAGAACGAAAGACTTGTCTTCTGAGCTGTTTCACAAACTCCTCAAGCTCAAAAGAGTGGTGAAGGATCTTTCCCTTTAAAATAGTTCTCTATGTTCTCCTTCATACAGAGACACAGGAAGTTTTTGGTGGTTACCGTTAGTGTGGTTTCCTTCGCCTTTTTCTTGTGGCTTTTTTTGGCAGGAAGTGTGCAGGATATCTTGAGGGGGAAGAGAGCATGTGTGGCGGTGGTGAACGGTACCTGCATAAGCCTCAGAGACTATCGAATGGAGCTCTTGCCATACTCCCAGTTTCTGAAAAACGAGGAAATGGAAGGCATGATAAAGGAGCAGGTTCTCGATAGTTTGATAGTGAGGGAGCTTCTCTATCAGAAGGCTCTTGAGATGGGTTTTGTGGCTTCCGATGAAGAGGTGATAGATACCATAAAGTCAGACCCTACCTTTCAGGAAGGTGGGGTGTTCAGTGCGTCCAAGTACAGGGAAGTATTGGAACGGAACAATTTAGAACCTGCTCAGTACGAAGAGTATCTCAAAAAGATGCTCAGTATACAAAAGTTGGTAAGTTTCATAAGTAACAGTGTGTATATAACGGAGAAAGAGAAACAGGCGAACCTTCTACCTTACACCACTCTTCTTACAGGTAAGCTTTACCTTATTACTCCTGACAGCGTGAAGATATCCTATGAACCTACTGATGCAGAACTTCTTAACTACTACCATCAACACAGAGAAGAGTTTAAAAGGCCCGAGAAGAGAGTTGTGAGACTATGGGAAACTCCCCAAAGAGACGAAGCTCTTAATATATACAACCAACTGAAGAGCTCAAAGGTACCGACCGGTTACAGGGAAGTTATACTGCCTCAACAGGAGGCGGAACTTTCTCCCGTTCTGAGGGCCGAGATCACGCGACTGAGCAGTAAGGAACCTTATACGGTAACTAAGGATGGTGATAAATTTGTAGTGCTTTGGCTTTACAGTTGGGAGCCTTCGGGATACGAGGATTTTAATAACGTAAAGGATAAAATAAAACAGCTTCTGGTGCAACAAAAAAGGTTAGAAAAACTACAAGATGTAGCACAAAGTGCCTACAAAGATCTGAAAGAGGGCAAGCAGATAGATTACAGATACTTGGCCTTTTCCGATACACCTATATCTCAGTTGGCCTCCCTTATGAAGATACCGCAGGAAGATCTGGTCAAACTTTTAGTTTCTAAGGAGACGGTTTTTGGACCTTACGCTATAGCTCAAGGCTATGCTGTGCTAAAGATTGAGAGCAAAACCACCAAAAGTCTTGATGATAAACAACAGAAAGACCTGATTAAGGATATACTATCCCTTAAAACAGACTCTGTTCTCAATTACTATCTGGAAAGTTTGAAAAAGAGGGCCAAGATAACCATAAACAGGGATCTCATCACCGGGCAATGATGATAAAATTTTAATACAAAAATCTTCAGGAGAGGTGAGATGGAGAAGAAATGGAGAACTGCCATAACACAACACGTTGGCCACGAAACCTATATCAGAGGGTACCGCCTTTTGGATCTTGTAGGAAACCTCAGCTACGCGCAGGCTGTCTACCTTATCCTCAAAGGTGAACTACCTAACGAGAAGGAAAGTAAGATGATGGAAGCTATACTGGTGTCGGTCATCGATCACGGTATAGCACCACCCTCTGTTATAGCTGCGAGAGCGGTAGCATCAGGTGGCAACTCCCTCAACGTGGGTGTGGCGGCCGGTATACTGGCCTTTGGATCCGCTCACGGTGGCGCTCTTGAAGATGCCATGAGATTCATACAAGAAGGAGTTAGCAGCACAAAGAGTGTTTCTGAGATAGTAAGAGAGTACCTGGAAAGCAAGAAGCCTATACCCGGTTACGGACACAGATACTACAAGGATTACGATCCTAGAACTAAGAGGTTGATGGATATTGCGAAAGATCTAGGTTTTTACGGCAAACACTGCCAGTTTGCGGAGGAGGTGCAAGAAGAGATAGCGCGTCAGAAGGGAAAGAGACTGGTCCTCAACGTGGACGGTGCTATAGCGGCGGTGGCCTCCGAAATGGGTTTCGACTGGCGTTTAGGTAAGGGTTTCTTCATAATAGGCAGAGTGGCCGGTCTTGTGGCCCACGTGTACGAAGAACTTACCACGGAGAAACCCTTTTCCAAAAGGTTGGACGAAGAGACAGAGACCGAGTATACGGGCACTCCTCCCAGAGAGTTACCTCCCGAGTTTAGGAGAAGGTAAATGCAAGAGCTTATACTGGGTATCTACAGGTTCTTCATTAGATTGGCCTTTAACCTCACCATAGTGGTGCTTTTGGTAGGTCTCTTCGTAGGTGTTTTCAGAACCCTTGCGGAAATAGGACTTACCTTTACAGAAGCGACGGTTCGTCTTGGCTTTAAGGAACTAATCATAAACACCTTGTCTCTCATAGTGGTTTTGGAAATTATAAGGGCCTTTGTAGACTACTTTGAGTACGAAAGGGTGAGGCTGGAAGTACTTATGGAAGCTCTCATAGCTTTCTTCATAAGGGAGTTTATGATAAAGCTCTTTGAGGAGAAACTTACGGGGCTTGAGGTGCTCCTTTGGTCCACAGGCGTGGCCTTTCTGGTAGGAGCAAGGACTTTAACGGTTGTGTACAAACCACCAAAAAAGTGAGATCACTCCATCATATAGTAGATCATGAGGGGAGACCATACCTGTTGAAGGGAGGGTACTTTACCCTCCAGCATACGTTTCAGAAAACCTTTCTTGTCCTCCATATAGAAAACGCGTGCCTGGGGCACGCGGGCTAACTCCTTTGCCTTCTGTATGGCATCCTGTAAGTCTCCCAGTTCGTCCACAAGACCCAGCTCCTTTGCCTGTTTTCCTGTAAGGATCCTTCCATCCGCTATCTGTCTCAGTATATCCTCCTGAACCTTCCCTTTTCTGTAGCGCAGGATAGCCTCTATGAACTGACTGTAGGCATCCTCCACCAAGTTCTGTAGATACTGCCTCTCTTCAGGTGTCAGTTCCCTGAAGGGGGAAAGGGTGTCTTTAAACTTACCTGTCTTTATAGCCGTGGTTTTTATACCCAGCTTTTCTAGAAGCTGTTGGACATCGGTGTGCTGTATGATGACACCGATACTTCCCGTTATAGTGCCGGGATTGGCGTATATAACATTGGCAGGAGCAGATATGTAGTAACCTCCCGATGCAGCTACATTACCCATAGAAACCACCACAGGTTTGCCGGACTGTCTGAATCTCTCTACCTCTCTGTATATCTCCTGCGATGCACCCACAGATCCTCCGGGACTCTCTACCCTCAGTACGAGAGCCTTCACGGAAGGATCAAGCCGAGCCTTTTCCATCTTGCTTACTACAGCCTGAGGGTCCGTTATCACCCCCTCCACTTTCACTACCGCTATCCTGTCACCTATGGGAAAACGCGCTAAGAAGGTCCCCAACATTCCCAGAGAGAAGAGTATACCAAAGAAGATGAGAACTCTCTTTATCCAGCGACCCATGCTCTCTTCCGAAGAGTCAGCATAAGGATGAAGGAGACAACCACCATGAGAATAGACACCAACTGGTTCCACGTAAGTCCTAAACCTGAGATGGGCGGTGTAACTCCCCTGTAGAACTCCAGGAAAAATCTCAGGACACCGTAGAGGAACATGTAGGTAGCGAAGACCTGCCCATCGTACTTTTTCCTACGGTAAATAGCCAAAAGTAGAAAAAATATCACCAAAAGTCCCAGCATCTCCATCAGTTGGGTGGGATAGAGGGGCATGTAAGGGGGAGCAACGGCACCTTCCGGAAAAACCACGTAAAAGAAGGGAAAGTGAGGGGAAAGATGTATACCCGGCAGTGTATTCTCTGCAGGATAGGGCTTACCATAACAGCAGCCAGCCGATGTACAACCTAGTCTACCCACCGCGTGAGCTATGGAGAGGGCTATTACCGACATATCTGCTATTTTCCACAGGGGAAGCTTGTAGTAGAAAACACCCCCCAGCGCACCCACGAGACCTAAAGCTAGACCTCCGAAGAAGTCCATGCCGCCGTTCCATATAGCCAAAGCGTCCACAAAGCCTTTTACCTGTTCTGGGTGCTCTATCACATAGGCCAGCCTCCCACCCAGTAAACCTGAGAGCAGAGTTACTATCATCACATTCTCTACCTTTCCTTTGTCTAACCCTTCCCGTGAGGCCAGTTTCAGCAGAATAAAGTAGGCTACGAGCGCACCGAGAGCCACCAAAAGACCGTAGGTGTATATCTTTATGCCCCAGAACTCTACCAGTACGGGAAACATCAGTATCTCACCTCATCCACGTTAACTACTAAAGATATGTCACCGTAATCTACTTTAACCCTTCTGTAAAAACCTTCCTTAGTTCTAGGGCCGTAGGTGAGTACCACCAATTTGTCGCGCTTTTTATCCAGAACCTCCACCTTTTGAAGTTGACCTTCCGCGAAGTAAAATCTTTGACGGAAGCTGCCGTCATCCCTTTCCACTACAGTGTGACCTATCTGACAGCTGGCTTTCTCGTCCCCTCTAAGCACCGCACCAAATATTATCCCGTCAGGAGAGAAAGGAAGATCCAGACAAACCCCGTTTACACACACCCCATCTATGTTAAAGGAGAAACTACCCCGAGTTCCTGCCTCTACAAGGTAAGAGGCCCCTTCTTTTTTTATCACAAAGGGAAATTTAATGACACCGTAAGATACAGATGCGTAAGCGGTGTAACGTTGTGGCGCACTGTCATAGGAGTAACGCTGTTTTATCTGCTGCTCCTCCGGACATATAAGGGGAGCACATGAGAAGATAAAGAGCAGTAGAGTTAAGAGGGCGTATCTCTTCACAAGTCTTCCCTCCTTACTCTAACCGCCAGAAAGTGAGCGTGAAGCCCTTCAGCCATGGCTATGCTTTCGGTGGCATCCGCAACCCTCTGGAAGCCTTCCTGGGATACGTATATCACCGATGACCTTCTTACAAAGTCATAGACACCCAGAGGTGAGGAAAAGCGAGCTGTTCCACCTGTGGGAAGGGTATGATTGGGTCCCAGTACGTAATCTCCCAGAGGCTCAGTAGAGTAAGGTCCTAAGAAAACCGCTCCCGCTTTCCTTATGTAAGGCAAGAGAGCAAAAGGTTCTTTGGTGAGGATCTCCAGGTGTTCCGGTGCTATGTAGTTGGCCACCTCACAGGCCTGCTTTAGATCCTCTACCAAGAAGACGGTTCCGAACCTTTCCAGAGACTTTTTGGCTATCTCCTTCCTGGGAAAGTCCGTCAGCAGGTTTTCCAGCTCCTTTACAACTTCGTGGGCAAACTCCTCCTCCGGTGTCACTAAGAAGGCACCAGCCAGTTCGTCATGTTCTGCCTGGGAGAGTAAATCGGCCGCCACCCACCTGGGATCCACGCTACCGTCGGATATGACCAGTACTTCCGATGGGCCTGCCACCATATCTATACCCACTGTTCCGTATAGGAGCTTTTTGGCAAGAGCCACGTAGATGTTACCTGGACCTACTATCTTGTCCACCTTGGGTATAGTCTCCGTACCAAAGGCCAGGGCAGCCACAGCCTGAGCTCCACCTATACTAAAAACCCTCGTAACACCTGCCAGAAAGGCTGCCGCTAAGGTGTATCTGTTGGGCTTGGGCGAAACCATTACTACTTCCCTTACACCTGCCACCACCGCCGGCACGGTGTTCATGAGAACGGTAGAGGGATAAGAGGCCTTGCCTCCGGGAACATACACACCCACACGATCCAGAGGAATCACCCGCATCCCAAGGATTATGCCCTCCTCTTCCACCATGTAGCTCTGTTCCAACTGCCTTTCGTGAAACCTCCTTATTCTTTCGTGAGCCACCTCCAACGCCTGTTTCACATCAAGTTCTAGTTCTTCGTAAGATCTTTCCAGCTCCTCGTAAGGAACTTCCATAGTCTCCGGTGTTAGTTCCACACCGTCAAATCGGTGCGTGTACTCTATAACAGCCTTGTCTCCCTCCTCCCTGACTCTCTTTATGATCTCCCTTACCACAGCCTCGTACTCTTCTTCCAGTATCTCCCCCCTTCTGGACAGGTACCGAAGCCTTTCGTTAAATCTCCACGCTGTGTTCCTCAGATCTTCTATCTTCATCATGCTGATTATACCACCAGATCAAGAAGTATGTCCAGATACACCGCTCCGCCCACGGCAGGTACGTACCGATGGTCTTTTCTAAACAGTCTGTCGTATCTTCCTCCTCCTGCCACAGGGCTACCAGCCGACGGATGGAAGATCTCAAAAACTATCCCCGTATAGTAATCCTGCCTTCTTACCTCCGTAAGATCAAAACAAACAGGTACTCCTTCCAGGAGGGACTGCAGCTGGAGAAGTTCTCCTATCTCAGTTTCCCACTCAGGGCACACCTCCTTCATCTTATAAAGATGCTGAACTGTTCCTTCCGAAGTGAGAAGCTCCCTGAAAATGGGCGCTCTTTGGGTGAGGGAAAAGTCCTTAATCATGAGGCGTTCCTTTACATCGGTACCGTAGGTCTCCGTGAGCTTCCTCACTATACCTGTATGACCCACGCTCACCACCATCTCCTTTATTCCCATCTCTTTCAGGTACTGCACCAGTTTGGTGATTACCTGCGCCTCAGCTGTTATATGGGAAATTCCCAGTATCTCTACACCCGTTTGAAATCTCTCAAAGCTACCTGAAGGTGAAAAAACCGCACCCCAGTAGAAAACTTTCTTGGGAAGATCCAGCTTCCGCAGTCCAGATAGATACCGCACCAAACTCACGGTCCAGTCACTTCTAAGACACAGCACCTCACCCCTTCCTGTGGTTCCCGTTATGAAAGGTTCCACACCGAAACCTTCGTAATACTCGGGTTGGTAGTTCTCTATGGTGGGTAGCATGATAAACTGAAAATCTTCAAAAACACGACAGGCTACTAAGAAGGACTCCTTTAACTTTCTAGAGTCTTCAAAGTTGAAAAACCTCTCTCCTTCCGGTATGTATCCTGCTTTTTTCATAGCTATCATTTTACCTTCCTGTCCAGCTGACGGTATATCTCACCTATGGAGAGTTTAAAGTAGATAGGTCTTCCGTGAGGACACACTTCCCTGTTTTGAAAGGATGTCCAACGCTTCAGAAGTTCTACCAGTTGTGGTATCTCCACTCTGTCGCCTGCCTTTATAGCTTCTCTGCACGCTTTTGAGGAGCTCAAACCCCTCTCGTACATATCCCTTTCCGAAAGGAGGTGTACATCAAAAAAGTAAAGGTACTCTCCGTACTTGGCTATCACTATAGTGTCGTCCAAAACACCTATGAGTTGGGGAGTGGGATGGTAGGGTGTCTCCTCTTGGCGGAATGTGTAGGGTAGATAAACCCTCCTGGTTACACTTTCCTTTATGAGGTCCTTTACAAGGGACTCCTTTAGGAATCTAACCTCTCTTTTCTTGGGATGTACGTTTACGTCCAGTAGGAAGGGAGGTATCTCCACCTCACACAGGCAAACTTTTCTGTAACCTACGTGCCTTCTTATGTATTCCAGAAGGTTTTTGTTATAAACAGGTCTACCGTTAACCACCAAGAAAACTTCTCCAGTTTTGTTACCTACCGACACACTCAACCTAACTTTTACACCATTGCTTTCTCTTTCAAAAGTTTCAAAAGGCATATTGTAAATCTCCTGAAGGCGATGGGCGATGTGATGGGCGGGTGGAAGAGCGAGCAATTCTTTCCCCTCCGATATAAGGCGGAAGGCCACATCGGGCCGTGCCATGGCGTACAGTTTGATAAGTTTTGTTATTCTGTTCCTTTCGGTATCTTCCTTTTTAAGGAACTTCTGCCTTACGGGAAGGTTGTAAAAAAGGTCAAAAACTTCCACCTGTGTACCTATCCCCATCCCTCTCTGGGTTATCTCCTTCACCTGTCCACCCTCTATTCTCATCTCCCTTCCCACGTCCTCGCTAAAGTACCTGGAGCTTATCACCATACGGGAAACTTTACTTATGGCGTGTAGGGCCTCACCTCTGAAGCCGTAAGTGGTGGTGTGCATAAGGTCCTCCAGTCTCCTTATCTTACTGGTGGCACCCTCAAGGACAACGAGGGGAAGATCCTCCGGTGGTATCCCGGTGCCGTCATCTTTAACTCTTATGTATCTTTTACCTCCCTTTACTATCTCTACCTCTATTCTCTTGGCGGAAGCGTCCAAAGAGTTCTCCACAAGCTCTTTGACACAGTCAGCAGGGCTGTCTATAACCTCCCCTGCCGCTATGCAAGCTCTCACATCGGGGGGTAGTATCTCTATCTTCACCACTGAGCGGTTATCTTAGCCTTCTTGTTAAGGTACTTATCCACTGCCAAAGCTGCCTTTACACCGTCCGCAGCCGCTATGACCGCCTGCTTTATGTTGTTACAAAGAACGTCTCCTGCAGCAAAGACACCCGGAACAGAGGTCATCATCTCTTCGTTGACCACTATGCAGTGCCCGTCTGTCATTTCCACTTGATTCATGAGGAAGTCTACAGATGGTTTGTTTCCACCTAAGAATATAAAGACACCATCCACCTGAAGGAGTTTTTTCTCTTTTGTGTCTATATTTTGCACCGCAAGGCCCTCCACCAAAGAACTACCCACTATCTCAAGGACCCTGTGGTGCAAAAGGATCTCTATATGAGGATGCTTTTTTACTTCCTCCACCATCTCCTCCGGCGCCTTTATACGGGAGGAGGGTACCACTAGATATACTTTACTGGCGAAACGCGCTATAAACTCTGTCTCTTCAAGAGCGTAATCGTCCTCACCTACCACTGCCACAGGACGGCCCTTGAAGAAAGCCGCATCACACACACCACAGTAGGATACTCCTTTACCCAAAAACTCCTCCTCACCCTTGAACTTGTTGGTTCTCTCCATAGCACCAGAAGCTATTATGACAGCCCTACCCTGAAACTCCCTTCCGTCTATTGTGTACACCTTCTTTATCTCACCCAACAGATCTGTAGCTATCACCTTTCCCCTTACGAACTCTGCACCAAAGGCTTTGGCATGCTCCCGCATCAGTTTGAGGAGTTCGTATCCTGATATGGGACCTCGTATACCCGGATAGTTCTCTATCTGCTGCGTTACTCCCAGAGCGCCGTCGGCTTCGGCCCTGTAGAGCACCAGAGTAGAAAGCCCGGCACGCGCAGTGTATATAGCGGCAGAAGAACCAGCAGGACCAGCTCCTATGATGATGACATCATAAACCTTCTGAGGCTGGAAGGTTAGCGTTAGCTCCATGTTCCTCCTCCAGAGTTTATTAAATATAAGGCCTCAGACGATATGTGGCTGACATCCTTCATATACATCCATCTTTCTCAAACTATCTTAGTGAGTTATACTGAAATTTTAAGAGGATACCTCTTGACAAACCCGAAGGGTGTTAATATAATATCTCACTGTAAAACCTGAAAGGAAGGAGGTGAGAGCCATGGCTAAACTTGTGCCCCTCTACGACAAGATAGTGGTGAAAAGACAGGAGGAACAGGAACAGAGGACAGCGGCAGGCATCATAATTCCAGATACCGCTAAAGAGAAACCTCAGATAGGTGAAGTGGTAGCCGTTGGTGAAGGTAAGCTCCTCAACAACGGTCAGATAGTACCCTTAAAGGTGAAGGTGGGTGACAAAGTAGTCTTCAACAAGTATGCAGGTACAGAAGTAGAGCTAGATGGTGAAAAGTACCTGATAATGTCTCAGGACGAAGTTCTTGCCATATTAGAGCAATAAAAAACAAGGAGGTGTAGCCATGGCTGCAAAAAGGGTTGTCTACGGAGAAGAAGCCAGAGCTAAACTAAAAGCCGGTGTAGATAAGCTGGCCAACGCCGTTAAAGTCACCCTTGGTCCCAGAGGTAGGGAAGTCATCATAGAGAAAAAGTGGGGTACACCCTTAGTCACCAAGGACGGTGTTACGGTAGCTAAGGAGATAGAGCTGAAAGACCCTTACGAAAACATGGGTGCCCAACTGGTCAAGGAAGTGGCTTCTAAGACAGCGGACGTGGCAGGTGACGGAACCACCACGGCTACCGTACTGGCTCAGGCTATCTTTAACGAAGGTCTGAAGGCTATAGCTTCAGGTGCCAATCCCATGGACATAAAGAGGGGTATAGACAGAGCTGTACAGGTGGTGGTGGAAGAGATAAAGAAGCTCTCCATTCCCGTCTCCGGAAGGAAGGAGATAGAACAGGTTGCTACCATATCTGCCAACAACGATCCAACAATAGGAAAGATAATAGCGGACGCTATGGAAGCTGTTGGTAAGGATGGTGTCATCACGGTAGAAGAGTCCAAATCTGCCGAAACTACGCTGGAAACTGTTCAAGGTATGCAGTTTGACAGAGGATACCTGTCTCCTTACTTCATCACCAATCCCGACAAGATGGAGTGTGTTCTGGAAGAGCCCTTCATCCTCATATACGAGAAGAAGATATCCAACGTAAAGGATCTCTTACCTGTTCTGGAGCAAGTGGTCAGAGCAGGGAAACCTATACTGGTCATAGCAGAAGATGTGGAAGGTGAAGCTCTCGCCACCTTGGTGGTGAACCACATAAAGGGTGTGATAAGAGCTTGTGCCGTCAAGGCTCCAGGCTTTGGTCAAAGGAGAAAGGACTATCTGCAGGACATAGCCATACTGACGGGTGGTACCGCCATAACGGAGGAATTGGGTATCAAACTGGAGAACGTGACTCTCGATATGCTAGGTAGAGCTGACAAAGTGATAGTGGACAAAGACAACACCACCATAGTGGGTGGTAAGGGCTCCAAAGAGGCTATACAGGCCAGGATAGAGCAGATCAAGAAGCAGATACAAGAAACCACTTCCGATTACGACAGAGAAAAACTCCAAGAAAGACTCGCCAAACTGTCCGGTGGTGTGGCCATCATAAGGGTGGGTGCTGCTACAGAAGCTGAGATGAAGGAAAAGAAGGCAAGAGTAGAAGACGCTGTGCATGCTACCAAGGCCGCTGTAGAAGAAGGAATCGTACCCGGAGGTGGTGTTGCTCTGGTAAGAGCTTCTGAAGCTCTCGAAAACCTCAAGCTGGACAATCCTGACCAACAGATAGGTGTGGACATAATAAAGAAAGCCTGCAGAACACCCATCAGGCAGATCGCCGCTAACGCCGGGTTTGAAGGTTACGTGGTTCTGGAAAAGGTGTTACAGCTGGGTAAGGAAAAGGGTAAAAACTGGGGCTTTGATGCCGCCACAGGTGAATACAAAGACATGGTAGAGGCCGGTATCATAGATCCCACCAAGGTGGTAAGGACCGCTATCCAAAATGCCGCCTCTGTAGCTGGTACCATGCTGACCGCAGAGGCCTTGGTGGCAGAGGTACCTGAAGAGAAGAAGGAGAAAACACCTTCTCCCGAAATGCCAGAACTTGACTAAACTGTGCAGCCCCCTCACGGGGGCTTTTTATTTTTTATTTTTCTTCATCTTACCTCCTTAATATCATCTTTAATGAAAGCTTTCATCGCTTTTGGAAGCAATGTGGAAGACAGGATCAACTATATTCTCAAAGCCATAGAACTTCTACAGCCATGTGGCAAGATACTGAAGATCTCCACCATTTACGAAAGTGCGCCGTGGGGTGTTTCCCAGCAGCCATCTTTCCTTAACGGAGTACTCCTCTTAGAAACATCCTTTGATCCTATAAAGCTCCTGTTTTGTTTGAAGGACGTGGAAAGGCTGGCAGGGAGGAGAGAGAGATACAGATGGGGTCCCCGGGAGATAGACCTGGATATAATCCTTTACGAGAACAACATTCTCTTTCTGAGTTTTTTGACGATACCACATCCTTACATGACAGAGAGAGACTTTGTTTTGGTCCCTCTCCTGGAGCTAGATCCCAACCTACAGCATCCCATCACCCGTGTTCCCCTGGAAGATTACCTGAAAAAGCTAAAGGTTAATCTGAAACCCTTTGCCTGTCTTTACCCGCCTGTATCCTCCGGCCATTAAGAAGAAGAGAATCATAACCAGTACAATGGCACCACTGGGAGGAAGATCGTAGATTATGGATACCGCTATGCCCAGTAGTACGGACGCCGAAGAGAAGAGGAGGGAGAAGACTAGGGTCCAGAAGAAAGAGGGTGACACGAGGAGAGCTGTCATGGGAGGAATAGCCACAAAGGAAGAGGACAGCACTATCCCTGCCACTTTTATGGACAGAGCTATGTTGGCTGATGCTACCATCACTAAAGAGTAGTTCATCCATCCCACTTTCACACCCTTCAAACGTGCCAGTTCTTCGTTAAAGAGGATCATAAAGAGTTTTCTGTAGTTCACCGTAAGAAAGATGAAGGTGGTGGCAGAGATCAAAAGGGATAAGAGGAGTTCACCATCACTCACCGTAAGAACACTTCCAAACAGGTAGGACTGTACACCCACACCTGCCTGGTCACTTACAGATATGAGGATGAGGGCTAAGGCAACACCACCTGAGAAGACCAAGGACACTACTGTATCAGCCGGTACACCCTTCTTATCTATAAGAAGCTGTAAGAGAAAACCCACCAACACGGTGTAAGGTACGGTAAAGAGGGTAGGGTCAGTACCTAAAAGAAGAGCGAGAGCTATACCGCCGAAGGCAGCGTGAGAGAGGCCTGCTCCCAACATGGAAAGTCGTTTTACGATAAGATACAGGCCAACGGCAGAGGAGGACGCACCTATGAGGATGCCTGCCAGCAGTCCCCTGTAAGCGTATTCTAGAAAGCTGTCCATAGGTGTAGCATTATACTCCCTTAACCTTTTACCAAAGGTTCCGATAAAGATATACAGGAAACGGAAAAACCTTTAAGGAGGTGTAGAGATGGCGCTGCGTGTAAACTTTAATTATGAGGCCGCATCCACACACACCGCCATACTACGTAACGAGAGGGAGATGAACAAATCCCTCCTAAGATTGTCTACGGGCATGAGGATCCTAGATGCCTCGGACGATGCCGCAGGCTTGTTTATAGCAGACCAGCTATCTATCGTAGCTGCAGGATTGGAAAGGGGAAACCAAAACATACAGACCGGTATCTCCTCCTTGAGAATTGCTGAGAACGCGGCAGGTCAGATCTTCGACAGACTTAGGGCCATATACAGCAGAGCCCTCAGTGCAGCCAACGACATAAACGACCCCAACGCCAGGGCATCTCTCCAGCAAGAGATAAACAACTTGGTGGATGCCATACAGAAAATAGGTACCGATACGGAGTACAACGGTATAAAGCTCTTGGATGGAAGTTTCACCAACAAGTACATTCACTATGGTCCGAGGATGAATCAGACAGTTCTTGTGTCTATAGGTGACGTGAGAGCACAGTCCTTAGGTGCTTATATGGTAACGGGTAGCGGCAACGTGTATTCTGGTGCCACAGCCCTTCCTACCACGAATACGGATTTTACGGTAGATGCTAATGAGTATCTACAGGTTGCTGGTCAGTATGTTGTGGGTGGCACATCAGGTTATGGACCGGGTCTTGTGGATGCGGCTACGGTGGCTAAGAACATCAACAACAACCCTACCCTTCAGTCCATGGGTATTGAGGCCACAGCTACCAACAGAAGCGTTGCCAATACCTTTACCTCCTTAGTAACCTACAATAATGCATCCGGTGCAAGTGTAACTTTAAACTTCTACGTAGGTAGTAGCACCACTCCTGTGTTCTCTATAAGCGGCCTTAACGAGACAACGACCCTCCAACAGTTGGTGGACGCGATAAACAGCCAAGCCAGTGCGTCAGGCGCCCCCATCACCGCCTCCATAGATAATGGAAGACTTGTGTTAAAGACCACCAACGGTGAGACCATAGCTGTAGAGGCAACCGTAACGGGCGCCACCTTCGGTGCCAATGGTTCCGTCACGGTAAACCTGGATCAAATACTTCAGGGTGCCCAAGCACAGCAGGTTACTGCTAACGGCTCTTCTGTGTATGCTGTAAAAGTAGGTCAGCTGAACATAGCTGGAACCGATTCCTTCTCCGTAAGCATATCAACAGGCCTAGGCGGGTTGGGAATTACCAGCACGACACCCACCTTTAAGAATCTGTATACCATCAGCGTTATGGATAACACGGGTGCTGAGCAAGCACTTCTCATAGTAAAGAAAGCGCAACAGAAGGTGGATAAAGTGAGAGCCCAGATAGGTGCTGTGATGAACAACCTTCAGTCCATATTTGATGCTCAAAAGACGGCGTTAGATAACACGCAGGAAGCGGAGAATGTTATAAGGAACACAGACTACGCCCAGGAGATGTCCAGTTTCACCAAACTGCAGATAAAGATGCAGGCATCCATGGCAATGCTGGCACAGGCAAACCAGCTTCCTCAGATGGTTCTTCAACTCCTCAGGTAAAATCCTCCAGAGGGGAAGGGTCCTCCCTTCCCTAGGAGGTGACCTATGGTGAACAAAGTAGAGAACAGTTTTCTCCCACAACCACAGATACCGGATCTACAACAGCAGAACGTTACGAATCACTCCAACAACACGAAGGAGAGAGACGCTACCCAAACTACCAGAGCGATAGATGAACTCATGAAGGTTATGAAAGAGGTAAAGGAGAAGTTTGACCTTCTCAACACTTATCTAAGGATAGACATAGACAGGGAACTGGACATACCCGTAGTTAGGATAGTGGAGAGGGACACTGGGAAGGTGATAAGACAGATACCCCCTGAGTACATTCTAGATCTGATGAGAAAGATTGACGAGATGTTGGGTATACTTTTTGAGAAGGAGGTTTAATGTGGCTGGGGAAGTGTATTTCAGTAATCTTACGGGGAGGTGGGATTGGGGTTCACTGGTGGACCAGATCCTCAGGATGAAGTCCTTACCTTTACAGAGGATGGCGCAGGAAAGTTCACTTCTGGCCAAGAAGAGAGAAGATCTTTCCAACCTGGCGTCGGCAGTGAGAGAACTCAGGGACCTCTTGGAAGGACTCAACATAGATGGTCTTTTGAGAACCAAGATAGGGAGCTCTTCTGATCCCTCTGTTGTTACAGTGGATGTTTCTGCAAACGCCCCTGAGGTGACCTTTAACGTAAACGTCCAGCAAACACCCCAGAGGGAGGTTCTCGTTTCTACAGGGGGTGTTCAGAGTTTACAGAGTACTGTAAACTGGAGCGGTCTGTCGGTTAAGTACGATACAGGTAGCACGGTGGAATCCTTTTACGTAGGTGATGGCAGTGGTACGTTGCAGGACCTTGTTAACATCATAAATGCCAAGGCAGGCTCCAGGGTAACCGCCAGCGTCCTCTACGATGGAAACCTTTACAAACTCATGCTGTCGGAGAAAGATGAAGGTGCTAGCACCAAAGAGACCTCTGTAGGGAACACTGTCATATCTTTGAACTTCACCTCTCTCAGTGTGGGTGACCTGGATTACAACAACCCTATACAGCAGGCGAAGAACACCCGCCTGCAGATAGGTAACCTGCAGATAGTGAGTCCTACAGGTGTTGTAAGGGACGTGGTGCAAGGCATTACCCTGAGTGTCCAGAAGGTAGGTACGGCGGTCATCAGCGTGGTGAGAGACAGATCTGGTATTGAGGGCTTTTTGAGAAACTTTGTGGAGAGTTACAACAAGGTGGTCAGGCAGATAAACAGCATGACGGGGATAAGGGCAACTTTTCAAGGAGATGCATCGGTGACGGGAATAAAGAGAAACTTGTCATCCTTCCTGGACACCCTCTTTAAGGGAGGGATCGTGTATTACACAGAGGATGGTACCCTCTCCCTCCAGCTGGATAAAGTGAATACTATGCAGGAGACACAACTGAGAGACATACTTACATCTCTTAAGGGTTCTATGGGGAGCTTCCTTCATGACATTTACACAGACCTGCAGAGGTTTGTGGATGACTACCGCCAGAGGGAAGAAAGAATAAACAGTGTAGCACAAGAGCTTCAACAGCAGCTTCAGGAGGAAGAAAAACGCCTCAGGTTAGAGTTTTCCAAAATAGAATCCCTTATGGCACAGATGGAAGAGTTGAGACAGAGGCTGAACACCTTTATGGTAAGCTTATCCGATATACAGGGAGGAAGGCGATGAATCCTTATCTGGAGAATATGGTAATGGGAGCAAATCCTATTAGGAGGATCATTCTGCTTTACGATAGAGCTATAAGGTCTCTGGAGGAAGCCGTAGAGATCTTCGGTCGTTCTTCTGTTTCGGAGGAAGAAAGAAAGAGGGCCCACGAGGCTCTGGGCAAGGTAACACAGATAGTGAGCTATCTGGATGCCACACTGGATATAGAAAAAGGGGGTGATATAGCCAAGAATCTACACCATATATACCAGCTTTTGCTGGACAACCTTACCCTGGTAGCTCTTACAGAAAGAGCGGATATTTTGGAGAAGTGGGTCCGTATACTGTTGGATCTTAGGGAAGGCTGGGAAGAAGCCGAGAGGAGTATATATGGAAGAGTTCAGGAAACTTCTCCTTGAAGCCGAAGTCTGTCTTAAGGCTGGTGACTGGGACCGGCTTTTGGAGGTTCTGGATAAGTTGAAGGATACGCCCGTGGATGGTATGTCCTTAGAGGAAGCCAACGCATGTTACAGAGTTCTGAACCAGATGCTGGAAGAGTTAGAGAAAGCTAGGAACAGGATAGCAGAGGCTCTCGTCAACGTAAGGCGCTTTAAGGACACCCTCTGAACTTCAACGAACCCTCTCTACAAGAGAGACGAGAAGCTCTATGAGTTTATCACTCTGGGGAAAACTCTTGAGATAAGATATCACCTCCTCTATCTCTTTCTTTGCTCTGCTTTTGGTTTTTTCAACTCCCCCCAGCTCTACCACCTTTGATCTTATCTCCTCTACGTCTCCTTTTCTCAGAGATTCTTCCAGCTTACTCCTGTCCATGGTGTGTAGTACCGAGAGGAGAGGATAAGTACACTTACCTTCCCTCAGATCATTGCCCGCAGGTTTACCCATAACTTTCTGATCTCCTATATAGTCAAGGGCGTCGTCCACCATCTGAAAGGCTCTTCCCACTTTCACACCCATACGGTAAAACTCCTCAAATCCCGGATAACCGCTCATAAGAGCACCTACTCCCATACTGGCTCCAAAGAGGGCACCTGTCTTACCATCCACTATGCGCAGGTAAGTTTCTTCGTCTATTATCTTGCCTATGTGAAGCAGTTCCAGTACTTGACCTTCTGCCATCTGCATGACGGCTCTGCTTACTATCTCTATCGACTTCATATTTCCATAGAGGGAATAAAGCCACAGGGCTCGCGCGTACATATAGTCACCTGTGAGTACCACTATCGGGTTTCCAAAAACTCTGTTGGCGGAGGGTCTACCTCTTCTTACGTCCGCTCCATCCACCACATCGTCATGCAGCAGAGAAGCCATGTGAATGTACTCTATACCTACAGCGAGAGGTATCAGTCTTTCGGTATCTCCTCCCAGCATACGGGCTGTCTCCAACATGAGGATAGGCCTAACCCTCTTGCCACCGGCCGAGGCTATGTAGTTACCTATCTCCAGTACCGTCTTTACCTCCGGCATCAAGAACTCTGTTATGGATCTCTCCAACTGCTCTAGCATGAGCATGTGGAATAACTATAACACATTAACCGTCTCTTAACTAAAGCTTAAAACTTCCTTAACACAAATCCCTTAACGTGAAAAATGGGAGGTGAAAAGGTGATGTTAAGCGCCTTGGTGGAACTTCACGACGTGACACCTCACTACGAAGAGGAAATATACACCACCCTGCATCTTCTGAAGACCGTGGGTGTTAGGAAGTTTTCCCTTTTGGTAATTCCCAACTTTCAAGGGAGGTATCCCATTGACCAGTTTCAGGACTGGGTCAGCTTCATAAAGGGGCTGGGTCAGGAGGTTGTAATACACGGTTTTACTCACAGCTCACCCTTTTACTGGCAAACAGTTATCAAAACCTACAGGGAGGGGGAGTTTTTTAAGAAGGATCTGACGGAAACTTACAGAAGCGTAGAGAAGGCCTTAGATATCATGCAGAAGGTGGGCCTTCACAGTAAGGTCTTTGTCCCTCCCGCTTGGATAGATAACCCGTATCTTGAGGATGTGTTGTACGCTTTCGGAATAAGGTTCCTGGGTCTAAGGAAGGTGATAAAGGATCTAGAGACCAACAGGGAGATCCACTCCAGCAGTTTAACCTTCGCCAACAGGTACGTGCTGTCCTTTGTAAGTATACTGGCCATGCCTTCTCTGTTGCGTAGGAACAGATCTCTAAAACTGATCAGGCTTGCCATCCACGCAAAAGATATGAGGGATAAGAGGAAGATAACCATCTGGCGTTGGGTTTTGAACCAAGTAAAAAAAGAGAGGAGGTTTGTTAGCTATGAGGAGATCTTTAGCGAAAGTGGACATGCACCTTCACTCCCGCGCATCCAACATGCCCGGCGGGTGGTTGAGCGCTCTGCTTGGGTGTCCTGAGAGTTATGCTGATCCCCTCAGGATATACCATCTCCTCAAAGAGAGAGGTATGTCTTTTGTCACCATAACGGATCATAACACTATAGAAGGTGTTTTGGAGATAGCCCACATGAAGGATGTTTTCCTGGGGTGTGAGTACACCGTTATGTTTCCTGAGGAAAAGGCAAAGGTACACGTTTTGGTTTATGGCTTTGAAGAGAATGACCATCACGAACTTATGAAACTTAGGGAAAACATCTATGAGTTTGTAAGATATCTGAAGGCAAAAAACATACCCCACGCTCTTGCTCACCCCCTTTACGGTGTGCAGGATACAAAACTCAACAAAAGACTTGTAGAGAAGTTTGTTTTACTGTTTGATAACTGGGAGGTCATAAACGGGACCAGAAGTCCGGCGATACCCCAGTGGGAGATAGAGCTGGCGGAGAGATTCTCCGGATGGGACAAAATTTACGCTCTTGCAGAAAAACATGGTGTTGAACCTCTCAGAAACAGAGACTTTATAGCCTTTGTAGCGGGAAGCGATGACCACGGAGGCATGGATGTAGGGAGAACTTACACAGAGGCGGAGGCCAACTCCAAAGAGGATTTCCTAAAGGCTCTTTTGGAAGGAAGAACTCAAGTAAGGACCGAACCTCTGGGTGAAGAGCGCCTTATAAACATGACAGGTAAAGTGACTTACACCTTCGTCAAGAGAAACTATTCCCTCTCAGAGGAGGTGAAAAATCTTCTGGACTACGTTTTCATGGATTCCAACGACCCCATCATGGCTCTTCTCATGAGGCATTTAGTGAAAGGTAGCTTTCAGCGTCATCGTCTGCCGGCCGAGTTGATAAGAAGACTACCTTTCCTCACCTTAGATAATCTTTTGAAAAACCCCTCTTCCGCCACCTTAGGAAACTTTGTCCTCGCTCTCCTGTCTCAGATCTACTACCTGAGTATTATCTACCTACAGAGGAAAGAAGAAAGAAGAGCACTGGATGTTATAAAAGGGTTCGGTGTTCCCGTTACAAGAGAAGTAAAGCTAGCCTATGTTACCGACACTTACGAAGAGATAAACGGTGTGGCACGTACCGCAGCATTAGTGAGACAGATCGCCCAAGAGGAGAACATACCCCTTGACGTCATCACAGTAGGAGACAACCACCGTAAGGATCCTAAGCTGGTGACTCTACAGGAGTTTTACCGGTTCTCACTGCCCTACTACAGGGACTTTCCCATCAGAGTTCCCGCTCCTGTAGATGTCTTCCGAAAGCTGAAGGACTACACTCACCTTCATGTGGCCACACCCGGACCTTTGGGTGTGTTGGCTCTTGTAGCCGCCAAGGTCCTCGGTATGAGAACTTCCTTCGCCTTCCATACAGATATACCAGCCTACGCAAGGATATACACAGGTGATCCTCAGCTGGAGGAGTTCCTGTGGTCCTTGATGGTTTATATGTGCAACGCCTGTGATAGGATTTTTGTACCTTCCAAGTACTACAGAGATCTTTTGGTATCCAAAGGGGTGGAGGAGGCTAAGATCAGAATCTTTGAAAGGGGAGTGGACACAGAACTCTTCAGCCCTTATAAGAGACAGGAGAATTTCTGGCAGAAGTTGGGGATAAAGGTACACGGGAAGGTGATCCTCTACGTAGGAAGAGTGAGCAAAGAAAAGAACTTGGACACCTTCGTGGAGGTGGCTAAAACCTTTCCCCAACATACTTTCGTGGTGGTAGGTGATGGTCCTTATCGTCAGCAACTGGAGGAGAACAAGCCTCAAAACTTACACTTGGTGGGTTATCTTGTAGGTGAGGACCTTGCAACGGCGTATGCCAGTGCCGATATCTTCCTCTTCCCTTCCGAAACGGAGACATACGGTCAAGTGGTTCTCGAAGCTATGGCCAGCGGTCTACCTGTAGTGGTAAGTGGGAGAGGTGGTGCTGGGGAGCGGGTGACGGACGGTTTAAACGGTTTTGTGGCTTTCTCTTTTCAGGACTACATCCAAAAGCTGGAAATGCTCCTTAAGGACCACCAACTGAGGGAAAGAATAGGAAATAGAGCTTATCAACATGCCCTCAGCATGAACCTCAGAGAAACCTATCTGAAGTACATAGACAATCTACTGGGAGTGTATGTAAGGTCATGAGGATAATGGACATAACACCCTACGTACACAGCAGGAGTGGTGGTATAAAGACCTATCTGAGGCAGAAGTCCTTCTTTATGGAAAGGGTTGGTTTTGAACATATTCTCGTTATACCAGCCAAAACAGGGGACTTAAAACTCAGTCCTTCCACCAAGGTGATAAAGCTGTCCTCCTTTCCTTTGATGGCAGGATACAGGTTCTTCCTGAATCCTAAGGAGATACTCCGGGTGGTTGGGCGAGAAAGACCGCACCTGGTGGAGATGGGGGGCACCTACCTTATACTCCATGTTCTCAAAGGCATACCTGAGGTGCCAACGGTAGTTTTCTATCACTCTGACGCGGTAGGTGAACTCTACCACACAAAGTTACCTAGCTCTATGAAAAAGATACTACTCAGCAAGATGGTGGAAGCTGTCAACAAGTACGCTCATACGGTGTTGGTCCCTTCTCGGCAACATATGGACTCCTTAGTGGATCTGGGAGTAAGGAGAGAGCTACTGAGGTACCTGCCCTTGGGTGTGGACACCAATGTGTTTTACCCCAATCCCCAGTATAGAAAGGATGTGTGCAGAGTCATATATGTGGGAAGGCTTTCCCACGAGAAGGGTGTGGATATAGTTTTGAAAGCCTTTTCCTTGCTTCCTCCCGAAGATTACACTCTTACGATGGTTGGTGCAGGACCTCTGGAAGATCTGGTGAGGAAAGAAGCCTCCAGAAGGCCCAACGTACGCTACTTAGGTTATGTGGAAGATCCAGAAAGTTTGGCGGATATATACCGTCAACACCATGTACTGGTTACCGGTAGCAGATACGAAACCTTCGGTTATAGCTTGGTGGAGGCCCAAGGATGCGGTCTTGTGGTAGCAGGTTTTAACATAGGTGTGGAAACACAGCTGATAAAAGATACCTTGGCGGAAGATTACTCTCCCGAAGCTCTGGCTATAAGTATACAGAAGGCTTGTGCTATCGCCTCTTACGAAACAGCTCTTCATCTTCATACCCTTGTGAAGGAAAACTTCAGTTGGGAAAACACCTTTAAAAATCTCACCAAGTTATACGAGGAGGTGTGCCATGGAGTACATAGGTGAGCTTTATCTGAACCACGTGGGATATAAAGAGAGGACTGCTTAACAGTAAAAATGTTATAATATTGCAATCGAAATTTAATGCTTTATTGGAGGGGAAAGATGAGAAAAATAGCGTTTCTCTATCTGGCTTTCATTTTATTTCTCACCTCTTTAGCTCATGCCCTCAATCCAATTGATGAATGCGCTAACTATCTGAATGCAAAGGATTATGTAAGGGCAATTCAGGCAGGTCAAGAGGCAGTAAAACTTTATCCAAGAAGTGTGGATGCTTATTTTTGTCTGGGTATAGCCTATTACAAGACCGGTCAGCTCAATCTTGCCCTTGAAAATTTTAAGAAAGCCGAAGCCTATGCAGTAAGAGATGATGATTTGATGTATATCTATAACTGGCTTGGATCAGTTTATGACAGCAAAGGAGATTTAGATAATGCCCTGTTATATCACAGTAGAAGCCTTGATCTAGCTAAAAAACTGGGAAATAGAAAATTAGAGGCTACCCAGCTTAACAACATTGCATTAATTTTTGATAAAAAAGGTGAACTTGACAAAGCTTTATCATACTATGAGGAATCACTAAGGCTACAAACTAATGAATTGGACAAGGCTCCTACCTATAACAACATTGCTGTGATTTATGACAAAAAAGGAGATTACACAAAGGCAATAGAATACTTTAAAAAAGCTATTGATATCTCTACAAGATACGGAGACTATCATGGAAGTGGTATAGCAATGCTCAATCTCGGAAATACATATCGCAAGTTAAAGGATTTTGATAATGCCTATTTTTATCTTGATGAAGGACTAAAAAGAGTTAAAAAAGTTGGAGATAAATACTGGGAAGGAGTTGGATACAAGAATTTTGGCTGGTATTTCATGGATAAAGGAGATAAAAAGCTTGCAAAAGACTACCTGAATAAGGCATACGAGATTTTCAAATCCATTGGTGCTGAAGCCTATGCATCTCAGGTTTTATCTGATATTGCCTCACTTGAACGGAGGAGAACAGCTGTTTATGGTGGGGTTGAGATAGGTGCAAAGGGAGTTAAGGCAATTGCCCTTGAGATTACTCTGAGAGAGGATGAACTTTACGACATAAACGAGCTATTTCGGGAAAACATCAATACCACGATTATTGCAGGAGTTAAGGAAAAAGGAGAGTTTACCTCTGAAGGAATAGAGGAGACTGCTCAGGCTGTAAAAACTCTCATTAACAAAATGAGAGAGAAAGGAGTGCCAGGTAACAATATATTTCTTGTTGCCAGCAGCGCCATCACGGCTGTGAAAAATAAAGAGGAACTTTCAAAACGAATTGAAGCACTCACAGGATACAGGCTTTTGTTCCTTACTGCTCAGGATGAAGTCCTTTACAACATAGCTGGTGCTCTGCCTCCAAAATACTATTACAACTCAATCGTCGTTGATGTGGGAAGTGGAAACACAAAGATTGGATATCTTGAAAAAGTTGCTGACTCTATAATCGTAAAAAGCTTTGAAATTCCTTACGGCAGTGTAAGTCTCACCGAAGAAGCAATAAAAAGAGGAAGCTTTAAAAAATCACTGACAGAAATTTTACACAGGGAAATAATTCCCTTACTTAACAGAGAAAAGAGCAAAAATCCAGCTTATGTTAACAGGAAAAATGTATTTCTCATAGGTGGTGCTGTATGGGCATTATCCACACTGCAGAAGCCCGAACAGATTAAAGAAAGCTATGTCAAACTTACAGCAACTGATATTGAAAAATTCTTAAACACGATAAACAAAAACCCTGAAAAGGCTTTGAATCCCGATATCTCAAAACTGAAACCTGAGCTGAAAGACAGAGCACAAAAGCAAATTGAAAAAGTAAAAGATGTATTTACTCAGGAAAATCTCATATCGGGAATATCACTGTTGAATACCATCTCAAAAGAGTTCAATTTCGGACAGAGACAGTTAATCTTTCCTCGCTATGGGAACTGGCTTATCGGATATGTAATGCTAAATGGATACTGGATTGAAAAAGAGAAATAAACGGAGGTAAAAAAATGGTTAAAAGGGTAATTTTGGTATTCTCCTTATTTTTATTTTTCAATCAGGCGTTTGCAGAAGAGCCAAGACCTTTCGGACTAATTCTTGGAAAAACGACAAAAGAGGAAGCAATTTCAATCCTGAAAAAAGAAGGAGGTGAAATTACAGATTCAGGCTACAGAATAATAAAAGGAGACATCTACAACCCGAATGTTGAAGGAATTGATTTTAAAGGATTGCCCATTGAAAATCTCAACAACGCAAGATTCTGGTTTTTTCAGAAAATTCTGTTTCAGATAGTTTATACTTTTCCTCTTTCTATGTCTAAGGAAGAGTTTTATGTGATGTACAAACAGCTGGCATCGAAGTATGGAAAACCTTCAAGATATGTTAGGCCATATCTTGCTGATGGTCTGGCAGTGTGGAAATTTGGAAATGTAGAAGTTAGGCTGGAAGCTCCGTGGGTTTCGTGGAATATGTATGTAATTTATACACATCTGCCTCTATATAAAAAAGCAGAACAAGACGATGATGAAGTTTTTAAAAGAGAAACTGCTAAACCTAAGAGAGGATTATAAAAAACCAAAACACTGGAGGTGAATTATGGACAGAAGAGTTTTGGGTGTAATCATTGGAGTAGCAGGGATATTCCTATGGTTTATGCCTTTTGTTAGCTGGGAGGAAGAATTTTTTGGAGTTACATGGCAGTTATATCAAACCGGATACCATATTGGTGGAATTGCTTATCTATTGCTTTTTTCAATGTTTGCCTATTCTGTTCTTTCATGGTTCAGGCTTCATTCTCTAAGAATTATTGCTGGAGCTCTTTCTTTGTTGATATGTCTGATATTTTTCGTTCAGGCACTATCCAATGTGGCGTGGGGACTGATAGGACTGATTATTGTCTCAATTGTTGGAATTGTGATAGCTGTAATAGATAATCGTAAGGATAAGCAGAGTTAACTATTAAAACATTAATTTTTATGCATAATAAAATCGGGCCATTTAACTAAGTTTTATCTGAACCCTGTGGGATATAAAGATTAACCGTTTATTAACTCTTTTTTAATGAAATTTTAACAATTTTTTTGTAAGTTAAATATCAAACAACTTAGGGGGTGTGCCATGGAGTACATAGGTGATCTCATCAAAAGGGCTTTGTTAAGCAGAAGGGACATGCTACTGGCGATACCACCCTTTCTAATAGCCTGTGGTGGTGGCTCTTCCCTAACACCTTCTACGGTACGTTTTAACAGTATAAAACCCAACACCTTGGACGATATTACGGTACCTGACGGTTTCAGGTGGAGGATGGTGATAGGTTGGGGTGATCCCCTCTTCCGTCAAGAGGAGAGAATAAATTACCAAAGACTAAGGGAGGGAGGAACAACAACACAGGATGTAGAGATACAGAAAAGAACCTTTGGTTACAACAACGACTTTATAGGGGTGATAGAACACAACAACCGCTACATTATGGTGGTCAATCACGAGTATTTCAACCCAGAGCTTGTTTTTCCACCGGAACATCTCGGCAAACCCACATACGAGGAAGCTATGCTAATGTTAGAAGCTCACGGCCTCTCCGTGGTGGAACTCTTCAGAAACTCCGACTTCACCTTCAGGCCAGTAGTGGGCTCCAACTACAATCGGAGGATAACAGGGTCTACTCGCTGTCTTATAGAAGGTCCAGCTAAGGGACATCGTTATGTAGGAGACTCAGCGGAAGGTACCCTCAACAACTGCTCCGCCGGTAAAACCCCTTGGGGAACGGTTCTCACCTGCGAAGAGAACTTTAACTCCTACTTTGGTGGAGACATAAACAGTGTGCAAGAGACTCTGGTTAGGGAAATCCACCAAAGGTACGGCGTTCCTAGCAGATTCGCTGATGTATACGGTTTTTATAAGTATATGGACCGGTTTGACGTGTCCAAGAACCCTTACGAATCTTTCAAGTTTGGTTGGGTGGTGGAGATAGACCCCCTTGATCCTAACAGACCACCCATCAAAAGGACAGCCTTAGGAAGGTTCAAGCACGAAGCTGCCACCTGTGTGGTGGCACCCAGCGGTCAGGTGGTGGTGTATATGGGTGATGACGAACGTTTTCAACACCTTTACAAGTTTGTAACTAAGGGCAAGTACGATCCCATCAACAGAGAAAATAACATGAAGTTGTTGGATGAAGGAACCCTTTACGTGGCCAAGTTCTACGACAACCTGACGGGAGAGTGGGTTATGCTGGCAGAAGTGTCCGCAGGTCAGATAAGAGTAAACCCCTCTTTGCCTTCTCTTTACAAACAGGACCCAGCTTTGGTGTTTATAGACACAAGAGGCGCTGCCACTTCCCTCGGAGCCACCAAGATGGACAGACCTGAAGATGCAGAGTGGAACCCAGTCACACAAAGCCTGTGGGCCGTGATGACCTACAACGACAGAAGAACCTCACCAGAGCCTGCCAACCCACGTCCCTATAACTACATGGGTCACATTTTGGAGATAATAGAACAGCGCAATGATCCTACTGCCACCTCCTTCTCGTGGAGGATACCTCTCCTCTGCGGTATACCACAGCATCCTGACCCCACCAAGGAACTCCTCGTATACGGTCAGAGAGTGTCTACCGACACGCCTCCCATATCGGCCCCCGACAACATCACTTTTGACAGATTTGGTAACGTTTGGATAGCCACCGATGGAAATGAAGATGATGTAAGACTTAGAGTCAACGACGGTGTTTACGTGTTGGACATCTACGAGAGAAGTCTCAAGATGTTCCTTTCGGGACCAAGAGGGTGCGAGATATGCGGACCGGAGTTCACCTCAGATAACAGAACCTTCCTGTGTGCCATTCAACATCCTGGAGAAGGAGGTAAGGGATCGTGGCCTCACGACGCCGTTGTTCCAAGACCATCCGTTATATGCGTAGTCAGAGAAGATGGCACAAAGATTTAAAATAGATTTATGCCGTCCTTCCGAGAAGGTGAGATTCTGTTAGACACATACCAGATACTGTCCTTTTTAGGTAAGGGTACCTTCGGTGAAGTCTACAAAGTGAGGGTCCTGAGGGGAAGATATGCAGGTAGAGTTCTGGCCCTTAAGGTGGCCACCGATCCCGAAACGGTAGAGTTCCTCAGAAGAGAGGTACAAACCCTTTTACTTTTCAACCATCCTCACATAATTTCCATGATCAGTTACATGTACCGCAAGGACAGAAACGAGCTATATGTCCTTTACGAGCTTATGGACGTGGGAGATCTTAAGGATTACGTACAAAGAAAGGGAAGGCTGTCGGAGGAAGAAGCTCTGGGGGTTCTGTTCCACGTAGCGAAAGGCTTAGATTACCTTCATACAAGAGGCTATATACACGGGGATGTGAAACCCCAAAACATATTTGGTAAGAGGGTGATGAAAAACATTCTGTGGAAACTGGGAGACTTTGGTTTAGTGAGGGTGAGGGGTTCTCAAACAGTGCTAGATGTGAAGGGTACGGTAGGGTACATAGCACCGGAGGTATTCAGAAACGAGCTTCGAAGGAGCAGTGACATCTTTTCCTTAGGTTGCGTTCTCCTCTTTATGCTGACGGGTGAGACGCCCTTTGGTGGAGACATAAAGAAAAACAAGGCCGTAGAATACAGCATACCTCAGCACGTGTCGGAACGTACCCAACGGCTTCTAACCAAGATGCTGGAACCTGATCCTTCCAAGCGTTTCAAAACAGCAGGAGAACTCATAGAGTACCTGATAAAGGAGAGGATGGTATGAAAGTTCTCATGTATCACAACATAGACCACCCACCCAAGACCTCCGAGATGAAATCTCTCTACGTAAGTCCCCAAAAATTTCAGAGACAGATGCAGATTCTTAGAAGTATGAAGTTTAGAGTGGTAGAACCTAACAGATTTGTGGAGGGAAAAAGGAGCGTGATGCTCACCTTTGACGACGGCTACAAAGATTTCTTGGAAAAAGCTTACCCAATTCTAAAGGAGATGAATCTGCCTGCTATAGTTTTTGTACCTGCAAAGCTGGTAGGTAGCTACAACGTGTGGGACAGTTATAAACTGGGAGTGAAAAAGTACCTTATGGATTGGGAAGAGCTCAGTTTTCTTGTGAAAGAGGGCATAAAGATAGGGTCTCACACCCTCACCCATCCCTTCCTGACACGCATAAGCCCATCGGAAGCACGGAGAGAGATCGAAGCTTCTAAAAAACTTCTGGAAGACAAACTGGGTATCCCCATAGACGCCTTCTGCTACCCTTACGGTGACTACAACCAAGAGATAAAAAAGATGGTGGCAGAGGCAGGTTACCGGTACGCCTACACCACCGTAGAGGGAGACTGGAGAAGGGAGGATGACCCACTTGAGATAAAAAGAATATACGTTTCTGGATACTGGACAAGCTTACGCTTTCTCCTTAAGATTCTTATCTGATGGAACTGGAGAAAAAACCTATAGTGGAACTGGAAGCTCCGGTGGTGGACATCATCACCGAAACGCCATCCACCAAAACCCTAGTCCTGGACGTAAGACACCAACCCATAGATTTCTATCCTGGTCAGTACGTACTCCTGTACGTACCTTATCCACCCACCGGAGAGATCCTAAAGAGGGCTTACTCCATAGCCAGTTCACCCCTTAAAAAGGACTTCCTGGAACTCACCGTAAAGCGCGTTCCTAACGGAAGAGCTTCTTCCTTTCTTACCCAGATGGTGAAGGTGGGAGATGTTCTCAGGATAAAGGGACCCTACGGTAAGTTCATATGGCTCCCATCTATGTCGGAAGACATAGTACTCATAGGTGCGGGTAGCGGTATAGTACCTCTCATGTGCATCCTTCGCTACATAAAAGACGCCCGTCTGGAGAAGGTGAAGGCTCTACTCATATACTCCAACACCTCTTATGAGGAGATCATATACAGGGAGGAACTAAATAAGCTCTCTCAACTACCCAACATAAGGGTGGTACACACACTGACACGTCAGGTACCTGAGGGCTGGACAGGATACACCGGGAGGATAAACCTGGAAATGTTGGAGAAGGAAGTAAGAGAGCCTCATGGAAAGCTCTACTATCTGTGCGGACCACCCGCTTTCGTAGATTACATCTCTGGCCTCCTTACGGAGATGGGTGTAAGAGCAGAGAACATAAAGAAGGAAAAGTACGAGTAGGTCCTTAGTGCGATGGTCAGTTTTGAAGAGTTGAAGACAAGCTATCGTTGGACAGCGGAAGATGAGGAGAATCTGAGAAGTTTGAGCCACTTAGTTCCCTCCTGGGTGGAGGAATTTTTGGAAAGTATCCGAAAGGATGAACATGACGAGAGATGCTTTCAGAGTATAAGGGAGTGGCTCATAGCTACCTTCTCAGGACCTCATGATGAGAGATACGTAAGGAAGATACACAACATGCTTCAGGAACATCTCAAAGCGGGTTGTACCCTACACCACTTGCAGGTTCTTCTGAGTAGTGTGAGGGAGTTCCTTTTGGACAAACTTACCGCACAGCTAGGATACTCCCACCAGCGAGATAGCCTCTTTAGGTCCGTGGAGAAGACACTGGACCTCAGTCTAAGCATCATGCTCTTATCTCAAAAGGAGGAAGTACCGCGCCACAGGCGCCTTCTCCTAGATAACATTCAGAGGGGGTTATGGATCTTAGATCTTTTCATAGTCATTTCCCTCTTCATAGTGGGGGTGTTCCTCATATCTTGGATCTCCTACGAGTTTCTCTTGGTGTTGCTGGGTCGTCTTCCCTTAGAGAAGGGAGGACTCAGCATACTGGGTTCTATACTCATCCTCTATGCCATATCGGAACTGTTGGCCCATGAGGTCAAACACGTAAAGAGCGGGATCATAAGCCTCAAGGTGTTTGTAGGTGTTGCCTTAGCCGCTCTCATAAGGAAGGTTCTCATAGTGTCCCTTACTCCCGAGAAGATGTACGAGCTTCTGAGTCTAGCAGGTGTGATAGTGTCCTTGGGCCTAGTCTACTGGCTCATACACAGGGTGGAGGAAAAGGTTTAAAAGTTGACTTTTTCCCTTTGTATAAGATTCATAAGCCTGATGAACCCGCTTATTATCTCCGAAGGTTCAGGCGGGCAACCAGGCACATGCAGGTGTACAGGAATATGTTTAGACACAGGACCCTCTACACTGTACGAGTCTTTAAAAAAGGGGCAGCTTTCAGTGCAATCACCTACCGTTATAACCCATTTAGGAGAAGGTGTGTTGTCGTAAGCCTTTTTTAGAGCAGTGAGCATGTTACGCGTAACGCATCCGGTAACAAGAAGTACATCTGCATGTTTGGGTGAGGCTACGAACCTGATACCGAAACTCTCTATACTGTAGTGTGGGTTTCCTAACGCAGCAACTTCTACTTCGCACGCGTTACATGAGCCAGAATCAACGTGTCTTACATACAAACTTTTACCTAATCCAGCTATACCCTCCGCGTTCTTCAGGACAAGTTCTCTTCTCTTTCTTTTAAGAACCTTCTTGAAAAAGTAAAACATGACACACCCCCATCATAAATCATTTCCCGCATAGGATAAGTTCATGCTTTTGTTAACGAGAGGAAAATCTGCTATGATATCTCCGAGAACAGCGTACTGTATAGCTGGCCAGTTTCTGAAAGAAGGATCAACGTACTTCATCCTGTAAATCTTACCTTCTTCGTCAAGCATCACGAAGAAAAAGGCGTTTCCTCGCGGTGTTTCCGCCATTCCTACACTCCACTCGTAGGGCTTTATCTGGAAAGTTGTGTTTGAACCCTGGTACGCAGGTAAGTTATCGAGGAGTGTCTCCACCAACCTTATAGACTCATGTACCTCGTCTATTCTTACCTTGGCCCGTGCCATGACGTCCCCATCCTCATGGGTACAGATGTTAACACCAACGTCCCGGTAAGCAAGATACGGTAGTTCTAAGCGTGTATCTCGAGGGACCCCTGAAGCTCTTGCGCATACACCGCACAGAGCGAGTTCCAGTGCTGTTTTCCTAAAAATCCTACCGGTAGTCTCCCATCTATCTTTAACGGAGGGGGTTTTGTCCACAAAGGTATCTATCTCCTCCACCTCCTTCTTTACTTCCTTTAGTATTCTCTTAATTTCCTCAGCTATAGTGGAATCTATGGAAACTTTTACATCACCCACCCTTAGTATGTCAAACATGAATCTGTGTCGCGTTAAGGCCTTGTTAAATCTCAGCAGCTTTTCCTGAAGCGAAAAGAGGTTATATGCTACGAAGGTGGCACCAATATCCATAAAGAGCCAACCGAGATCCCTAACGTGATTCCACACTCTTTCCAGCTCCGCTACTATTACTCTCAGATACTTGACTCTTGAGTGGGGATCCACCCCTACGAGCTTTTCAACAGCTTCAAGATAAGCTATACCTATGTTTACAGCGTTGTCTCCTGAGATTCTCTGAACAAGCCTGAGGGTTTCTTCTATGTCTTTCCCTTCCGCGACTTTCTCCACACCCCTATGCTTCCAGAAGTGCCTTATCTCAAGCTGTAGAATGGCCTCACCTTGTAAAGAGAAGCGGAAGTGTCCCGGTTCTATAATACCGGCGTGTATGGGACCTACCAATATCTGGTTTATACCAACACCTTCCACATCTTTATATCTGTAGGTGCCGTACTTCTCCATGGCAGGTTTTCTTCCATCAAAGTCCTTTCTCAAAGGGTGAAGGTGTGGAGGCCAGTTTTCTGGATGAAGCATGAGAGGTCTTGGGTCTGGATGTCCAACGGGCTCTAGTCCAAACATGTCCTTTATTTCTCTCTCATAAAGCTTCGCAGCAGGACATAATGGGGTTATAGATGGAAAGCTTTCTTCACACAGCAACTCTAGAACTCTCAACTTTCTCTGTTCCGTAAAGAAAAAGTATCTTATGCAGAACTTACCCCTTAGTTCTCTTTCATCACTTCCTACAACAGCCAATAAGTATCCACCTGCATTGAGTATACTGCTAACCTCTTTTGCTAAGTTCTCATCCGTCACCTCATGTCTTATTGTCTCAAACTTCATGCATCAACCTCCCTACGAGATGGGAAAATGCGTAAGGCATACCAAAGCTAAACATCACAAGGAGGAAAAGAATCATCAACGGAACCAAGAAAAGCCCTCTTTCCTCCTCTATAGGCTTCAGATCCTCGTCTTTGGAGAGTGACATAGTGAGAGATTGGTTCAAAAAGGCAGCCACAGCTAATCCTATTCCAAACAAACTGATTAATCCTCCCGCAAGACTCGCATTGAAGAGCCCAAGGAGTATATAAAACTTACTTATGAACGTAGCAAAAGGAGGTAACCCCACGATGCTGGCAGTAGCAAATATCAGTAAGAAAGCTGTCTTCCTTGCTCTGAAGAACAGTCCATTAATCTGATCAGTTCTCCTTGTATGGAAATACAGTAGAAGGTTCCCTGCCAGCATAAAGAGGACTCCCTTACTCAGAGCATGGAAAAGGATATGAAGAGCTGCTCCCATAACACCGTATCCACCGGCAGCCAATCCAGCAGTTATCAGACCCATGTTTTCCATAGAGGAGTACGCAAAGAGCCTCTTGTACTCCCGTTGTCTCAGCATGAGAAAACCTGCAGACACAAGAGTTATTAGTCCGAACAGAAGTAGAAAGTATCTCACGTGGGTGATACCAGCCTTTACACCCAGTTGATAGAATCTCAACACACCCAATAGAGCCGTGTTCAGTAAAACTCCAGACAACAGCGCACTTATAGGACTCGGTGCTTGAGAGTGGGCATCAGGTAACCAACTGTGCATTGGAACAAAACCAACCTTAGTCCCAAAGCCCACTAAGGCCAGGATGAAGGATAAGAAGAGTGTCTCCTTTTGTAGAAATGATGCCATGTTCAGAAGGTCACTGAAGGATAGGGCCTTCAGGCTGTACCCGTATATACTTGAACTGGAAAAGTACAGCACTACTATAGAAAACAGTCCTATGGTTATACCTATGGAGCACATGATCACGTACTTCCAAGCGGCTTCGTAGGATTCTTTGTTGCGATAAAAGGATATTAAAAAAGCCGTGGTAAGAGTCGTAGCTTCTAAACCTACCCAGTATAAGCCTATGTTGTTGGAAAGTACAGATAACATCATGCTGAAAATGAAGGCATTTTTCCAGAAGTAGTAACTCCTGAATTTTTTCTTTGATATGCCTTGGTTTATCTCTTTCCTCACGTACCAGAAGGCGTATAAGGCTATGAAGAACTCCAGTATAGACACAGTTACGAGTAGTAGAAGATTTAGAGGATCAACAAGAAGTAGGCTGTAAGCAAATGTTCCGTAAGAGCCTGCGTACAGAACATAGATAGCTAGCAGCAGCACAGAAAGGGACAGCAATAGTTGAACGTATGTCATGCCTATAGTACCTACCATTAAGGAGAGTATCATACCGGTTATGGGAAGTATTAAAAACAGGATGTTCATTCTTTGAGTGCCTCCAACCTATCGATCTTTATTTCTTCAAAACTTCTTTTAATACGTAAGAGAAGTAGTGATGTTATTAGGACGCTTACGAGTATGTCAAAGAGTACTCCCAGTTCCACAATAAGAGGCATACCCTTTGTTACACTGTTGGCAGCTAAAAAAATAGCGTTTTCCATTATAAGGAGGCCGAGTATCTGAGATAACAGTATCTTCCTTACAACTATAAGCATAGCGCCTATGAGAAAAGTGGAGATGGAACTTACAAGGGCAAACTTCCCAAATATAGATTGGAAGTTTAAAAGTTTAGCTGACAGCATCGCTGCTATCACCACCAGAAGCCCGGAGAATACAGTGGCTGCAGGTATACTCAGGAACATATCCATTTCCCTCTCTTCCCCCAATCTCCTAAGAGTTTTCATCAACAGATATGGAGCCAGAAGACCCTTGAAGAAGAGGGTTGCAAGAAAAGACATGTAAAGGTGGGGAGTATGCAAATATACGGCTGCTGTGAGTATGTAAAATGCCAGCATCCATGACTGTAACACATTAAGTCTTACAGCAAATTCAAGGAACGGTGATGCTACATTCATTATGGCTGTCACGAGCACCATTAAAGCAAAAAATTCCCTAAAGCCTCCAATTTTATACCTCCAACGCGAGGATCAAAGCCGTTAAAGACAAAACAAAGGCGAGTGCAAGCACGTTTGGTATTCTAAACAATCTCATTTTAGGGTTGATAACTTCTACGAAAGCTACAGTGATGGATATAAAAAACATCTTTGTTAGATAAAATAACAGTGCAAAGAACATTTCGGATATGCCATCTGCAACATAAGGAAAAAGTAAGAGAGATAAGAGCGATAGGAAGACAGTTAGCTTCAGGTAACTACCTAGTTCAAACATAGCCAGATGACTTCCAGAAGCTTCCAGTATGTTAGCCTCGTGTATCATGGTTAACTCAAGGTGTGTTTCGGGGTTATCGAAGGGGATACGGGCATTCTCCGCAAGAGTGAGTATGAATAAAGTCAGTATGAGTAAGAAGGGTATACCCACAGAAGCAACACCTATGCTACCGCGAATAACGTTGGCTGCTTCCCTGCTAAGGTATAAAAAGATGTCCGTTATGTTCCATGAACCTGTGTACAGGGATAGGGAGACAAAGATCGTTAAAAGTGTAGGTTCTGCCAAGCTGCTGAGAAACCATTCTCTACTTGCACCTAAAGCGCCAAAGGGGCTCGCCTGATCTAAGGCAAACAGCGTCATGGAGAAGGTTGATAAGGTGAGTAGATAAATAAAGAGTACTATGTTGGCACTACCTTGTAGAAGGGTATGTTGGTAGAAGGTAGGTAACATAGCCAGTACAAGTACGTAGGGGATAACGTATGCCAAAGGTGTTATACGTGATACATGAGATGAATCCTTCGATAGGACTTTCTCCTTCCTCAAAAGCTTGTACAAATTTACGTAAAATTGAAAAATCCCGATACTCCTCTGAGCACGTAAATTTTGCTTGATTTTGTGGATAAATCCGGCAAAGAGAGGAGCTATCAGAATCAGTATAAGAAACTGTAATAAAGATGCTACAGTTTCCATCTTACTTTACCCCCAACAAGAACATGAACAGTAAAATATTCAATACAAGTGTGAGGAAAATAAAGGCTATGTAATGGTTTAAATTACCGCTCTGTAATACAGTTCTAATACTGTCTGCAGTTCTCAAGACAAATCTACCTAAAGGTTCATAAACTGTTGCCTCAACAAGATCCTCACTTTCTTCTCTGAACTTCAATCTTTTTCTGAAATATTTCTTGACATCCTCCTCAAAACTGATCTCAGAAAGCGTACGAAAGAACATGGAGAACACGCGCCTGGTACTGTATGTAAGAGAAAGTACTGTAGCCTGGGCTTTTGGGTTTTCCTCTTCCAATCCACAAAGCCATGTTTCGTAAGTCCTTTCGCCCGCACCTTTTGAGAGTATGTAAAGAACGAATACAGTGAACACCGAGAGAGGTATCAGCTCAACAGGTCTGTAATCTAAGGGTCCAACGGTAAGAGCAAACAACTTACTTAAGAGATTGTAGTAAACAAACGGATCTAAGCCTATTGCTAAGGAGAGAACCACTGGTATGGCTAAACTCACCACTTCCAGAGAAGAAGGTTTTACACGCATACCTGCTCCCCTATTTTTTCCCAGAAACACCAGTCCTAAAAACTTCACAGAACTGAAGACCACAAATACTCCTGATATGGCTACCACGGGCACGAGGAGGGTTAAAAGAAAACTCATATTCTCTTTTGTGGCTACACTATCTATCAAGGTCTTGTACAGAAAAAGCTCACTTAAGAATATTCCCGAAAGGGGAAGGGCAGATATGGATGCTGAATACAGCAACATTAAAAGAAACAGAGAGGGGCTAGATTTAGATAGTCCCCCCATCCTGTCCAGGCATCTTTCGTGGGTATATTTGAGCAGTAAACCCGCACCCATAAAGAGGCCACTCTTTATAAGGGCATGCATCAGAGAGTGCAGTAAGATGAAAGTCATCGCATACTGGAATACGGCGGTGTGGTTACCTTTGAGGGCCCATTGAGCAATACCTATGGCCACGCCTATAAGGCCTATGTTCTCAATACTTGAGTATGCTAACATCTTTTTGATGTCGCGTTCACCTAACATGTACAGAGATCCGTATATGGCAGATACACCACCACATATCACGAAGAGGAGGGCAAGGAAAACATGCTGTTCGTGAGCGAACTCAAGTATAAATCGGAGCATGCCGTATACCGCTACCTTCAGCATAACGGCTGACATAAGGGCCGATACATGTGAAGGTGCTACGGGATGGGCGTGTGGTAACCAAACGTGAAAGGGGAAAAGGCCAGCTTTTATAGAAAATCCCAGCAGTGCTAAGGTGAGTATGAGTGAATCAGCTTTCCCTCTGTAATAATAAAAATCAAAAGAACCACTTTTGAAGTACAAAAGCATGAAGGAGATCAATATGAATGCTGTTCCTATATGTGTCATAAAGAAATAAAGGAAGCCTGCCCGTTCTACCTTTACGTTTTCTTCCGCGATTACTAAGATGAAAGAGAAAAGAGACATAAGTTCCCAGAAGAAGAGAAACGTGAGTGAGTTGTAACTAAAAATTGTAAGGAGCATGGACAGTATGAATAGGGAAGTGATAGGAAAGATGTAAACTTTCTTTTTGTACTCTTCTCCGTATTTAACTGTATAAACAGAAACACACAGAGAAACACAGGTAACTATGATAGAGTAATACAGAGACAGAGAATCTACGTCAAACTGTACGGTCCAAAAGGGTGTATTAACTCTCAGGGGCAGTATGGGGTACAGGAGTACACCCAACAGGGAGGCAAGAAGTGGTAGATAAAGGTGGAAGTTACCACTCACGTGTTTCAGTATAACTCTTTTCTGATTTAAGTCAACATGATACTTATCATACAGACTGAGTACCTTGACTTATATCATATTCGGTATATATTTATATAATGAAAGCTCATTCATAGGAGGTAGATATGGAGACCGTGTGGGATCTCTTTCGTAGAAGGGGCTATTCGAGAAGGGAGTTTTTGAGTTTTGTGTCAGTAACAGCTTCCCTCCTTGCGTTACCAGCAAATCTGTTGATGTCCTTTGGTCGTGCGTTGGAACTTAGGGAGAAACCCGTGGTGATCTGGTTGGAGTTTCAGGACTGCGCAGGTTGTTCTGAATCCTTCATAAGGTCCACATCGGTGATGCCCTCTGACGTTCTTCTCGATTTCATATCCCTGGAGTATCACGAAACGCTCATGGTGCCTTCCGGTATTTACGCAGAACAAGCGAAGGAAGATGCTATAAAAAAATACCGTGGCCGATACATACTTATAGTGGAAGGTGCCCTAACACCAGCTGAAGATGGAGTCTACTGTACTGTAGGTGGAAAGGCGAACCATCACCTTTTACGTGAGGCTATTGATGGTGCAAAGTGGATTGTAGCTGTTGGTAGCTGTGCCTGTTGGGGTGGTATCCCTGCCGCATATCCTAACCCTACTGGGGCGGTTCCCATCTCCGATTTGGTGGAGGGGAAAACCGTTGTCCATCTACCAGGCTGTCCTCCTATAGGGGACGTTCTCGTGGCGACTCTGGTACATCTCATAGCTTTTGAGCGCCTGCCAGAGCTGGACAGTATGGGTAGACCTAAAGTTTTCTACGGACAGACGATACACGATAGATGCTACAGGAGATCCTTTTACAGTGCAGGGAAGTTTGCCAGCGGTTTGGATGATGATGGAGCAAGGAAGGGATACTGTCTTTACAAGGTTGGATGTAAGGGGCCTATAACGAGGAATGCTTGTGCCACCATAAGGTGGAACGGGGGACTTAGCTTCCCGATACAGTCGGGACATCCATGTTTTGGCTGTTCGGAACCCAACTTCTGGGACAGAGGTTTCATCTACAAACCCCTTTCCGCAATGCCAGATGGTTTTGGACCTAAAGGAATGCTGGGGGCTCTTGCTGTAGGAACGCTGGTAGGTGCAGGAGTAGCCTATATGAATAAGAAGCAAGCGAAGAAGGGAGGTAAGTGAGATGACGGATATACTGCTTTATGATCTCATCAGGGGGCATTTACTGAAGCTTTCTGTCTATGCGTTTTTTATTGGGATAGCCTACAGATTCTTCAGAGTACTTTTCCTTGGCCTGCCACCTGATTACGCACCTCCAAAGGGTAAACCTATACTGAAGGCGATAGAGAAGGTTCTTCTGAAGCCTTCCCAGGCATGGCGATTCTTTTTGGAGGTGTTCGCGCATAGAGGTATACAGTACGTAGGTGGATTCCTATTTCACTTAGGCTTTTTGGGACTCACATTCTTTGTTCCACAACATGCCTTCCTTTGGGGGGATATACTGGGTTTTGAGCCTCCTTACCTACCACAGGTAGTTGCCGACATACTCGCTTACTCGGCATTGGGTTCTCTCTTCGCTCTCACGGTTCACCGTATCTTCAATCCTGTCTTAAGGCTTTTAACAGGAAAAGATGAATATCTTGCTAACTTTCTTATAGGGTTGGTTCTCTTCTCAGGCCTTCTGGCTACACGGTGGGCAGGAGGAGCGTATTACCTCTGGATGCTGAACGTTCACATGCTGTCTGCCTGTGTACTGATCCTTTACATCCCCTTCAGTAGGCTCTCTCATTTTGTCTATTACTTTATGTCCGTTTTCTTTTACGGAAGAAATGTAGGCAAGAGGGGAGTTTCCTTTTGAGGAGGTTGTGACATGATGAAGGTAGAGAAAACAGAAGAGATAGGTGAAAGAGAGGCGAGGTTGTTCTATGAATTCTGTGTCGCTTCTATAAACGCCGAAGTTGCTGCATATCTTGAGTCGTGCGTGAGATGTGGGTTGTGTGCTGAAGCCTGCCTCTTCTATATGGGAGAGAATATATCCGGTAAAATAGACCCGACACTAACACCAGCATACAAAGCCGATCTTCTCAGGGAGATATACAAAGAGAACTTCACTCTTTGGGGAAGGATCAAGAAGACTCTTGGAATGGGCGTAAAGATAGATGAGAAGGAGTTGAAAGAGCAGGTTAAGCTCGCTTTTTATACCTGCACTATGTGTGACAGGTGTACAAAGGTGTGCCCTATGGGTATAGATACACCAAGGCTCGTAGGTATAGTGAGAGGGGCTTTGACATCAGTGGGTATGGCACCTAAAGATCTTGTGGATGCTACCAACACGGCCTTGGAGAAAGGAAGTCCCCTCGGTGTGGATGTAACCACGTTTCTTCAGAGAATAGAGTTTATAAGTGAGGAATGGGAGGTGGAGATTCCGGTGGACCAAAAGGCTGAATGGCTCTACATCCCTTCTTCTATCGAGCTTATGAAATTCCCCTCTTCGGTAGCAGCTGCTGCAAAGGTGTTTCATCACGCCGGAATAAACTGGACAGTATCCACAGTGGCACACGAGGCCACCAACTTTGGCCTATTTCTTCAGGATAGAGAGGTAAGTAAGGAGCTGCTGAGGAGGGTACTACGCGGAGCTAAGGAGCTTGAGGTTAAGACGATTATTGCACCAGAATGTGGACATGCTTATCAATCCATGAGGTTTGTAGCCCCCAACCTGTTCCCTTCGGAATGGGACCTGAAGGTGCTCAATATAGTGGAGTTCATATACCTCATGCTGGAGGAGGGTAGGTTGCACATAAAGAAGAAGGTGGTAGATAGAATTACTCTACATGACTCGTGTCAGATAGGAAGAAGGGGAGGGGTTCTGAAAGAACCACGATACATTCTAAAGCTTCTGGCAGAGAATTTCGTTGACTCCGTAGACATGCCAGAGAAGAACATATGTTGTGGGGGAGGCGGTGGCGTTGTCGTTGTGCGTGATGCAGATTATCACAGACAGAAGGCATTCCTAACCAAGGCTGAACTCTTTGATAAGACGGGAGTGAAAAACGTAGCCTGTTACTGTGCTAACTGTATGCTTGCCCTTAACAAGAGTGCGCAAGAATTTAACAGAGATTACAAGTTCATAAGTATTGTAGAACTAGTAGCCGACGCTTTAGAAGGAGGTGAATCATGAAGAGATTGGTGATAGATCCTGTGACCAGAATAGAGGGCCATCTTAGGATAGAAGCGGAGATAAAAGACGGTGTTGTACAAAAGGCCTACAGCTCTGGAACTATGGTAAGGGGTATAGAGATAATACTGAGGGGAAGAGATCCACGTGAAGCATGGGCACTGGCACAGAGGATATGTGGTGTTTGTACCACGGTGCATGCCATTGCATCTGTCAGGGCTGTGGAGGATGCTTTACAGTGGAAGATACCACAGAACGCTTCTCTCATCAGAAAGCTTATGATAGGCACCCTATTTGTTCACGACCATGTGGTACACTTCTACCATCTCCACTCCCTTGACTGGGTTAATCCCGTAGAGGCGTTAAAGGCTGATCCACAGACTACATCACAGCTGGCGAAGAGCATTTCCAGTTATGAGAAAGCTAGTCCTGCTTACTTTGCGGAGGTGCAAAAGAAGTTAAAACAACAGGTTGAGAGGAAACAGTTGGGGATCTTTTCTAGGGGATACTGGGACCATCCCCAGTACAAACTTCCCCCCGAGGTGAACCTTCTTCTCATAGCCCATTATCTGGATGCCCTCAACTGGCAGACCAAGATAGTACAGGTTCACACCATCTTCGGCGGTAAAAATCCACACCCTAACTTTGTGGTAGGTGGTATGCCTTCACCCATTAATCCTGACAGTGATAGTGCCATCAATATGGAAAAACTAAACAGGGTGGCTAGTCTAGTAAAGGAAATGCAGAGCTTCGTTGAAGAAGTTTATCTGCCAGATCTACTTTTGCTGGCCAAATACTACAGGGATTGGTTCTTCATAGGTGAAGGGTTGGGTAACTTCTTGGTTATGGGGGAACCTATGTGGGATATTCACAGGGATAACGTATGGTTCATACCACCGGGTTTCGTAAGGGGCAGGAATCTTAAGGATGTCGAAGATGTGGATATAATGGAGATAAAGGAAAGTATCGCTCATAGCTGGTATACCTACACATCTGGTGATAACAGTTCCTTGCATCCTTGGGAAGGTGAGACGAACCTCAAGTACACTGGCCCAAAACCGCCTTACGATCTGTTGAACGTAGATGGTAAGTACTCATGGTTGAAGGCTCCACGCTATAAGGGCTACTCCGTTGAGGTGGGACCGCTGGCACGGGTGCTTATACTCATGGCCAGGGATATGTACGGGATAGGTGAGAGGGTAAAGGAAATACTAGGCAAACTTGATCTGCCGGAGAAGGCTATGTTCTCAACGATGGGCAGGACGTTGGCGAGGGGTATAGAAACAGAACTCTACGCAAGCAGCATGGAAACGTGGTTGAAGCAGTTAGTAGATAATATAAAGCGCGGTGATACAAAGGTATTTGAAGAAGGAAGATGGGATCCATCTACATGGCCGAAAGAAGCAAAGGGTGTCGGTATAATGGAAGCTCCAAGAGGATCCTTATCTCACTGGATCCACATAAAGGAGGGTAAGATAGCCAATTACCAGGCGGTGGTTCCAACCACGTGGAACGGTAGCCCTCGTGATGAGAAGGGGCAACCTTCCGCTTACGAAGCGGCTATCGTTGGTCATACGGTTCACAATCCGGAGGAACCCTTGGAGATTTTGAGAACTATACACTCCTTTGATCCGTGTCTTGCCTGTGCTGTGCATTTTATAGAAAAACTTGCGGGCTAAAACCCCGTATCCGTGATGCGGGGATACAGCCAGCCCCGAAAGGGTTGACACAAAAACATTACTGAATTAATTTAATGTATAGCTAATACCCCATCGCTCTCCTGGGTAGGAGAGTTCAACGGCTTTAAGGTGGGGTATAGGTGAAGTAGAAGAGTTAAAAGTAGCTCCGCTAAACCGCTATATGGCGGTATAGGCAGGAGTAGGGGCGGTGTGAACCCGCCCGTGGTGGTAAGGGACACGTTAAGTGTCCAGACCCACCACGAAGCTCCGCATCTTTGATGCGGGGTAGTTCACAGCTGTATAGGAAACGGTTCCAACAGTGACGCTACCTGACCCAGACACAGTCCTCCATCCCCTGCAGGTACTTTTTGGTGAGTGAAGACTTTAAATCCTTCCTCCGTAAGGAGTTCTTTTATCCTGCTTACCAGAGGATCGTTCTGCATAACACCACCCGAAAGGCAGACCCTTTCCAGCCCTACTGTCTGGGCTACATCTTTGCAGATATGGGCCAAAGTGTTTATGAACCGTGAGGGTCCCTTTCCACTCCTGTCTTCCAGTAATGCCAAGAAGATGGGTCTCCAGTCTATGAGGCCGTTCTCCAGAATGTATGGGTAGTGATCCTTCACAAGAGGATCGTACATGTCTTCCAGCATCATGGCCGCCTGCCCCTCGTAGCTTACCCTATGTCTTAAGTTCAAAAGAGATGAAACAGCGTCCAGCAATCTTCCCGCAGAGGAGGAGAAGGGTGAGTTTATACCCCTCTTATACATTATGTACAGCTTCTCCAAACTCTTGGAGTCAAAGTATCTTACGGTGGGAAGATCTCTGTTTAACACCTCCTCTCCCAGCACATCCAGTAGTATGGCGAGGGCGACACGGGCCGGTTCCTTCACAGCTTTTTCACCTCCCAAAAGCCTGAACTGCCTGAAGTGAAACACTCTTTTGTAAGAGCCGTACCTACACAGTAAAAACTCTCCTCCCCACAGAGTGTTATCATCACCGTAACCTGTACCATCCCACGCTATTCCCAGTACTGGTTCCGTGATACCATTCTCAGCCATACAGGAGAGGATATGGGCGTAGTGGTGCTGTACTTTTACCAGGGGTATTCCATTAGTAGTGGAAAACTCGTGAGCCCAACGGGTTGTTTCGTATCGCGGATGAAGATCACATACCACCACCTCGGGTACAAACTCGTAGAGACGCATCAAGTCCTTTACCATATCCTCAAAGTTTTTCAAGGTCTCATAGTTCTCCACATCACCAACGTGCTGGCTCATTATCACTTTATCGTCCCATGCGAGGGCAAAGGTGTTCTTCAACATGCCACCCACCGCAAGAACCTTCTTGTTGAGTCTTTTAGGCAACGTTATAGGTAAAGGAGCGTAACCTCTGGAACGTCTGATGGGTAAAGGTACACCACCCACCACCTTGATCACCGAATCATCACATCTCCTGACGATATCCCTGTTGTGTAATAGGATCAGATCAGCAAAGTGGGAAAGTTTACAGAGAGCTTCGTGGTTATCCTTAACTATAGGCTCGTCGGACATGTTACCTGATGTGGCTATAACAGGAACGTTTAAAGAAGACAAGAGGATATGATGAAGGGGTGAGTAAGGGAGAAAAGCGCCTATTTTCTTCAAGCCTGGTGCCACCGAAGGGGCAAGACCACCTTTTCCCTTTACCAAGACTATGGGTCTCTGTGGTGACAGTAGAAGGGCTATCTCTAAGGGATCAGGTTCGGCGTAGAGTAAAACCTGATGAATGTCTCTGAACATAACGGCAAAAGGTTTCTCCTGTCTTCTCTTCCTTTCCCTGAGGGTACGTACCGTCTCTTCGTTGACGGCACTACACATAAGGTGGAAACCTCCTATTCCCTTTACCGCTACTATTCTACCGTCCATAAGTGCCTTTACCGTTAGTTCCAATGCCTCTTGATGGGTTGCCAAAAGCCTCCCTGAGCAATCGTAGAGGCTCACGTAAGGACCACAGTGTGGACATGCGTTGGGTTGTGCGTGAAAACGTCTGTCATTGGGGTCCTCGTACTCTCGCAGACAGTCTGGACACATGCTGAAGACACGCATACTGGTGTTAGGTCTGTCGTAAGGCAAGCGCTCTATGATGGTGAACCGTGGTCCACAGTTGGTGCAGTTAGTAAAAGGATACATAAACCTTCTGTTGTTCCTGTCGAAAACTTCCTCCAGGCATTGATCACACGTCGCTATATCAGGAAGAATGAGGACCTCCTTTTTCCCCTCTTCCTGACTTTCTCTTATCTCAAAGTCCTCGTATCCAACCGGTTCCAGATACTCCACCTCCTGGGAGTAGATATGAGCCAGTGCTGGCTTTTCGGTGTGAAGTCTGATGAGAAACTCATCCAAAGAGGACCTGTCACCTTCTACCTCTATAGTTACACCTGATGAGTCGTTTATCACAAAACCCTTTAGGTTAAGACTTTTGGCTAGTTTGAACACAAAGGGTCTGAAGCCCACCCCCTGCACGGTCCCATTTAGGTGTACTCTCAGTCTAATGGGTTGTGCATACTGAGCATACATCGAAGCTCCTCAACACCATCTCTGCTTTCACTGGGTTATCTAACCCCAACAGGGCTCTTTCAGCAACACCTAAGAACCTGTCGCACCTCGGTCCCAAGTTCCACTGGGAGGGTGTGATGATCTGATATCCCACTATGGTTCCCCTATCGGCCACCAGTCTGTGTATGAGGGTACCCCTTGCAGCTTCTACCACACCCCATCCTTCACCGGAGAGGTGGGCCGTTTCTTGAGGTACGCAGGACCTCTCATGAGACACCTCCAGAAGTCTTTTCAGTTTCTGCTCAAGGATCGTTATTATCTCCCATATTTCCAAAACTCTTGCCAGCACTCTAACGAGATAACTTCCCCCGTATTTCTGATACATCCTCTTAACAAAAGGGTTAGAGTTTATCAGCTGACGAGCCAGCGGTCCTGTTTCGTAGGGAGTACCGTTGTACCTTACGTAGCTGGCGGAAGAATAAGGAAACGAGGACCTTACTGTAATTTTAGATAGATTTACGAAGCACACCTTCTTCTTCCCTGTGTGGTGTCCCGGTTTTATGCAGGGGAATATCTCACCCCCCGTAAAGAAGGTACCATAAGATACGCCTGTTGACATCATACCGAGATCCCCACACAGCTGTATAAACATCCCTACGTCACCTCTTAGCATCTCCCAATCTCCCGACTGCCGTATCTTCAAAAAATCCTCTTCTTCCATTCCTACAACGTTTCTGAGGAAAAAATCTTTTGTGCTTCTAAGTACCTGAAGGACCTGCACTATGTCCCCTTCCCCCGGGCAGGAGGTTATACCTCCAGGGACGGCGTAAGAGTTGTGAGGATACTGTCCAGAAAGGAGGGCTATTCCTCTACCTATGAGGCTTGCCTGGGTTACAGCGGATCTCCATCGGCTACCTTTGAAAGGTTCCAGCTGTGGGGAGAGTTGAGGGAAGAAAACTGTAAAGTCGGGCAGTACAAAGAGATAGAACCACTTTATGTGATTCTGTAGTATTTCCAAGGACAGGGTTATGTCCCTGAGGAGTTGGGCTTTTTCGGGTACCTTCAGTTTTGGTATAATAGCCTCTATTGCCCTAACAGTAGCCATGAGATGTGCATGACCACATATCCCACACACCCGTGGATTGATCACCAAAGCGTCCATGATGGGTCTACCGATGAGGACCCTCTCTATACCCCGTGCTGAAGGAATGCTTATCTTTGCGTCCGTTATACGCCCTTCTTTCCACTCTAAGATTAGCTGGGCGGTACCCTCCACTCTTGAGAGAACACTTCTTCTAACTATCATCCTTCAGTCTTTCAGGTGCAAACATCTTGGCTACTCCTGCCAGCATTATGTACCCTCTCTTAGAGACACCTATGGGTAGTTCGGCAGGTATTCCAGCAAGGGTTTTAGTTTCCCAAAGCCCAACTTTTGGAAAGTTGTACTCTGTACACCCAAAACACGGTGTTCCTGCCCTCGTTTTAGAACTTACACCGTTCCATAAAATCCTGTTACAGGTAGAATGGGTCATGGGTCCCCTACACCCAAACTTGTAGAACAGACATCCTTTGGGTGAACCTAGCCAGCTAGGTTCTACTTTCCATTCAAAGTACTCGTTACGGACACAGCCCCAGTGAGTAAGGTCAGAGTAGTACGCCTTTGGTCTGTTCCATTCATCCAGGGATGGAACAACACCTTCTGCCAACATCAGCATGGTACCACATATCCACTCAGGATGAGCTGGACAACCGGAGATGTTTATGACAGGAAGTCCACCCTTGGATACAAAGTCCTTAAGGGGTCCACCTTTTTCTGTAAATCTGAAAGATAAACCACTCACGTGAGAGTTGTTTATGGCAGGTATGTTCCCATAAACGGCACAGTTACCCACCGCCATGACCCACCTTGCTCTGTTTGCCAGTTCTAACAGGGATCTGTCTTCCTCCATCACGGCACCTTCCACGATGAGAAGGTCTATTTCTACATCCTTTTCCAAGAGAGAGGTGATCTTTTCCTCCTCACCCTCTAAGGAGAAGGAAGGGTGGAAGAGGAACTCCACCCTTTCCAGGAGAGTTTCCATATAGGGATAATTGAGAAAGGAGTGGGTGTTGCCACAGCAGGTAAGTCTTTGTAGCCATACAACCTTCATACTGCTGTACCTTTGTACAGCTTCACCTTAAACCGCAGGTAGTCTATCCATTCGTTGAGGCCCTCACCCGTTTTGGTGGAGAGTTTTATAACATCAATGCCAGGTTTTATTTTTCTGGCAGAACTTACAGCTCTACCTACATCGAAGTCTACATAAGGGAGAAGATCTATCTTGGAGATTATCATGAGATCTGCAGCCCTGAACATAACCGGATACTTCTCCGGTTTATCGTCCCCCTCTACCACCGACAGCAGAACGACGTTTATGTGAGTTCCCAGGTTATACACGGCAGGACAAACAAGGTTTCCCACGTTTTCCACAAACACTATATCCAGATCTTCAAGAGGTAAGTGGTGTATACCTTCATGTACCATAAAAGCATCCAAATGGCACGCGCTACCTGTGGTTATCTGGTACGCTGGTACGCCCTTTGCCTTCAACCTGTCCGCATCCCTTGTGGTTTCTAAATCACCTTCTATAACCCCTATTTTAAGCTCGTTACCTAGCAGTTCGGCCGTTTTCTCCAGAAGCGTGGTCTTGCCCGCACCCGGTGAGCTCATCAGGTTTACGGCCAAAATTCCGTGCTCCTCAAAATGCCTCCTGTTACTCTCCGCCTGCCTATCGTTGGAGGAAAGGATCTTTTCTACCACCTCAAGACTCTTTGCGTCATGATGATGGTGGTGGGTGTTGACACTGCATCCACATTCCTTACACATGGCAACCTCCTCTTAAGTTAATTTAGGCTTCTCCCAACGTGTCAGCTATTTCTTGAAGGAGCAATAGGACAAAGCCAATGGCCAGCTGGAGCTTTTCGTTACCTCTCAGTTCGTTAAAGAGCTTAAGAGGTCCTACTTTGGGTTTTTCCCTCTTTGCCCTTAGGTAAGCTCTGTGATTGGCTAGGGCAAGATCTTTGAGCCTTCCTATCTCCAGTGTACCTAGTAGCTCCTGCAAAAGGAAGTCCAGTTTCTGTGCCCCCTCACGTACAGATGCCTTTCGTACACCGTTTTCAGAGTAAATGTTGCGTTTGAGATCTTCCTTCATGTTGACGTATTCATGGAGTATCTCTGCCAGATAAGCTAGGGCATCCATTCCGTTCAGCAGTGTGACAAGGTGTCTTATGTTGGCAGGTTCCCTAAAGTAGTTTTCTACCAGTTCATCCTCACTCCTTCTGAGAAAGACGTAGGTCATCGTCTTCCTCCCAGTGCTTGTCCCATTTTCTTGAGGGTCAGCAGTAGAAAAGCCAGTGCTCTCTGTATATCCTCATCGGTCATAGCCCTCACAACACCCGTGATGCTGGTTCTGTAGTTATTTTCCTTTACCTCCGTGTAAGCTTCGAAAACTGAAGTGAGGAGCCTTGCTACGTCTTCCCTTTCCATAAGTTCGTAGAGTTTTGAGAGAAGTTCTATAGAGCGTCTCACACCGTCCTCCGATTCTCTGAACCTCTCTCTGAACCTTATAACCTCTTCACTGAGGGATTCCAGTATGAAGGGCGTCCTCTTCATGAAGTCCTCTAAGGTGGCCAAGAAAAAGTTCACCACCTCCAGCTTCTCCATGAGCTGGACAAGTTGCTCGCTCTGGTCCGTTTCCTTCAGTATATCGGGCACATGGTGACTCATAGCACACACCTCCTTTAAGGGATATGATTACAAAATATAACGAATGTTCGTTCGCTAACTATAAGATCTTCTTATAGTCACCATAAGAAAATTGAATGGACAAAGGGGTGTATAGAGGGTAATTTGATGAACGAAAAATCTTTCAGAAGGAGGTTTAGCTATGGCTACCTTGCTGTGGCTGCACGGAGGTGCATGTAACGGTAACACCATGTCCTTTCTAAACGCCGAGTACCCATCCGTGTGCGACTTGGTGACAGATTTCGGGATAGAGATCCTGTGGCACCCTTCCGCCGGATTGGAGATGGGTAATCAGGTACAGGCTCTTCTGAGGGACATACTGGCAGAGAAGATACCTCTCGACATATTCGTCTTTGAAGGAACCGTGATTCTAGGTCCGAATGGTACCGGTAGGTACAACATGTTTGCCGGCAGGCCCATGAAGGACTGGGTGTACGATCTGGCACATGTAGCCAAGTATGTGGTGGCTGTAGGAAACTGTGCTTGCCAAGGAAATATCCCAGCCGTTCCTCCAAACCCTACTGAATCTACTGGACTCCAGTTTCATAAAACCAAGAAGGGTGGTTTCTTAGGAGAGAACTTTGTGTCACGTGGTGGTCTTCCCGTTATCAACATACCGGGATGTCCGGCTCACTATGACTGGATAACGCAAGTACTAGTTGCTTTAGCGGTAGGTAGAGCTGAGGACATACAGCTCGATGAATACCACAGACCTCTGACCTTTTTCAAGACCTTCTCCCAAACCGGCTGTACTAGAGTTCAGTTTCATGAATGGAAGATCGCAGCTGAGGAGTTTGGACAGGGTACGAGGAAGGGATGTCTCTTTTACGAACTCGGTTGTAGAGGTCCGTTGACACACGCTCCCTGTAACAGAATCCTTTGGAACGGTGTTAGCTCCAAACAGAGATCTGGACATCCCTGTATCGGTTGTACTGAGTTTGCTTTCCCCTGGTTCGATCTTGCCCCGGGTACCATCTTCAAGACCCAGAAAGTGGCCGGTGTTATACCTAAGGAGACGGTGTACGAGGCGGACAAGTTTACCTACATGCTCCATGCTGTCACCGCACGTATAGCTGCACCTAAGTGGGCAACTGAAGATATGTTTGTGGTGTAAAGAATGTGGTTAAAAAAACTTTTAGGAGGTAAAGCCATGGCTACAAAGCAACATCTAGTTATAGACCCTCTTGCCAGGCTTGAGGGTGATGTGAGAGCCGACGTGTTCGTGGAAGACGGGCACGTGGTGGACGTACAGGTAGAAGCTGTTATGTTCAGAGGGTTCGAGATCATACTGCGGGGTAAGGATCCCCTGGCAGGTCTCATAGTCACTCCGAGGGTGTGTGGCATATGTGGAGGAAGCCACCTCTATAAAGCATGTCAGGCTTTGGATACAGCATGGCACACTCAAGTCCCACCTAATGCATGGTGGATAAGGAACATAGCGCAGGTATGCGAAACGCTTCAATCCGTACCCCGTTGGTACTACGCCATATTTGCCATAGATTTTGTTAACAAGAATTATGCCAAGAGTAAACTCTACGACGAGGTAGTAAAACGCTGGGCTCCTTTCGTAGGTACATCTTACAAGATAGGTCTGGAGATATCGGCACTACCTGTCAAGATATACGCCATGTTCGGTGGTCAATGGCCTCACTCCAGTTTCATGGTACCTGGAGGTGTGATGTGTGCGCCTCAACTGGATCACATTACTAGAGCGCACGCACTTCTGGAAAGGTATAGAACTGAGTGGTTGGAAAAAGTGTGGCTCGGTTGTTCCGTAGACAGATGGTTGGAAAATAAAACATGGGACGATATACTCAACTGGTTGGAGGAGAGTGAGAGCCACAGAAACTCCGACTGCGGCCTCTTCATAAGGTTCTGTCTAGAAAACGGGTTGGACAAGTACGGCGCGGGAGTCGGGAACTTCATAGCATGTGGTAGTTACGTAGATCCTCAGTTTTATCCTGTTTCCACCATAGAGGACAGGAATAAAGCTCTCCTGGCACCTTCTGGTGTTGTTTACAACGGCAAGTACTATCCCTTTGATCACCTTAACGTAAGAGAGGATGTGACCCACTCCTACTTTGAAGGCTCATGGATGTTGCATCCGTGGGATGAGGAGACCATCCCGGTAGATCCAGAAGTAGCCAAGAAGCAGGGTAAGTACTCTTGGGCCAAGTCACCTAGGTATCTCATCAACGGACAGCCAGTTCCATGCGAGGCTGGACCTCTGGCCAGACAGGTAGTTGCTGGCTATGAAGAGGCAAAACACACCTGTACTGCGGCGGGCTGCGTGGAACATGCCATAGACCCTCTTTTCAGGAACATAGTGAACAAGATAGGTCCTAGCGTGATGGTGAGGGTCCTCGCTCGTATGCACGAAGCTGTCAAGTATTACAAGTGGGCGAAGCAATGGCTGGGTAAAGTAGATTTCAAAGATGATAGGTTCTACAACAAACCTAAAGAACTCCCAGATGCGAAGGGGTTCGGAGGTACAGAGGCAGCTAGAGGTGCTCTCATGGACTGGATAGTCCTGGAGAACGGGAAGATAAAGAATTATCAAATAGTAACACCAACGGCCTGGAACATAGGTCCCAGAGACTCCAAGGGACAGATGGGTCCCATAGAGAAGGCTATCGTAGGTTCTCCTGTGAAAAACCCTGAAGATCCCATAGAGGTAGCCCACGTGGCTAGAAGCTTTGACTCGTGTCTGGTATGCACGGTACACGTTTACGATAGGAAGAGCAGAAAGGAACTGGCCAGATTCAAACTTGGTGGTACAAAATGAAAAGACTGGTGCTAGTTGGTTGCGGTAACCCACTCCGTGGAGATGACGGGGTGGGGCCCCGTCTTATTAGGTACATGTGGGAGAAAGGTGTGCCACCTGGCGTAAAGTTGGTGGATGGTGGTACGTCCGGACTGGATGTTATTTTTCACATGGAAGGTGCCGAGGAGGTCATTTTGGTAGATGCCTGTTATACTGGTTCAGAGGCCGGCAGCATATACTGTGTGCCCGCAGAGGAAGTAGAGGAGCTACCCGATCTGAGGGAAGCTAATCTTCACTCCATAAAATGGTTTCATGCTCTTGCCTTAGCAAAGGAGATGATGCCACCTGAAAAAAGACCAAAGCGGATAACTGTGTATCTTATAGAGGGGAAAAACTTCCAATTAGGTGAAGATCTATCGGAAGAAGTGAAACGTGCCATGGAAAATCTTGCACAGCACCTTATAGAAAAGTTCCAGTTGACCACAGGGGAGGTTTATAGGGTCGTTTTGAGGGAGGATGGTTACCTGGTGATTCCCGCCGAGGTGGCAGAAAAGTATTTTGTACGGAGCATGAGTGTACTTGTACTTCCGCGAGGCCTTGAGTTTCTCCTTGTTCCTCTTCCCAACGACAGGCAAGGTGGCCTTATTCTTAAACGTATAAACAGGAAGGGCGATAGAGCTGTGTTGATCTACGAGCTTCTACCTGCGGGAATACAGTACGGGTCTAAGGTGGCCCAGTGGAGTGAAGAGGAGGGAGCACTTGTGGTGTCTTTAATATAGGAGGTGTTAGCCATGTTCCCCAACAAAGCTTTGTTGGCAGAAACCTTTGTAGAAAAAGATGATGGTCAGTGGGTAGTTTACATAGAGGTCCTTTTCCCCGATGAAACGGTCAGGTACGAGGTAGGCAGGTACTTTACACAAGAAAAGGCCGAGAGAGCGGCCAGCTATATAAAGAGGTGTGCCAACCGAGATCTCCCCTATCCCAATGACGGTTTGGGAGGATGTTGTTAATGAACTGGAGAATGGTGTATCCCCAAACAGTAGGTCTGCTACCCTACCCTCTGGACAGTGTTGTGGTACCTTACGTAGATAGATGGGAAGAATACATAGAGGATGTTCTAAAACTCCACCTTAACCATCTACCACCAGCGTGGTCCTACTTGGAGAGTCTGGTCTCAGGTAATTTCCAAGAAGCTTTGGAGAGACTGACGTTAGTGGAAGAAGGGCCGGTTAGGGAATACATCCGTTGTCTGATAACGGGTGAAGTTAAGGAGACGGGAGATCCCCTTTTGGACTCCTTACTGAAGGGCTCGGAAAGTTTGCTGGAAAGAGGAGACTTGGACGCTCTTCTCCTTTACAGAAAGGCGGTAAAGTTAGCTTCTTCCGGACTGGTGGACGATGCTCTTCAGCTCTACTCAGAAGCTCAAGCGTTGGTAAGAGGTATATCCCCTCTGTTTGAGGCAAGACTACAGCTGGAGAGATTGAGACTTATGGCGGAACACAGAGGCTTGAATTACGGTATCATCGCAGCCCTCGAGAAGTTATTTGAAGAGTTGCAACAGACTGGCGCAGAGCAATTAAAGGCCGAGATCCACTTTAATCTCGGTAACTTCTACTCCTCCTTGGGAGATATAAGGAGGGCCGTATTTCACTTTTCGGAGGCTCTCACATACTTTACCCATGAGAGAAATCCCTACATGTACGCCCTGATCAACAACAACATGGGTTTAACCTATCTGTCCGTACAGGCTACGGATCTCGAGGACCAGATGAGGCTAGCTTACGGCATCCAATGTTTGAGAAATGCTCTGAAGGTTTTTACCAAAGAGGAGTTTCCTAAGGAGTGGTCCAGTGTCACCATGAACTACGCCAACGCCCTCGTTTACCTTCCGACGGCAAACCCCTTGAAGAACTTACTGAAAGCCTTAGAGTTGTACGAAGAGGTTCTAAGATGTAAGGAGAGTTTGGGGGATACAGAAGGAAAAGCCCGAGTTCTGGCCAACATGGGTAATGCCCTCGCCCATTTGGGTAGGTTTGAGGAAGCTAAGAAGAGGCTTACCGAAGCTCTTCAGTTATTCCGTCAGTTGGGGCTCAAAGAAGAGGCGGAGGGAGTGTTGGAGCTTCTGGAGGAGATAAGAACGACTCAGGTGGAGGGCCATGGAAAACACGTGGACTGAGTTTGAAGATACCGCCAAAAAGATAGATGAACTTTTGGAAAAAGTGAAGAACTTTCCCGACGAGGAAAGAGAAGTGGTAGGTCTGTTGGTGGAGAACCTACAGAAGCTAACGGCCCTAGGCCTCCGTAAACTCATAAGAGTCCTCAAGGAGGATTCTGTAGGTAAAGAACTGCTCTTGAAGGCTGTACGGGAACCTGAAGTCTACGCCCTTTTCCTCAAGCATGGTCTCGTGCGTGAAGACACTCATACCAAGGTGGCAAGGGCCATAGCTATGGTAAAACCTTATATACAATCTCATGGAGGGGACGTAGAGCTTGTGGATGTGAAGGATGACACTGTGATAGTAAGCTTAAAGGGTGCCTGTGTAGGATGTGCGCAGTCCGTCTTTACCCTAAGACAGACTATACTGGAAGCCATACAGGCCTACGTACCTACCATAAAGAGGATCGTGGAGGTCCATTCCGCAGGTGGTGGAGAAGGTAACTATGTGAGGGCCTTTCCTCTGGCAGATCTGCAGGAGGGAAGTATCCGGAGATTTTCCCACGGAGATACTGACGTGGTAGTGGTGTCCTTCAACGGGGTCATTCGTGCTTACAGGAACTCGTGCGCCCATCAAGGGTTACCCCTGCACGATGGTCAAGTTACACCAGACGGGAGACTTGTATGTCCGTGGCACGGTTTTGAGTACGTTGTGGAATCTGGAGAATGCCTGACGGCCAAGTACATACAGCTGGAGTCTGTGCCCATCAAGGTAGAGGATGGATACGTATGGATACTGGTACATTGAGCTGGAAGCCCTACAGAATTGTAGGCGGTTCTTCCCCTTTCGGTCTCGCTGTACCTCCTGCAAAGGCCACACCGTATACCCTCTACGGGCCAAGGGGCGTGTTCTATAACGGGTCTACACTGGTAGTAGCTGATACAGGGAATCACAGAGTGTTGATTTGGTTTGGTTTACCGGAAGAGGGGAGGGGAGCGGACGTGGTTCTCGGACAACCCAACTTCTATTCAGACTCTCCTAACGCCGGAGGTGATCCTGAGAGGGGTATGTTCATGCCCACGGGAGTATGGATAACAGAGGAAGGCCATCTCCTGGTGGCCGATGCTTGGAATCACCGTATACTTCTGTGGGAAAGGATACCGGAGAGAAGTTTTGTCAAGCCTGACAGTGTGTTAGGGCAAAGATCTCTACGCGATACCGACAGGAATGTCTTCTTTTGGTGCTTCGGAGTAGCTTACCACGATGGTAAGCTTTATGTGTGTGACACCGGAAACAGGAGGGTCCTAATGTACGAGGGGTTACCCTCAGGTGAAAGGAAACCCGACGAAGTATACGAAGGTTTTGCGTGGCCTCATAGTTTGGCCTTTGGCACCAACTTCTGTGCCATCGCTGATGCAGGTAGCGGAATCAGCAACGTTTTTATCTTTAGCGAAAAGCCGGGAAGTGTAAGGGAAGTTGTCACTTCTCTCGGTGATGGTGAAGGTTGTGGTGCTAGACTGCTGAACCTTCCTTACGGTGTATCCGCTTACGGTAAGATACTGGCTGTGGCTGACACCTCCAACAACCGGGTACTTGTGTACGTTGATCCCCTAAGTAGGGCGGAACCGGTGGGCGTACTAGGTCAAAGGGATCTATGTTCTTGTGGTGAAAACAGGTGGGAGGCGGTTCTTCCGGATACTCTCTGTTGGCCCTACTCTCTTCACCTGAGGGAGAATCTGCTGCTTATTGCCGACACCGGCAACAACAGGGTGGTCATATGGAGACAACAGGAAGATAATTGATATTTATGGAACTAGAGCTGGTCCTGAAAAGGGGAGACAGAGAGATAATAAAGGTGTTTTCTGTGCCTTCCAGTAGCCATATGACACTTCTGGACGCCTTGTGGTACATAAAGGAGAACGCAGATCCGACCATTTCTTTTAGAAGTATGTGCAGGGCTGGGGTGTGTGGTACGTGTGGTGTCAAGGCTAACGGTAAGCCTGTACTGGCTTGCAGTGTGGACATATCATCCTTTGGTGGTAGGGTAAGGGTGGAACCACTGGATGGGCTGAGGGTGATAAGGGATCTGGTGGTGGATCACGAAGCTTTGGTGGAACGCCTTCGCAGAAACAGGGTATGGATGGTGCCAACCTCCGAAAACAAGCCTCTTCCCCCTTCCCTCTTCAGAAGGTTAGAAAGAGGATACGAGTGTATTATGTGTGGATTATGTGACAGCGTATGTCCCGTACTCATACAAAACAACTCCTTCGGTGGTCCAATGGCCTTTGCGAAGGCTTATCCCATCCTTTTAGATCCCAGGAATAAGGACCCCAGATGGCAGGCCTTGGCTCTCAAGGAGAACCTAATAAACGCCTGCACCCACTGTAAGAACTGCTCTCTGGCTTGTCCTAAGAGTGTTATGCCAGAAGCTCTGATAAGCCTTGAGGAAAACTATCTGGTATCGCTAGGGCTCCTTGAGAAGAACAGGCAGGAAGATTTCGGTTTTCTCTGATGATAATATTTCACGGTCACTTTTACCAACCCGCACGAGAGAATCCTTACACAGGTGAGATACATATTGAGCCCTCAGCAGAACCTTTTGAAAACTGGAACGAGAGAGTATACAGGGAGTGTTATCTACCCAACGCCTACGCCCATAGGGTGGAAGATCATCGTGTAACGGACATAGTCAACAACTACAGGTACATGAGTTTTGACTTTGGGTGTACATTGCTCCGGTGGATAGAGAAAAAACATCCGGAACTTTTGGAGAAGATAAGGGAAGGAAGGGGAGCTATGGCCTCCACTTTCAACCATACCATACTCCCCCTGGATCCACCCGAAGACAGAGAGATACAGATAGCGTGGGGTATAAGAGCCTTTCAGAAGTTTTTCGGTAGAAATCCAAAAGGTTTCTGGCTGCCCGAACTGGCTGTAGATTCTCAGACCCTTAGGTTGCTCATCAAGCATGGCATAGAGTACATAATACTGGCACCACATCAAGTAAAAACTAAAAGTCCCTACGCACGGGTGTTCTTCCAGGAAGGACATCTGGATGTTTTCATTTACCACCATGAGGTATCTCATGGTATAGCCTTCGGTGATCTTCTTCAAGACGCAACCACCCTTTTAAAGAAGCTTCTCTCCTTAAAACAGCAGCCACTCCTCGTGGCGGTGGACGGTGAGACTTTTGGTCATCACAAGAAGTTTGGTGAGATGGCTTTAGCTTACCTCTTTTCTCGCTACGGAGATTTATTCACCACGGCAGAGGATTACCACTCGCGGCACGTACCCACCGATACCACCCAGGTGGTGGATTTCACCTCCTGGAGCTGTCCTCACGGTGTGGAAAGATGGAGGGATCACTGTGGTTGTTCCACAGGAGGCTTACCGGGCTGGCACCAACGCTGGAGGAAACCCCTCAGGGAAGGATTGGAAGAGGTGAGAAGGAGGATAAGGGATAGAGTTTTCAACACACTGGATAGGTACTTGAAAGACAGCTTCAGAGCTACCCTGGACTTCGTTGAGGTTCTGTTGGGAGGTTCTAAGGAAGACTTTCTGGCATGCCACTCCAAAAGATCCTTATCACGGGAAGAGTCAAGACTAGTCTTCCGTCAGCTCTACGCTCTCCTGTACTGCCATCTTGCTTTTTCTTCCGATGGGTGGTTCTTTGCGGACATATCAGGAATAGAGACCGTAAAAAACCTCCTGTATGCCAAAAAAGCCATAGATCTCGTAGAAGATCCAGAGGCAGAGAGGATTTTAACCCAATATCTGGCGGAAGCACCGGGGAACACCGAAAGATACCCTAACGGTCTTATGGTGTACCAAAGGCTGGTCCTTCCGCAGGTGTACACTCCCAAAGACATGGCCGTTACTGTGGCCCTCATGTACCTTGCTGATGTGGAAAAGGCAGAAGGTCAAATAGGCTCTTGGCGTTACAAAGTAGAGGGTTATGAACCCATCACCTTGTATCTTTCATCTTCGGAAACAGAGGAGGAGTATGTCTTCCATCTCAGTTTTGAAGATCTCAGTTTAGAAAGGGTCCCGGACGTTTTTCTCAACGGTGTAGTGGAACTTTGGATCAACAGCTACTTACACAGTTTCATAGAAGCCACTGAAGATTATGGGAGTTTGTTGGAGAGGATAGTGAAACACTCTTCTTGGGAACTTCTCGTAAAACAGCTGACCCTCTTCTTACAACTTCACCTGTGGAGGTCCTTGACGCAGAATGCTGATCCTAAAACCGTGGAGGAGATTCTCAAAGAGGCTCAGGACTTACGTCTGAACATACATGCCGTGTGGTTAAGGGAACTATTCCTCCAGTACGCTCTCAAAAAGGCTCAGGAAACTCCTCACCTTCTGAAGGAGGTGGTACGCCTTATAAAAGACTACAACAGGGACGCAAAAAGCTGGGAACTGATGGTGGATCTTTGGCCCCTTCAAAACTACGTATGGGAAAACAGAAACCAGTTTAAAGATAAAGAGCTGTTTGAACTTCTCAATCTTGAGGTGCCAGACGCCACACTATGACCAGCTCTCCCTTTATCTCACCCCTTTTGTTAAGCTCCTCCAGAACCTCCACCAGTCTACCCCTCAAGTACTCCTCGTGAAGTTTTGTAAGCTCTCTGGCGATACATACAGTAGTGTCCGGTCCATAAACCTCCTTCATGACTTCCAAAGATTTGAGAACTCTGTTGGGTGATTCAAAGGCTACGAAGGTGGTGTCTTCACACTTTTTCAGATCCTCAAAGAAACCCTGAAGACCCTTCCTAGGTAGGAAACCTACGAAGGTGAACCTATCGGTAGGAAGACCCGAACCCACCAGTGCTGTCAGTACAGCGCTGGGACCAGGTATCACCTCCACAGGTATACCTTTGTCTATGCATGCCCTTATGAGTTTGTAGCCCGGGTCCGATATGGCCGGTGTACCGGCATCAGTAACCAGTGCTACGTCCTCCTTTTCCAACAGCTTGATGATTTTGGGTACCTGAACACTCTCCTTAGGTTCGTAGTAAGACAGAAGCTTTTTATCCTTTATACCGTAATGTTGGAGCAAGATGCTGGTTCTGCGTGTGTCCTCACAGGCTATGAAGTTGACGGACCTAAGAACCTCCAGAGCCCTGAGAGTTATGTCCTGAAGGTTACCTATGGGTGTTGCTACCACATAAAGTTTACCCATCTCACCTCACCAACAACAGTGCTACCGGGCTGTGATGCAAAAGGAAGGTGGCCACACTTCCCAAAAAGAGCTCCGAAACCACAGACCGAGAAGTACGACCGGCCACCAGAAGGTCCATTCCCTCCTCCTTGCAATATTCTACCAGTTTTTCTTCCGGAAGTCCTCTCAGACGTACATAAACCACCGAGTCATCCTCTAAGCGTATATCTTCATCTCCTACATAAAGAGCTCTCACCTCAACACCGCCTTTCTGAGCTATCTCTTTGGCCACCTGCACAGCCTTCACCGACTGAGAACTTCCATCAAAGGCAACGCACACCTTTTCCAACTTCGCCTTACCTTCCGGAACCACCATAACATGACAGGCAGCCCTCCTGACTATCATCTCAGATGTAGAACCAAGAAACAGTCCCCTTACAGGTCTTTTCCCCTCTCTTCCCACTATCAGAAGATCTTCTTTATCTGCTTGCTCTATGAGCACCTTGTAAGGTTTGCCTACCGTTTGTAAGGAAGACACCTTAACGCCTCTCTCCCTGCCCAGTTTTAAAAACTCGTCTACGATGATCCCCGCCTGTTCTTCCAAAAAATCCCTCACTTTGGTGGTAAAACCCTGAGGTGGTATAAAGCCAAGGACACCTGCCAGATCTTCCAAAAAAGCCTCTTCCAGTAGCCCTTCGTCTATCACATGAATCCCCACAACAGGTACGTCCATTCTGAGAGCCAAAAGGAAGGCCCATTCAGCAGCGTTCCATCCTGCAGGTGAGCCATCAAGACCTACCAGGATCCTCTTATACGTCAAGGTTTCTCACCTCTCTGGCGTAAGCCTCTATGAACTCTCTCCTAGGCTCTACTTCCTCTCCCATCAGGATGCTAAATATACGATCTGCCTCCGCAGCGTCCTCTATGGTAACCCTCAGGAGCCTCCTGGTGGCAGGGTTCATAGTGGTTTCCCAAAGTTGTTCCGGATTCATCTCACCCAGACCCTTGTATCTTTGAATCTCCCAGTTCTCCTTAGCCAAGTCCAGTATGTCCCTGTAAAGGGAGAAAAGATCTTCTAAGGTTTTCTCCCTCTTTCCTACGCCCACCGTTAGAGGTGGTGTAAGACCTACTCCCTCCAACAGGTTCTTGTAGGTGAGGGAGGAAAGAAGATCCACGTTGATGAGGACCCTCTTACCTATCCTCTCATCAGAGAGAAGTATCTCAAAAGCACCCTCATCTTCGTCAAAACGTAGTTCCAGTTTCATGTCGGGTAACAGGGTAGCCAGTTTCTCTGCCACGCTGCGTGCCTTTTCTTCTTCTCTCAGATCCTTCTCATGAGGTTTTACCTTCATCAAGGCGTCCACCACCTCTTGGCCCTTCTTCTTTACCAGAGCCCTGTATCCTTCCTCCACTTCCCTGATAGTTTTCAGAAACTCCATCAACTTCTCCCCTCTTAGTTCCAAACCCTCTTTGTCTCTCACATACCCTTCCTTCTTTATGTCTTCCATAAGGAGCTGTTCCAGTTCTCTGTCATCTTTCAGATAAACCACTGTCTTACCCTTTTTGGCACGGTAAAGAGGTGGCTGTGCTATGTAAAGATAACCACCTTCCACCAGCTTAGGCATGTATCTGTAAAAGAAGGTAAGGAGAAGGGTTCTTATGTGGGATCCGTCTACGTCCGCATCCGTCATGAGAATTATCCTGTGATAACGGAGTTTGGAAAGATCCATGTCCTCCCCTATACCGCACCCTATGGAACTCACAATAGCCTTTATCTCCTCGTTGGAGAGAACCTTGTCCAGCCTTGCCTTCTCTACGTTCAAGATCTTACCCCTCAGAGGTAGTATGGCCTGAAACCTTCTGTCCCTGCCCTGTTTTGCAGAACCACCTGCCGATTCTCCTTCCACTATGAAGAGCTCACACTTCTCAGGATCTTTCTCCGAACAGTCAGCCAGCTTACCGGGTAGGGTGGTGTCCTCCAGCGGGGAACGTCTCCTCACCAGTTCCTTGGCTTTTTTTGCAGCCTCGCGCGCCAGCGCAGCCTCTATAGCTTTCTCCACTATAACCCTCAGAACGTCCCTGTTCTTGTCAAAGTAAGAGGAGAGCTGTTCGTAAACTACCGACTCTACTATGCTCTTTACGTTCTGATTACCCAGTTTCGTCTTAGTCTGCCCCTCAAACTGAGGATCCGGCACCTTACAGGAGACTACAGCCACAAGTCCCTCTCTTAGATCTTCTCCCGTTATTGTCTCCTTGAGTTCCTTCTGAAGTTTTATGTTAGGCAGAAGGCGCATAACGGCCTTTGTCAAGCCGGACCTAAAGCCGGTAACGTGAGTACCTCCCTCCAGAGTCTTTATGTTGTTAACAAAACTCTCCACCACCTCCTTGTAATCTTTAGTGTAAGTAAAGGCTATATCTACTATGACACCTTCATGCTCTCCTCCCACCCTTATGACCTCCTTTATCAGAGGCTCCTTCCCCCTTGCCAAGTAGAGGACCAACTCCTCTATACCCTTCTCAAACCTGTAGATGAGATCCTTACCTGTTCTTTCATCCACCAATCGGAAGGTACAGTTAGGATTCAGATAGGCCAGCTCCCTTATACGTTTTTCCACTATGTCAAACTTTATCTTAGTGGTTTCAAAAATCTCAGGATCAGGCTTAAAAGTGACCTTTGTACCACGCTTACGGGTTTTTCCCACTATCTGGACAGGTGTTGTAGGCTCACCTCTCACATACTCCTGCCTGTAAATGTTGCCGTCCCTGTATACTTCCACCACCAACCATTCTGAGAGGGCATTTACCACCGACGCACCCACCCCGTGCAAACCACCTGAGTAACGGTAAACCTTCTTATCAAACTTACCTCCCGCACCCAGAACAGTGAACACCATCTGAACCGCCGGGATACCTGTCTCGGGATGTATGTCTACCGGGATACCCCTACCATCATCTTCCACACTCACCGACATATCGGCGTGAATGGTCACCGTTATATGACTGGCATAACCGGCCATATGCTCGTCTACGGCGTTATCCAGTATCTCCCATATGAGATGATGAAGCCCTCTCTCCCCTACATCACCTATGTACATAGAAGGTCTTAATCTGACGTGCTGAAGCCCGGTTACCGCTTTTATGTCCTGAGCCTGATACTCTTCCTGAAGAACCCTTTTCTCTTTCATGGTGGTGTTATGAGCACCCCCGGCGGGATTTGAACCCGCGTTCTCCGCCTTGAAAGGGCGGTGTCCTGGACCTGGCTAGACGACGGGGGCTCGCTACCAAATACACTATTATTATACACAACCTTCACCCGTAAGTCAAGAGGTCCCCCATACCAATGTCCGCAAAAGCTACCTTACCTTTAACCCTTCGTCAATATGCTTAAGGAAGGGCGACAGGACTAACTCAATTACCCTACCTAAGCAATCATCTTCTAAACCATACTAAAAGCACAAGAATTAGAAGGAGTAACTTAAGGAAAATTAGAGTAGAAGTTGAAAGTGCAACAATTCTATTAAGTTTAATTTTTTCATATTCCTCTGCTTCTGCGCGAAGTTGAGCGTCTGATTTTACTTCTCCAGGTTTTATAACTCCTGAATCTTTAAACCCTGGTGGATAGGAAGGAACCAGTCTATCTGGTCCCAAATAAGGATTTCCATACATCTTGTCCAGAAAATCAAGAAATTCGCTCCAGCATGTAAGGAGATTATTTAACTTTATCCGTTTGCCATTTTGTTGGATTACGAAGTATTCATCTGGAAAAAGTCGTTTATATCCTGCTCCTGTCCTGATATATTTGTATTTGAACTCCTTAGTTAAATCAATCTCAACTTTTTTGAATGGCGGGAAAAAAGGATACGATACTATTTTGTTTTTATAAACCTCTACTTTTCTGGTGTTTATGTCGGATAGAATCTTAATATATCCAAGAAGAAGAAATATAATAATTACAATAATGATATAAAGCTCCATATCCGATTGTACATTACCTGATACCACTTCTCTAATTAAAACCAGAGTACCACCTATAGCAAATAAACTCATAAGGATAAAAGTAAATAAGAGTAAGCTGGCTCCTCTTAACTCAATCCTCATAACAAATATGGGCTTATTAGCATCAGTTTTATCGGTATTAATAAAGTCATGTACTTTCCTCAATTGTTCTAAGCCATCTTCATTATGTTTACCTAATGAAAGCCAAAAAACCCAAGCCATTAAGAGCCAATATATAACTGTAAATAAAATTTTTTCTGATTCTCCAAAATCCTTAACAAAAAGCATGAAAAATACTGAGTAGACAAGGATCATAAAAGTAACTGCAATAATAACTCCGCCCCTTTTCTTCACTTTCCTCCTCCTTTTGTAGACTTCTCACACTCTGCTGTATCGTCAAAAACTCTGTTTAGATTTTCTCCATCCCAGACATATTTTATACTACAGGTTTTAATTTGTGATGTTTTATATTCACAGTTTTCATCAATAACTAATTTTTCCTTTATGAGCTTAAACTCTACAGCCTCACCAGGGTTAAGCCTTTGCTTTTTCTCTAACTCTTTATTTACAAAATTCCAGTCAAATCTTAGTTGCGTTTCTTCTTTTCTGGTGTCCCCACAATAACCATCAAAATAGCTTAAATCCATAAGGTCAATACATTTCCAATTTTTAGAGTCACAAAGCTGAACTAAATCTATACTAATTCCCTGACCCGTATAAGTAGAAAAAACCATAACCACGTCTCTTCCATCATGCTTTCTTAAAAGCAGAAAACAATTTTTGAACTTGTCTGTAGTGCATCTTAAATTATCCAGTTTTTTCTCAATTTTACCATCTTTTACCAGCAAAGCATAACCAAAGTTGTTAACATGAGGTGCACAACTGTCTTTTACTGAAAGAAGTAATTCATTAGTAGCGGGAGCAGAAAAGTTCCCTTTGACTGAATAATCTATTGTAATTTCACAATTATTATTTAGAACACACACGGTTTTGTGAGAGTATTCGTCTTTTCTGATTTCTTTGCAAATCCCCAGTTGACGAAACAGCTCCGTATCTTTATCTGCAAAACTCGGCTTGTTTGAAAGCTCTGGCTGGGAAGATGCTTTTTGGTCATTTTTGCATGCAAAGAGGCTTAAACAAATAGTTAAAAACAGAAAAAGAAAAGCTCTTTTCTGCATCTTTGCTCTCTGTATAACTGCTAACTTAACTTTTCTCATAAATACCCTCCTTTTTTTAGTCTAAATTTAGCGCATATGTAGCATAAGGATTTGACAGTACTTCCTGAGGTAATTGATTTTTCAGCTTTTTAATAAGTTTCAGGGCTCTTTTAGAATCATGCTCATTCATTATAATGAGAGCAAGAAACCCTTTTGCTATTTTTTGCTGGTCCCCTGAGTAGAGAAGTTCTTTTACTCTTTTCTCAAATTCTTCTATATTGAAATCGTCTTCCAGAACTATTCTATCTACATAAAAGTCATAGTATGCAAGGATAACATCAGCTACTTTTTCTGTTTCTACTGCAAACCTTGCCAGTAAGCCTGCAAACATGGTATTCCAAGCTGCTGTCATTTTTCTTGAGTCAAGAGTATTTCCTTTACATCTGAGTTCAAAAAAATTCTCTCCACTAAATCTGCTTATTGCCCCCAGTTGTTCTATTTTCATCTGCTCACCATCAAGAAACTTAACCATTCTGTTTGTTCTATCTATCTGTAGGATATACAGGTGCAATCCTAGTTCTTCAGGAGTAGCTGCATCAACTTTCGCCCATCTATAAATGATTCTTTCAAATTTATTCAGCAGGACAATAAGATCCTGTTCTTCTGTTGCATCTTTGACCATTTTAAGAAGAGTGCTATCCAGACTCATAGCAATAGGTAGATCTGGTAGAAAGCCGTAACCTTTTATCCAAGGCAAGCCAATAACCTCCTCCACCAGTTTTACATCACGGTTGTAATAACTGTAAAGCCTGTCAACCTGAAAGTTTACATGAGCTATACTCAACTGCTTGCCATTCTCAAGCTCAACTTTAGATATTTCAGTTATCTTGTTGCCATTCCGATTTATATCCACCTGTTTTGGATTAAGATTTATTGATTTTATTCCAGCATCGCTGAGAGAAAAAAGCTCTCCTTTGTCAGTACGTCCATCACCGTTTGAATCCCGCCAGAGCTTAAGCTTAAAAAATATCTCATCATGAGAATCTATTTTGCCATCCTTATTAAAGTCATAAGTGGCAAGAAGTGCAAATCCTGACTGATTTAACCCACCGAATAATTCTGATATATCGTTTATATTGCCATCTTCGTTTTTATCCCACACCAAGAAAGCCTCTCCTTTGCTTATCCAACCAACTTTATTAGCAAACCCCGAACCAGTAAGATCAAACATGGCATTAGAAGACTCTAAAGGTAAAAGCATTATCCCATCTCCGTTAAGATCCACAACAAGAGCACCGTAGTTTTTGACTGGGCAGTTATTTGATTCTCTGGATATGAAAGTTTTTGACAGATTTTCAGAAGTCAGTTTAATAGCGACCACTATTAGTAAAATAAACAACACTAAGTATATGAATACCCTTGCCATGGTCTTTTTCCCCCGGATTTAGTTTCTCCATAAGAGTTTTATAAACTTTATTTAACTCCTCATCCCACATCTCATAGTCCTTCATAGCCGTTTTCAAAGAAGAAAGTATATCCATAGGCTCTGGCTCTACATTGTTTTGTCTCTTGTCCTCCATGGCTTAACCCTCCTTTGTGTAAGTTTTTTCTTTTATTAATTTTTTACGAACACCATTGCCATAAGTGGGAAGATATCTAAATTCATCAGGAGATTTTCCAGAAACTTTGCTTAAAAATTCAATAAATTCATTTTTATTAGTAAGGCGAGTATAAGGAATAAAGATAAGAGGGTAGAATAAGGTTTTTAGATATGAGGGGGTAGGAGTTAGAAATATGCCAAAATAGACTTTTACATAATAAGCTTCTCTCAATTCAATACAAACTTGTTGTCCGATTATTGGTAATGGGATTATGGGGCGTTTTATTATTTTACTAGTATAAACTTCTATCTGTTTTATGTTTATAATATTCAAAAAGTAAATCATTCCAATTCCACCAAATATTATTGAACCGTATTTTAAAAAATAGTAATTTGCCTTAACTTTAGCTGCATCTTCAGGTGTAAGTATAATACCATAATAGAAAAGCCCACACATAAACAAAAACCACAAGAAAAAGCTGAATCTTCCGAAAGGTCTGTACTTTAAAACCATAATTGGAGTTTCGTTTGTGTTGTTACAACTCATATCTTCCCTCCCTTTTAGGAGAAATTATACCCAAACCCTAACATTTTTCAACCCCATCTTATTAGCAAACCCCGAACCAGTGAGGTCAAACATGGCATTGGATTTGTTAATATTTACAAGCTTTATCCCATCTCCATCAAGGTCTATGACAAGAGGGTCAACCCTGCGAAGTCCTTCCCTAATGTTGGAGCGGGTTTTGTTCTCGTAGCCAGGTCTGGGTATCTTTAGCTTCCATCCGGGAAGGATGTAGTCAGGGTCCTTTATCCACGGATTCTCTCTGAGTAGATCATCAACACTGACTTTATACCTCATTTCCCCCACCCGGTCTCTGAACCCGTTCGGTAAACTACTCCATCTGCAGCCACCGGAACAGGAGTTCCAGCTGGTGCTGCATAATCTATCCCACGGTGAAACTTCCGTTCCCCTGTGATGGGATGGATTCTTTCCCCATACCGAGATGTCACTCTGAATTGTGCTCCAGGATTATACATCATGTTTCACCCTCCACTTAATATTTTTTAACTATTACTACCACCTTATCTTTCAAAAGAAATAAAACGGCGGTAGCTCTGGCCTTAAGACATAATATGCAGTCTTCCTCGGGATCAACGCTACGAAAACTATGCTTTGGGAAATAGTATAAAAGTTTTTGTTTTTTATCGGATAAGTCAAACACAAACACCCTGTTGAAGCTGTTGTAGTATATAGCATCATGTGTTATGGTATATTCCAAAAGACCTTTTACATCTATCAGTTTTTCTTTTCTATTATTTGTAATATACAAGCGATTTATAATCCCTTGTACTGAATATCCTTCTATTTCTTTTGTAGATTTGTAATAATAGATACTATTGGTATGTCTGTCAAACTGTACCAGTGTAGCTTCTTCCGGAAGTCTAAATGATCTCTCAAGCTTCTTTTTGCTAATGTTATAAAAATAATAACTCTTGAAATCATAAAAAACGCCTAAAATGTTTGAGTTTCGTTTGTATAAGTCTACAAGAAAGAATTTTATAAATCCTTGAGGAATATCTTGAGGGTTTATACAAATGAAGTTTGTACCATGTAATGTAAACACTTCTCCAGTTTTTAAGGATAGAGGACATACAAGAAAATTCGGTGGATAGTAAGGTAGTATTTTTTTACTAACTTTAAAATTATCAAAAATTTTTACCACACTTGAAGAGTCAACAAGAAACGCATAAATAGTATCATATCCTTTAATATCATTAAATATTTCATTTATAGCGAAAACGTATTTTCCATCCTCAGAACAAAGTAACTCTGAATATCTTATTGGTATCTCGACTTTTCGTGTTTTGGGAGACCCCGGATAAAGAGTGATCAAGTAGAAATATTTGCTGTTATATTTTCCTATAACTACACCCTTACCACCACAGAAATCTACAATAACCTCGGGAGTATCAAGATTTACAGATTTGCCAACAGGGTAAATACTGTATATCTCCCACTTACCGATACTCCTTTCATATACTATCCGAAAGTATTCGGATGTATTTTCCTTTCTCTCCTCCCCATACCCTCTACCATTCCAAAACAGCAGTACAAGAACCAGCACTAAAACCCCCACCCTTCCAAAACCATTCCCCTTCATATCTTTAATACCATAATAATATGCCTGAGCTTTTCAAACGTTGGCCTCTTAACCCTATCCTCACTCCAGAAAACTGGCCATATCCTGCCAACGCTGTTTTTAACCCGGGGGCTGTCCGCTTTGGCGACCGGATACTACTTTTGGTAAGGGTGGAGGACTTTAGGGGATTTTCCCATCTCACAGTAGCAACGAGTCCGGACGGTAAAACTGGATGGGATATAGAGGAGAGACCTACCCTGAAACCGGAACCTGATAAGTATCCCGAAGAGATGTGGGGTATAGAAGATCCTCGCATAGTCCTTCTGGAGGATGGTGTTTTCGCCATTACATACGTGGCTTACTCATGGCACGGACCTACTGTATGTTTGGCTCTCACCGAGGATTTTGTAAACTTTAGGAGGCTTGGCCCAGTACTACCTCCCGGTAATAAAAACGCCAGTCTTTTTCCAAAGCGCTTTAAAGGTAGGTGGCTTATGATCAACCGTATAGGAAATCAGGTATGCATTTCCTACTCGCAGGATCTGAAAAACTGGGAAAACCACACACCTATAATGGAACCTAGGCCCGGAGGCTGGTGGGACTCTTACAGGATAGGTCTGGGTCCGCCACCCATTGAAACTCCCGAGGGTTGGCTTGTAATTTATCATGGTGTGAAAAAAACGGTGGCGGGAGAGATATACAGGGTGGGGCTGGCCCTACTGGACCTAGAAGACCCTACACGGGTTATACGAAGGGGAGACGAGTGGGTACTTTCACCACGAGCAACTTACGAAAGGGTGGGTGATGTGCCCAACGTGGTCTTTCCGTGTGGTGCTGTGACTGTGGGAGAGGATCTGTTTCTCTACTACGGTGCTGCTGACACGTACGTGGCTCTTGCTTATGCCAATATCAGAGATCTTCTAGATTACTTAAGCTCCAGCTCCTGAAGAAGTTCTATGTTTCTGCGAGCTCTTTTTTTTGTAAAGTCCCCCAGTTTCTCCTCCAAGAAGAGTTTGGTCATAAGGAGAAGCTTGTCTCTCCTCTCATGGGCCATCAAACGGCCATCTACATAAACCTTCTCTTCTCCGAAATCCAGCAAAGTGTTGTGGTATTTACCTTTTATGAACCATCTTCTCCGAGGTGTCTGACTGTTCCATGAAACCCTAAGCAGGAAGGATACACCTCCCACTGTTCCCTCCAGTTCCCAAATCTCCCCCCTCCTTAATCCCTTTAGCTGGATATCTCCAGGTAGTTTCTGTAAAAGGTAAAGGTCATGCCATGCCAGATCCCAAAGGGGAGAAACATAGCCTGCTGATCTTCCGAAACGCTCTATAAGAATACTCTCTGCATCTTCCGGAAAATACTCGGCACACACAGAGAAAGATTCTATTTCCGATACAAAGAGGTTGCGGTATCCCTCTATTCTTTCCCAGTCTCCAATGGAGAGGGCTGGTGGTTTCTCTAAGAGAACGGGTATGTTTCTCCTAAGGAGGTACTCGGCTATGTAAGGATGGTATAGAGGATCGGTGGCCACTATAGCTCTATCTACCGGAACATCTACCTTCTCGGGATCTGTATAGAAGGGTATGCCGTCCACCCTCTTGGTGGGGTCTATATCGCACGTAACAACACTGACACCTATCTCCGTAAGTTTCTGGAGATACTTCCTTCCCATATTTCCGAGCCCGACAAGAAGAACGCGCATGGTTAAGCTTCAAGAACCGCACCCTTTGAAGCAGATGTGACAAAACGGACGTATCTCCTAAGCCACCTGCTCTTTATCTCCTTCTGTTTAGGTACAAACTCTTTCAGTCTTCTCTGAAGTTCTTCTTCCGGAATCAAGAGCTCTATTCTTCTACCGGGGATGTCTATGAGGATCTCATCACCGTCCTTCACCACACCTATCGGACCACCTGCCGCCGCTTCTGGAGATATGTGTCCCACACACGCCCCCCTCGTGCCTCCGGAAAAGCGTCCGTCTGTTATGAGGGCCACTTTATCACCTAACCCCATACCCATTATGGCAGATGTGGGAGAGAGCATCTCCCTCATACCGGGTCCACCTTTAGGTCCTTCGTACCTTATGACCACCACGTGTCCAGGCTTCACCCTTCCACCCAGTATGGCCTCCACAGCCTCTTCTTCTGAGTCAAAGCATATAGCTTTACCTCTAAAGACTAGCATGTTTTCGGACACACCTGCTGTTTTCACCACCGCACCTTCCGGTGCAAGGTTACCAAAAAGTATGGCAAGGCCGCCGTCTCTGGAGTAGGGTTCTTCTATTCTCCTTATGACTTCACCATCCGCATCGGGTGCAGACATAGCTATTTCCCTCAGTGTTTTGAGACTTACGGTAGGTCTGTCAGGGTGGGGAAGATAGTTACCCCTGATAAGCTCTTTCAGAAGGGCAGGAATACCACCCACCATGTCCAGATCTTGTATATGGTAGTGGGAGGCGGGTGATATCTTACAAAGGGTAGGAGTGGCCTTCGATATACGATCTATCCTCTCTAGAGGATAGTCTATGCCTGCCTCCTGAGCTATAGCAAGAAGGTGTAGAACAGTGTTGGTAGATCCTCCCATTGCTATGTCTACCGCAAAGGCGTTATCCAAGGCCTCCACGGTAACTATGTCCCTCGGTCTTATATCTCTTTTGAGAAGCTCCATTATCTGACGCGCCGCCTGGCGTGCCAACATCTCTCTACGAGGGTCAACGGCCGGAATGGTACCGTTGCCAGGAAGCCCAAGACCTAAGACCTCTGTCAGACAGTTCATAGAGTTGGCGGTAAACATACCTGAACAGCTACCACAGGTAGGACACGCTGTTTGTTCCAAAAGCTTCAGTTTAGCTTCGTCTATCTTGCCAGCCTTCAACTGGCCTATTCCTTCAAACACAGTGATGAGATCCACCTTTTGTCCTTCCAACTCTCCCGCCAGCATGGGACCGCCACTTATGAAGATGGTAGGTATGTTGAGCCTCACAGCAGCCATCAACATGCCGGGAACTATCTTGTCACAGTTAGGTATACATATGAGGGCATCCAGCTGGTGTGCCTCCACCACTGTTTCTATACTGTCCGCTATGAGTTCTCTGGAAGGTAGAGAGTAGTGCATGCCGTAATGTCCCATAGCTATACCGTCGTCCACGCCTATCACATTGAACTCTATGGGAACACCACCAGCCTTCCTTACTTCTTCCTTTATCGGTTCCACGAACTCTCTCAGATGTACATGGCCGGGTATTATGTCTATGTAAGAGTTGGCTATACCTATGAGAGGCTTGTCCATATCCTCGTCGGTAAGGCCGCAAGCTCTCAGCAGCGCTCTGTGAGGTGCACGTTCAACGCCTTTTTTAACTTTATCGCTTCTCATGTTTTCCAAATTTAGCTTGTGTAACGGATGTGTCAAGGGTTTAAAATTATAAACATGAAGCTTTCTAACGAAGCAAAGGTAGGCTTGTTGGTAGTTATAGTGGCTATGTCCCTCGCTTTCGTGATTCTAATCTTTGGAGAGATACCTTTCTTTAAACCTGCCACAAAAACTTACAGGGTGTACTTTGATGATGTGGCAGGACTATCTAAAGGTAGCGAAGTTAGGGTGGCCGGTATAAAGAGTGGTACGGTAAAAAGTGTGAGACTTAAAGATGGAAAAGTGGAGGTGGTGTTGGAAGTATACAGAGATGTTACCCTTTACAGGAACGCCACCGCTTACATAGGTACTCTTGGACTTATGGGAGATAAGTACCTTTCTGTGGATCCTGGAACGCCCGAGGCAGGAGTTCTGGAAGAGGGTGGGGTGATAAGATACACACAAGGCTACGCGGATACCGACAGACTAATAAGAGAGATGACAGCAGCAGCAGAAGCCATGAAACTTATGGCGCAGAACTTCCAGACAATCTTAGCCGAAAACAGAGAGGATATAAGGGCTCTTGTGCAGAATATGGAGATGTTGACACGCCATTTAGATCAGATGGTGGTGGAAAACAGGGAAAACGTGCGTGCTTCTCTTACTGGTATCAGACTGCTGGTAGAACACCTCAACAGAACTCTACCTCAAACCTTGGCTTCGGTGCAGAGATTGGCAGACACGTTGGAAGCTATGGCTTCAGAAAACAGAGAAGATATAAAGGTGGCGGTACGCAACTTGAGGGAGCTCTCGGAAGATCTACGTAGCAGCCTTCCCACCTTGGTGGCTCAGCTCAATCAGTTATCTGCCAACCTTAACACTGTTGTTACAGAAAACAGACAGGACCTTAGAACTATCTCGGAGAACCTGGCGGAGTCCTCCAAGAAGTTGAATCTTATACTCACCACGTTGGAAAGAGGTGAGGGGACTCTCGGTAAGCTGATAAAGGACGAAGAACTCTACAGAAATATAGCTTCTGCCACCAAGACCTTTGCAAAAGCTGGGGAGATAGCGGAGAGGAGCAACCTGCAGGTGGGTTTCAGAGGAGAGCTTTACCGAGGTGGAGATACAAAGGGAATAGCTACGGTGAAGCTTCAACCGGATGAAGAAAAATATTATCTTTTGGAGATAGTGGGGAACTCAAGAGGAAGAGTTTACTACGAAGAGATACTTCCCGACAGGGTGGTGGTAAAGAAGGAGTTTAAACCCCAGTTCACAATACAGTACGCCAGGATATTCCCCATAGGTGACAAGAAGTTGGTGTTGAGGGGAGGTCTCAAGGAATCCACGGGTGGTGTAGGTGTGGATGTGATTTGGAACTCACGCCTTATGTTCTTCTCAGATCTTTGGAATGCCGGTAGAAAGGACAGACCCATGGACAAGAACCTGAAACCCTCCTTGCAGGTGGGTGCCGAGTACAGAATTTCAGGTCCTCTTTACGTGCGTGTAGGTGGTGATGATCTTCTTAACTCAAGACTGAGGGGTGCCTTTGTAGGAGCTGGTCTCCTCTTTACCGACAACGACCTTAAGTACCTCTTAGGTGCTTTACGACTACCTCTTCCCTAAATTAAATTTATAATCATGTTTGAAAAGCATATACGTAGTCTTCTTGAAGTGAATATGGGACTCAGAGAGGAAGAAAGCCTCCTTCTCCTGACAGATGACACTAAAGATTACCTTCCCGAACTCATGGAAGAGTTCGTTAAAGTAGGAAGTGAACTGTGCTCGGGTGTTAAGCATATTGTTTATCCTTCCACAGGAAGACACGGTAAAGAGCCTCCGGAAGAGGTGTGGAGAACCACCTTTGGTGACGAAGCGGTAGAAGCTTTAAAGAAGGCCGGTCTCATGGAAAAGATCCTCAACAAGGAAGAGTACTCGGAAGATGATGTGGCAACGATCCTTCTCTCTGTGGCAAAGGATGTACCTCAGGTGGTGGTGGCCTTTCCCTACTACTCCACCACTCACACCTTTTACAGGAAGATTCTAACCAAGTACCTGGGTGTTAGGTACGCTTCCATGCCCCTTTTCGAACCGGACATGTTTCTGGGTCCTATGCAGGTAAACTGGGAGGAGGTTAGAAAACTTACGGAGGATGTGGCCGATATACTGGACGAGGCTGAGTGGGTTCATGTGAGGGCGGAGGGTACCGATATAGAGTTTTCCCTTCAGGGAAGGAAGGCTCTCAGGGATACAGGCATCTTTCACAATCCAGGTGATTACGGAAACCTACCGGCAGGCGAAGCCTTTATAGCTCCAGTGGAAGACTCTGCCTTTGGCCGACTCACCATCACTTATGGACCCGACAGACCTCTTCAGAGGCCTCTCACCTTAGTGTTTAAAGATGGTGCCGTTGAGGAGATAGAAGGCTTTGAAGATTACAGGTACTATCTGGAGAGGGTTTTTCGGGAGCATGATAAGGCTCGTTTCATAGCGGAGTTCGGTGTGGGCACCAACCCGGGTGCCAAGCGTCCCGACAACGTACTGGAGGCCGAGAAGATATTGGGTACTATACACATAGCTATAGGAGACAACCACACCTTCGGTGGTGTCAACAGGGTGCCCTTTCACACCGATTACGTAGTATTTAAACCGGAAGTAACGGTAGGAGGTAAGGGATGGCAAAAGAGGCTTTTAGAGAAGGGCAGGTTAAGGACATAAAGCTGGATCAGTTAAAAAAACTTCATCTCTTTGAGGACCTGTCAGAAGAAGAACTGAAGGACACTTTACGCTACATGCAGGTACGTACCTTCCGCAGGAACGAATACCTTTTCTTCGAAGAGGAGGGAGAGCCAGGCATATACATTCTCCTGGAGGGGCTCATAAAACTCCTCAAGGAAACCCACGACGCTCGCATAGTTATAGTGAGACTGGTTTATCCCGGTGATGTCTTTGGATGGATAGAGTGGGGAAAGAGGGCACCAAAAAACACTTATACCGCCAAGGCTATGGTAGAGTCCACGACTCTTTACATATCCAACAGGGATTTTATAAACCTCGCCATAAAACATCCCGCCATAGCTGTCAAAATGACCTGTGAGGCTACCGCCAACCTCCTTCAAACTTACGAAACCCTAAAGAGTATCGCGGGAGGTAAGGTGGAGGAGAGGATAGCCAAGGTACTTCTGGAGATAGCAGACAGGATAGGTAAAAAGCTGGATGACGTGATAGTGATAGAAGCACCCCTTACCAGAAACGACATAGCGGAGATGACCGGCACCACTGTAGAGACAACAATAAGGGTGATGAGTAAGTGGAAGAGGATGGGCATAATAAACACCGACAGGGGATACATAGAGATCCTCAAAAGGAGGGAGTTGGAAAAGTTAGCGGTATGAGCCGGGCGGGATTTGAACCCGCGACCCACGGATTAAAAGTCCGTTGCTCTACCAGACTGAGCTACCGGCTCTATAGCTTAAATATTTTACCTTTCCTTTAGCTGATCGTCAAGAAGTTTCTCCTTTCCCTTACCCTTTATCACCCTCATACGCGCTCTTCCTATGGCGAGATCTCCTTCCTCCACATTCTTGTTTATAACAGATCCACCCGCCACGTAGCTATAGTCACCCAATTTGATGGGTGCTATGAGAAGAGAGTTGCTGCCGATAAAAGCACCTTTTCCTACATAGGTCTCATACTTCCTCTTTCCGTCATAGTTGGCAAACACCACACCTGCCCCTATGTTGGTGAGGTCTCCCACGAAGGCATCTCCTATGTAGGCAAGATGTTTAGCTTTTACCTCCTTCCCTATACTGGACTTTTTCACCTCCACAAAGTTACCTATGTGGGAGGCTTCACCTATCACACTGTTATCCCTCACGTGAGCAAAGGGTCCCACGATGGCACCTTTCTTGATATGGGAGTTTTTAATGACGGAGTAGGGTTCCACAACCACGTTCTCTTCCAAAATGGAGTTTTCTATGACGGAGCCCTTTCCCACCTTGCATCCCCTCTTTAAAACAGTGTTACCCTTGAGGGACACAAGAGCCTCTATCTCCACATCCCCCTCTAACTTCACATCAGGCTCTATATAAACGCTCTCCGGTTGATGAACGGTGTTTCCTTCCTTAGCCCACTTTTGGAGGATCCTAAGTCTTAGGACGTTTTCCACCACCGCCAGGTCCCACCTGTCGTTTACTCCCATTATCTCCGATGGGTCCTCTGCCATAAAACTCCTCACCACATATCCCTTCTGATACATGAGGTGAAAGACCTCAGTAAGGTAAAGCTCTCCCGTCATCCGGCTGGGTTTTATGTGAAAGATAACCTCCAAAAGGTGCGGACAGTAAAAGAGGTAAACACCTCCGTTTATCTCGTTCACTAACTTCTCCTCTGCGGAAGCATCTTTCTCCTCCACTACCTTTATAACGTTACCCTTTTCGTCCTTTATCACTCTTCCATAACCCGTAGGATCCGGTAGAAAGGAGGAAAGAAGGAGAGCGCTCAACCTAACACCTTCGTACTCTTTCACCAAATTGAGGTAACGCACCATGCTTTTCAGAGTGCTGGCCTTAACGGCGGGTGTGTCTCCGTTTATAACCAGAAGATAACCGTCGTAGTCTCTCCAGAAATCTAGGGCGGAGATAACCGCATCGGCGGTACCACCTTTAGGATTGCTCTGCATAAAGTAACGGTAATTATTTCCTAAGAGGTTCATCACCTCACGGGATACATCGCTTACCACGAGAGCTATCTCCTTTATACCTGCATCTTCCAAGGCGCTTACCGCATACCACACCATAGGTTTTCCCAAGATGGGATAAAGAACCTTAGGTTTTTCACTTTTAAACCTCGTGCCGAGACCTGCAGCCAGCACTAAACCCCTCATACTCACACCCCTACCAGAAATTTCTTCACCCTGTTGGCTATGGCCTCTCCAGTAAAACCGAACTCTCTCATCAGGACATCTCCGGGAGCGGATTTACCAAAACTGACCATACCTATCACCAGACCTTCCTCACCCACATACCTGTACCACAGGTGAGGGCTTCCGGCTTCCACCGCCACCCTCTTCTTCACCGAAGGAGGAAGAACCTCCTCCTTGTATGAGATAGGCTGTTCCTCAAAAACTTCAAAGCTGACCATGTTGATCACCCTAACCTTTATACCTTCCTTTTCCAACAGCTCCTTGGCTTCCAGGCATGGGTGAACTTCGGAACCGGATGCCATCAGCAGTATGTCCGGCTCACCTTCCGTATCGGCAAGGACGTAGGCGCCCCTTCTCACGCCTTCCACAGATGCATACTTGGTTCTGTCTATTATAGGTAGTTTCTGCCGGCTGAGAATTATGGCTGTAGGACCATCCTTCCTGTTAATGGCCATGTCCCACGCTACGGGAACTTCGTTGGCATCGGCAGGCCTTATAACCCAAAGGTTTGGTATGAGCCTTAAAGAGGAGAGGTGTTCCACAGGTTGATGTGTGGGACCATCTTCACCTAAACCTATAGAGTCGTGAGTAAAGACATATATCACCTGAAGCTTAGACAGGGCAGCCATCCTTATGGAAGGTCTCATGTAGTCGGAGAACACGAGAAACGTCCCACCGTAAGGCAGTATACCACCGTGGTAAGCCATACCGTTCATTACGGTGCCCATAGCGTGTTCTCTGACTCCGTAGTGTATGTTCCTTCCCGTAGGATTGTCCCGTGCCATATCACCCTTACCGTAGAGATAAGTGTTGTTGGACTCAGAGAGGTCTGCAGAGCCGCCCAGCATGGTGGGTATATACTCGGCCAGCACCTGCAGAGTTTTACCGCTGGCCTGTCTTGTGGCCATGCTTTCCGTAAAGACAGGGAGCTTTTCCAGATAAGAGGTATCCCAGTCCTTCCTGAAGGCTCTCTCTAGCTGTTGTGCTAACTGAGGATAATTCTCCCTATACTGGTTCCAGAGTTTTCTCCACTCCTCCTCTTGCTTTTCTCCCAGTCGGATTCGTTCCTCCCTGTAGTGCCAGACCTCCTCCGGTACGTAAAACTCCTCCTGTGGCCAGTTGAACCTCCTCTTGGTTTCCAGCACAGCCTCCCTTCCGAGGGGAGCTCCGTGAGCGGAAGCATCGTCCTGTTTGGGGCTTCCATAAGCTAAGTGGGTCCTTACAGATATGAAGGAAGGTTTGTCTTTCTGGGATAGAGCTCTCCTTATAGCCTGTTCCAGTTTTTCCAGATCGTAACCCTCTTCCACATGATCCACATACCAACCAAAAGCTTCGAACCTCTTCAGAACATTTTCGGACCAAGCAAGAGATGTGGGACCATCTATGGACACTCCGTTGTTGTCCCATATAACCACCAGTTTGTGCAGTCCAAGATGACCCGCCAACTGCCCTACTTCGCAAGAAACACCCTCCATCAAATCTCCGTCACTCACCACCGCAAAGGTGTAGTGGTCTATTATGGGGAAACCTTCTCTGTTGAAGAGGGAGGCAAGATAACGTTCCGCCAGAGCCATACCCACCGCATTACCTATACCCTGTCCCAGAGGTCCCGTGGTAGCCTCCACGCCGGGTGTCAGAAAACTCTCCGGGTGACCGGGAGTCTTACTGTTAAGCTGCCTGAAGCTTTTTAAGTCTTCCAGTGTAAGATCGTATCCCATCACAAAAAGGAGAGAGTAAAGCATGGCACTACCGTGCCCTGCAGAGAGAACGAACCTATCCCTGTTGATCCATTGAGGATTCTTAGGGTTAAACTTCATGAACCTATCGTATATAAGAAAGAGTATGTGACTTGCACCCAAAGGCATTCCCGGATGTCCTGACTTTGCCTTCTCCACCTGATCTACACTAAGAAATCGTATGGTGTTTATGATAATCTCATCCCTACTCATACGGAACTATTATAAGTTTTATAGAAAAACTTGCGGGCTAAAACCTCGTATATGTGATGCGGGGATACAGCCCGCCCCGAAAGGGTTGACAAAGAAGCGTTTGCCGAGTAAATTAGTAAACAGCTAAATACCCCGCCGCTCTGAGAGGGAGACCAAAGGCTTTAAGGTGGGGTATAGGTGAAGTAGAAGAGCTAAAAGTAGCTCCGCTAAACCGCTATATAGCGGTATAGGCAGGAGTAGGGGCGGTGTGAACCCGCCCGTGGTGGTAAGGGACACGTTAAGTGTCCAGACCCACCGCGAAGCTCCGCTTCTTTGATGCGGGGTAGTTCACTAGGATGAAGGTAAAGGAAGGGTTCCTCCTGAAAACAGATCTCAAACCGGCTGGTGATCAACCTAAGGCCATAAAACAGCTTCTGGAAAACTTGGAGAAGGGTGTAAAGGAACAAGTACTTCTGGGAGCTACCGGAACCGGTAAAACCTTCACTATAGCCAACGTGATAGCTCAGTATAACAAACCTACCCTTATAGTAGTCCACAACAAGATCCTTGCAGCACAGCTCTACAGGGAGTTAAAGGAGCTCTTTCCTGATAACGCCGTCGAGTACTTTATATCTTACTACGACTACTACCAACCTGAGGCCTACATACCTGAAAAAGATCTTTACATAGAGAAAGATGCCTCCATCAACGAGATTTTGGAAAGATACCGGCACTCCGCCACCGTGTCAGTTCTGGAAAGAAGGGACGTGATAGTGGTGGCTTCCGTTTCTTGCATATACGGTTTGGGATCACCTGACTCTTACTACTCTATGCGCATACCCATAGAGGTGGGGGACAGAATAAGTATCACTAAGCTCACCAGAAAATTGGTGGAGATAGGTTACCAGCGCAACGATTACTCCATAAAGAGAGCTGTGTTCTCTGTAAAAGGCAACGCTCTTGAGATCATACCCTCTGACGCGGAAGACAGGCTTGTACGCATAGAGTTCTGGGACGACGAAGTGGAAAGTATCAAGATCCTGGACGCCATCAACAGACACGTTATTGATAGTGTCAACAGAGTGGTACTGTTCCCTGCATCCCACTACGTAGCTCCACGGGACAGAATAGAGGAAGCCTTGAAGGAGATAGAAAAGGACCTACACGAGAGGGTAGAGTGGTTCAGGAAGAGAGGCAGGCATGTAGAGGCTCAACGCCTCTACCAGAGAACCATGCATGACATAGAGATGATAAGAGAACTCGGACATTGCAAAGGCATAGAGAACTACTCCCGTTACTTTGACGGAAGAAAACCTGGTGAACCTCCCTTCACCTTACTGGACTACTTCCCCAAGGACTTTCTCCTCATTATAGACGAGTCTCATGTTACCTTACCCCAAATAAGGGCTATGTACAACGGAGACAGGTCCAGAAAGGAAAAACTGGTGGAGTACGGATGGAGACTTCCCTCCGCTCTTGACAACAGACCTCTCACCTTTCAGGAGTTTTTGGAGAGGATAAACCAGGTGATATACGTTTCCGCAACACCAGGTGAGTGGGAGTTGGAAAGAAGTAAGGGCGCTGTGGTGGAACAGATAGTGAGGCCAACGGGTCTGTTGGATCCTGAAGTAGAAGTAAGAAGCACTCAGGGTCAACTGGAGGATCTGGTGAAGGAGATCCAGATACGGAAGAAGAGGGGAGAGAGAGCTCTTGTTCTGACTACCACCAAAAGACTGGCAGAAGAAGTGGCTGAGTACCTCAACGATAGAAAGATAAAGGCCAAGTACATGCATTCTGATCAGGATGCCATAGAGAGAGCCAAGATAATAAAGGAGCTGAGGGAAGGTAGCATAGACGCTATAGTGGGTGTAAACCTCTTGAGAGAAGGTTTAGACCTTCCGGAGGTTTCCTTAGTGGCCATACTGGAAGCCGATAAGGAGGGCTTTCTGAGAAGTTACACGTCCCTCATACAGACTATAGGGCGGGCTGCGAGAAACATAAACGGTAAGGCCATCCTCTATGCTGACAGAATAACACCATCCATGCAGAGAGCTATAGAGGAGACCAACAGACGTAGACGCATACAACAGCAGTATAACCAAGAGCACGGCATAACACCTAAAAGCATTACCAAACCTGTGAAAGAACTCCTTGCCATAGAGGAGTTGGACTACGTAAAACTTCCTACCCATCTACCTAAGGGTATTAAGACAGAGGAGGATATTCTGGAGAAGATAGCGAAGCTGGAAAAAGAGATGTGGGAATGTGCAAAAAGGTGGGAGTTTGAGAAAGCTGCCCAGCTTAGGGACGAGATAAAGAAACTGAGGGATCTATTAAATCTGGTATAATGAAATCAACATGGGACACAAGTTTGATATGAAATCTGGTATAATGAAATCAACATGGGACACAAGTTTGATATGAACAAACTCAAGAAGCTGGATGATCCAGAAAGGTTAAAGGTTTTTGACGCATCCACAAAGCTGAAAGAGTTTGGTCTGCGAGCCGGTATGGTGGTACTGGATGTAGGGACAGGAGCAGGCTTTTACATCCCTTACCTCTCTGAGGCGGTAGGAGAAAAAGGCAAAGTCTATGCTATAGACATAGCCGAGGAGGCTGTCAGATACGCTGCAGACAAGGTTAGAGATCTGGGACTAAAGAACGTGGAAGTTTTAAAGTCAGAGGAGAACAGTGTCCCTCTACCTGACAACTCGGTAGACTTTGTGTTTATGGCCTTTGTGTTCCACGAACTGGATGATCCGGTGAGGTTTCTTAAAGAACTCTGCCGCGTAGCCAAGCCCAACGCCTACCTTGCCCTCATAGACTGGAAGAAAGAGGAGAGAGACAAAGGTCCTCCCCCAGAGGAGGTTTATTCAGAGTGGGAGGTTGGCTTGCTTTTGGAAGAGGCAGGATTGAGGGTAGGTAGGGTTATAGAAGTCTCACCTTACGCTTTCGGTTTTTACGCTATGTTTCCCGAAGACTGCCACCTGCGATAGCTGGCACTATAGACAGGACATCACCGTCCTTTAGCTCCGTGTCCAATCCCTTCAGGAAGCGTATATCCTCATCGTTAAGATAAAGGTTCACGAATCTACGCAACTCCCCCTTTTCGTCCAAAAGTCTCTCCTTGATACCCGGATACAGCTCCTCCAGTTTCTCTATAGCCTCCTTTATACTGTTGGCAGAGACCTGTACCTCTCCTTGTCCGTTGGTTATCCTGCGAAGAGGTGTGGGTATCCTCACCGTCACCGCCATTCTCTTCCTCCAACAAAGGTTATGGCTATATTATAACACCCTACCTATGAAAAGTGTCGCCTTGACGAAACCTTTAAGACCGCATAAATTTTAGAACACCCACCACAAGACTCTCGGGAGGTAAAGCATGGGTTACATGGTAAGGAGTGTTATACTGCTAGGTCTTCTTACCGGTATATTCCTGGCTGTGGGTCATCTGATAGCGGGTAAAACTGGTATGTTGATAGCCTTACTGCTAGCTGGCGTTATGAACTTCATAGCTTATTGGTTCTCCGACAAAATAGTACTGGCCATGTACGGAGCGAGGGAGATAACTCCTGAGGAAGCGCCGTGGCTTCACAGGATAGTGGAGGATTTAGCTCAGAGAGCCGGAATTCCCAAGCCTAAGGTGTATTTGGTTCCTATGGAACAACCCAACGCCTTCGCCACAGGTAGGGGTCCGTCTTCTTCCGCTGTAGCTGTCACCTCAGGCATACTACAGCTTTTAGATGAAGAGGAGCTGAGGGGAGTCTTAGCTCACGAGATAGGTCATATTAAAAACAGGGACGTTCTTGTAGCCACTATGGCCGCCACTATAGCGGGAGCCATATCTTACCTAGTGAACATGCTCCAGTGGTCCCTCTTACTGGGTCATAGCAGGGAGAACGAGAATAACTCCGGTGCCTTAGGTATACTTCCCGCCATTCTGATGATAATAGTAACGCCCATAATAGCCACCATCATTCAGCTGGCCATATCGCGCTCCAGAGAGTATCTGGCTGACGAGACAGGTGCCAAGATATGCGGGTGTCCTCTTGCTCTTGCACGAGCCCTTGAAAAGATACACAACTACGTTTATAGCATACCTGCCGAGGTAAATCAAGGAACAGCACACCTCTTTATAGAAAATCCCCTTTCTGGACAAGGTATATGGGAACTCTTCTCCACACACCCCTCCACCGAGAAACGCATAGAGCGTCTCCATGAACTGGCCAGACGTATGGGTGTTTACTCTTGATGAGTACCCTCCTAGAAAGTAAGTTCGTAGGTACTCTTTTAGGTGGGGCCATAGGAGACGCTCTTGGTAAAGATGTGGAAGATCTAACAGAGGAGGAGGTGCGTGACCTTTACGGAGGTAGGATAGAGAACTACGTGGGACCAAATCCGGGGGAAACCTCCGATGAAACCACCATCAGCCTCCTCCTCCTGGAGAGTATACTCAGTAGGAAGAGAATAGATCCTTACGACTTCTTTCAGAGGCTTTACAGCTGGAGGCTACAGGAGGAAAAGCACAGATACCCCGATCCAGCTCTTCTCACAGCCATAGATCTTCTTTCCGCAGGGGTGAGTCTTACAGAGGCAGGCTTTTACTCATGCTCCGTAGAAGGTATCCTAAGATGTACCGTGGTGGGACTATACCATTTCAACTCGCCCTACGTGGCCGCAGAAGGTGGTAGGCTCGTATCTCTCATAACTCACAGAAGCAAGGAGATTTACGATACATCAGCTATGCTGTCCGCCTTTGTTTCTTACTTGGTGTCTCAGGACTCCTGTTCTCTTTCTTGGGAGGAGGCTTTATCTCTCCTTCATGAGATCAAAAGCTTTGCCCGTTATCCCCAGCACGCTAAGGTGATAGACAGGGTGGTAGATCTTCTTTCAGAAGGTGCTGATCTAGAAGATGCCATAAAGACTCTGGGTAATTCCACCCACGTGTTAGAGGCCTTTCCTCTCTCCCTTTTCATCTTCGTGAGGAGGATAGGGGAACCCTTGGAAGCACTGTACGATGCGGTAAACTGCTATGGACCCTTTGGAGGAGATACCGATGCGGTGGGGTATTTGGTGGGATCTTACTTGGGAGCTCTCCACGGTGACGAGATCTTCCCACGGCATCTTGTTGAAAACCTAAAAGATCTCAGCTATTATATTAATAGCGCACGTGCTCTTTACCAACTTACCCTTAATCAGCTGAATATATGAGGGTGTCCAAATGCCGCCTGCTGGGGATGTGGACACCCACAAAAGGCGGGATATAAATACCCCAGCCCCGAGCTGTGTAAAGCAGCTTGGGTTATCAGGTGAGGAGGATGCCTTACAAACTGCAGGAAGCCTTCCTTAACACTGCGAGAAAGAGGAGGATCAAACTCACTGTGTATCTAATAAATGGCGTGAGGTTACAGGGAAGAGTAAGGTCCTTCGACATATACACCATACTGCTGGAGGACGGAAGACAGCAGATCCTTGTGTACAAACACGCCATAAGCACTATAATCCCAGCGGAGCGTATGGAGATAGAGTTCGAAGAGGAAGGAGTACCGGGGCAGGCGTGAAACCCTGCCCTTTTAAAACATACCCGGTGGCTTTCCCTTTGAAAGAACAAGCCTTTCTACAGGTTCATTACCCTTAAGGTGTTTCTCCACTATCTCATCCACGTCCTCAGGTCTCACGTTGCCGTACCACACTCCCTCTGGGTATACCACCACAATAGGTCCAGCACCACAGGCGTTCAGACAACCTGTAGGTGTGACCATGGTGCTCATAAAGAGTTCGGGATCAAACTGTACCTTCTCCATAAGGCGCTGAAGAACATCCCTGCTGCCTCTGTCGGAACAGGATCCCATAGGATGTCCTGGGGGTCTCTGCTGTACACACACAAACACGTGTCTAAACTGCATCCTTCACACCTCCTTTTCTTTGTCTTTGTCTCATACAATTCTACCAAACAAAGCCGAAAGCTTCTATGATACAGGTCAAAGGCATTATAATACCTGTTATGTTAAAGGGGATAATGAAGCTGTTGGGAATATTCTCCAACAACCTCGGTATAGACTTGGGTACCGCCAACACCGTTGTGTATATGGAAGGTAAGGGCATAGTTCTTTACGAACCTTCCATAGTGTCTATAGACACTCGCACCGGAAAGGTGCTGGCGGTAGGGAAAGAAGCCAAGGAGATGCTGGGTAAGACGCCCGAACACATTCAGACCATAAGGCCTCTCAAGGACGGTGTCATCACCGATTTTGAGGCCACAAAGGTCATGCTGTCTTACTTTATAAGGAAGGCTTTGGGGAGTGGTATATTGAAACCAAAACCACGGGTGGTGATAGGTGTGCCTTCTGGCGTTACGCAAGTGGAGAAAAGGGCCGTTCTGGATGCTGCAAAAAGCGCAGGCGCTAGGGAGGTCTTCCTCATCGCGGAGCCTATGGCTGCAGCTCTGGGAGCTGGCCTTCCAGTAGAGGAACCGGTAGGTAACATGATAGTGGACATAGGGGGTGGAACTACCGAGATAGCTGTTATATCACTGGCGGGAATAGTGGTATCCACTTCCATAAGGATAGCGGGGGACGAGATGACAGAGGCGATAATACAGTACATAAAGAAGAGGTTTCACCTTCTGATAGGAGAGCAGACCGCTGAAAAAATTAAGGTTGAACTAGGAAGTGCCATAATGGAGGATGATGAGAGAGAGATGGAAATAAGGGGAAGGGATATGACGGGCCTTCCGAAGACTATACGTGTCACCAACAGGGATATTACAGAAGCTCTTGAGGATGTCATCAATGCCATAATAAACGCTATAAGAGGCACGTTGGAGAAAACGCCACCGGAGTTGGCTTCTGATATAGCGGACAGGGGTATAGTACTGGCGGGGGGTGGTTCTCTCCTCCGAAACATGGACGTGCGTGTAAAAAGGGAAACAGGTATAGATGCAAGATACTGTGAGGATCCCCTCACCGCGGTGGCCAGAGGTGTGGGTCTCGTGCTGGATAAACTGGATCTGATAAGGAAGGTTGCCATGGAATGAGGAGATATCTAGCTGTTTTTCTTTTTTTCTTTCATCGTTGGCCCTTTATCTTTTGGGAGCTTCCGTTGGTAGATACGTACACTACATTACCGACCCCCTTCTTGTACCTCTTCTCCAGCTTAAGGCTCGTGTGGAAAAAGGTGTAGAAGATATCTGGAACACTTACTTAAATCTCGTGGATGTGAAGAAGGAGAACCAAAAACTCAGAAAGGAGATAACGGAACTATACTTAGACAGAGCTGCTCTGCGTAGTTGTTTAAAAGATTACCACCAACTTGCCTCTTTACTAAAGATCAATAACGTAGATTACTCCCGTCATGGCTTAGTGTACGCACATGTAGTGGCATACGATCCTTCTGGTATGGACACCTTCTTGGTGCTTGACAAAGGGAAAGCCGATGGTCTAGAGGAAGGTTATATTGTAGCATACCAGGACCTACTGGTGGGCTTTCTGGACAAAGTTTATACCAGTAGTGCCCGTGTAAGAACCGTTTATTCGGGAGACTTTACCCTCAGTGCTACGGTAGGTGATACCAACTACCCTTACAAAGGTGGGTTTCCTATAGGAGAGTTACTACACGTGAGGCAGGAGGACAATCTACAGACAGGACAGGAGGTACTGCTCAGAGGAAGCGATGCCCAGACACCAGCCCTGAGAATAGGAGTGATAAACCAAGTAGGTCCACCTTCTGGACAGTTTTTTAGAAAAGTTTACGTGAAACCTTACGCCAGAATAAAATCCATAGACTACGTGGTAGTGATAAAGGTAAGACCATGAAGTTTTATTGGGTAGTTTTTCTTATCGCTTTCCTTCAGAGTTCTGTTATGGTACCCCTGATGGGTAGTTATCTTTACGTTCCGGATTTTGTGCTGGTTGTTCTGTATACCCATACAGTTTTTTTGGAAAGAGTAGAGTACAGGAAGGGCATCATGTCCGGTCTTTTTTTGGACATTCTTCAGGACTCCCTCGGTTGGCACATAGCAGGGAAGACCTTCTTCCTTATGATGATAGATGTAGTCAAGAGTAGGGTGTTCCTTTTGGACAGGTATACTTTTATACTAGTTTATCTTATGATGAGTCTCATGGAGCACTTCCTTCGCCTCTCTCTGTTCCGCATAAAGTATTACTATCCTCTCAGCTTATCCCGAATAGCTTTGCAGATAGGCCTGGAAATGTTATTCCTCCTTTACACTTATCGTTATATCTCCTACCGTGGTGAGACGTAGGACGTTCCTGTTTGCTATGCTGAGCATCATCCTGTACATAACCATACTGGGCCGTCTGTTGTACCTTCAGCTGATAAAGGGTACCTACTACAGGGAGCTCTCTCATAGAAACTACGTCAGATCAAGGATCGTATACGCCAGAAGAGGGGACATACTGGACAGAAATGGGGTAAAACTGGCTTACGATCTACCTCAGTACGTTATGTTTATTGACCCTCAGGTTCTGGATGAGAGAGACACACTACGGGAGCTGGTGAGGAACCTCAAAGAGATCTTCCAGCTTGATATAGAAGAAGAGAATCTCCTTAAGAGAAGAGGTGGTGCTCAACCTATTTACATTAAGAAACTGACCCCTGAGGAACTTAACTCCTTTTACAACAACAGCTTTAGACTACCGGGTGTTTTTGTCAACACTGTACCTCAGAGATATTACCCTTTCGGTGAGATGGCCGCCCACCTTCTGGGTTATGTGGGATACCCTTCCGAGGAGGAAATGAAACGTTATGCCGACAGAATAGGACCACAGAGCTTGGTGGGTAAAAGCGGGTTAGAGAGAAGTATGGAGAGTATCCTGCTGGGATACGTAGGGAGAGAGGATGTGATGGTGAACGCGGTAGGTAAGGTTCTAGGAAAAATAAGGGATGTGGAGCCTGTACCCGGCAACACCTTGGTTCTCACTATAGACAGCCGGATACAGGAGATAGCCTATAACACCTTCAAGGAATCTGGGCACAAAGCTGGAGCCGTATTAGTTCTCAACGCCAGAACGGGAGAGGTGTTGGCCCTCGTAAGCATGCCCTCTTACGATCCTAACCTCGTTTCGGAGAAGTGGGAGGATTATGCTAAGGATCCTCTTAAACCTATGTTTAACAGAGCTCTGATGGCTGCTTATCCTCCTGCCTCCGTTATCAAGGTGGCTTACGCCTGTGGCCTTTTGGAGGAGGGGCTCTCTCTCAGAGAGGGTGTTCTGTGTAAGGGGAAATTTCATCTTGGAGACAGGGACTTTTACTGCTGGAACAGGCACGGACACGGTTGGGAGAACGTGGTACGCGCCGTGAGAGATTCATGTGACGTATTCTTTTACCACCATGGTTACTACACTTTGGGACCTAACAAAATGGAGAGAATTCTGAGAGATTTCTCTCTAGGTGAAAGGGTTCCCTTTGAGCTCCCCAACGCTACGGGTTTTATTCCTTCTCCCCAGTGGAAGAAGAGAAAGATGGGTGAGCCGTGGTACGGAGGTGATACCATCAACATGTCCATAGGTCAAGGTTTTATGCGGGCTACTCTTCTACAACAGTGTCTTATGGTGATGGCTGTGGCCAACGATGGTGTCATTTACAAACCCACTCTCCTTAAAGAGGTGAGGGATGTAAACGGGAGAGTACTTTGGAGTAATAAGAGGACCGTCTACAAAGTGGTAAAGATGAGACCGGAAGTGTTTGCGGTGGTGAGAGAGGCTATGAGGGAAGTGGTAAGATCAGGTACCGCTGTATCAGCCAACTCATCTATAGCAGAGATAGCAGGTAAGACAGGCACAGCCCAGGTTTCTCCCTATACGAGAGGCCGAAAAAACGTTCCTTATCATCTGAGAGATCACGCTTGGTTTGTAGGTTTTGCTCCTTACAGAGACCCTCTCTTCATAGTGGGTGTTCTGGTGGAGCACGGTGCATCGGGAGGATCTGCTGCAGCCCCTATAGCTCGCCGTATCGTAGAAGGTATCTACATAGCGGGTATACACAAGGAGCTTCAGTAGGCTCTTGTGTACTCTATGGCCACGTCCTCCCCCAACTGCCACAGCCTTCTCTTTCGTAAAGGGATAGCATCCATCAGTTTTTCCGCACCGGGAGATCTCACTCTAATCCCGTTACCTATCAGGAGTGGTCCCAAAAACACCACTATCCTGTCCCAGAGACCCTCTTCTATGAAACCTTCCAGGGTTCTTGCCCCTCCTTCTACCATCAGATGCATGATCTCCTGTTGGTGCATCCATCTCATCAGCCACCGTAGATCTACCCTGCCCTTCACACACTCAGCCTTTACAACACTTACACCCATATCTTCCAGCTTTTTGACCTTATCCTCCTTTTGAGAGCATGTAACAAGGATAGTCTTTGCAGAAGTATCCACCATCAAGTTGGCCTGAAGAGGTGTTCTCAAGTAAGGGTCAAGAACTACACGTATGGGTTGTCTCTCCCACAGAAAGGCCCTCACCGTCAGCAGAGGGTCATCCTTTACGACAGTGTTTACCCCCACCAGTATAGCGGTGGCCTCCGCTCGCAGTCTGTGAGCAAACTCTCTGCTTTCTCTTGAAGTGATCCACTTACTATCTCCCGTTTTTGTAGCCAAAGAACCATCTATGCTCTGAGCCCACTTGAGGGTTATGTAAGGTCTGTTCTGAGTTATGTAAACAAAGAAGTCCTCGTTTAGTTGTCTTGCCTCTTCTTCAAGGACACCTACGTCCACCTGTATGCCTGCAGCCCTCAGTCTTTCTATACCTGACCCCATCACTTTCGGGTTAGGATCGAGGGTAGCCACCACCACCCGTTTCACGCCTGCTTCTATGATAGCGTTGGTACAGGGTGGAGTTCTACCGTAGTGGGAACAAGGTTCAAGGGTGACATAGAGAGTGGAGTCTTTTGCGTTCTGCCCGGCTTTACTGAGAGCAACCACCTCCGCATGAGGAGCTCCGGCTCTCTCGTGATAACCTTCTGAGATTATCTTACCATCTTTGACAACAACACAACCCACAGTAGGGTTAGGGTGTGTGAGTCCTTTCCTAAGCCGAGCCAGTTCCAAGGCCCGGCCCATAAAATAGATATCCCGATAGGATATCACACCGCAGCTTCCAGGATCTCTTTCATCAGTTTTTCTACTTCTTCTGCCACGGGCTTAAGTTCCGGTTCATTAAACACCTCCAGCATGGCGGTGGGAGCCATTGTACTGATAACCGTTTTTCCGTCCTTTTGGAACACGGAGATCCTACAGGGCATGGCTGTGGATATGTAGGGGTTCTTGGTAAGAACCTGACTGGCGTGACGAGGAGAACACACCTCCACTATCACACACTGGTAATCTATGGGAACACCCTTGTTGCTGAGAATCTGAGACACATGATGCACCGCCATAACACCAAAACCTAAGCTCTTGGCCTTCTCCTCCAACACTTTGACCACATCTTCCACGCTTTTGGTGGTTTCGTAATTTATCAGCATGGTCTACCTCCTTATAAGGGAGTTTAGAATATCAGGATATATTATAGTCATAAGACTGTCTAACGCGCTCCTGCGGGGCAGGTCCCCCCTGGAACCATCGGGTAGACTGTAAGTGGTCACGGCAGAAAAGGCCCTCTTCATATCTTTGGTTTCTAAAAGTAAAGTAAGCTTAAGAGTGTAGGCGTTCACCCTCTGAAAGGGAGAGTACCCTACTGGTATATCCTGAAACTCCAGCACGGACACTCTCATCGGTTGAGAGCCTTCACCACAGCTCAAACTTTCCCCACTTTCCAAAACAGCCCTCTCCACCGTCCTTAGAACTGTTTGGTACAGATAGGGATCTGGGTAAGTGGTTTCTGTCTTTATACAGAAGGCGGCGCCGAAGGCGCAGGATATGCCTGAGAGAAAACCTAAAAGTTTCATGTCTTACTGGCCTGAGCCTCTTGTTTTGCCTTCCATCTTAGGTAGGCCTCTATGAAGGGATCTATCTCACCGTCCATAACAGACTCCACATCTCCTATCTCCACTCCGGTGCGTAGATCTTTCACCAACTGGTAAGGTTGAAACACATAAGATCTTATCTGATGACCCCAACCTATCTCGGTCTTTTCCCCCTCAAGAGCCCTCTTTTTTTCTTCCAGTTCCTGAAGTTTCAGTTGATACAGTTTTGCTTTAAGGAGCTCCAGAGCCTTCATTCTGTTCTGGTACTGGGATCTTTCCTGCTGACATGTGACCACTATACCTGTGGGTTTGTGGCGGATCCTTACGGCCGTGTCCGTTTTGTTAACATACTGCCCTCCAGCACCGCTGGCCCTGAAGGTCTCCATCTCTATATCCTCTTCCCTTATCTCTATGTTTATGCTCTCGTCTATCTGAGGAACCACCGTCACAGATGCAAAGGATGTGTGTCTCCGTGCGTTGGCATCAAAGGGAGATATTCTCACCAGTCTGTGAACACCACTCTCTCCCTTCAGATACCCGTAAGCGTAAGGACCCTTGATGAGAAGGGTGGCACTCTTTATACCGGCCACATCATCAGGTGTTATGTCCACCACTTCCACTTCGTAGCCGTGTTTCTCAGCCCATCTCCTGTACATACGCAGCAACATCTGAGCCCAATCGCAGGCTTCCACACCACCGGCACCCGCCTGTATGGTGAGGTAGGCGTTCTTGGCATCCATCTCCCCTGACAGAAAGGCTCTTATCTCCATATCCTTTATCATCTGCTCCGCCTTCTCAAGTTCTTCCTTCAGGAGAGTTTGGGTCTCAAGATCTTCCTCCTCCGTGATATGCAGCAGTTCTCTTATATCCGACAGAACTTTCTCGGTAGCTTCCAGTTGCTGTATGTTTTCCTCAAGCCACTTACGTCTCTGTAGTATCTTCTTGGCTTTCTCCTGTTGGTTCCATATGTGGGAAGAGGCCATCAGATTGTCTAACTCCTTCAGCTCCTCCTTCATACTGTCCAGTTTTAGACTCTCCTTTACCTCCTCGAACCTCTCCGTAAGTTCCTCCAGCTTTGTTCTTATCTCGTTCAGCATAAAATTTAAATATACTTCTTTTTCCGGAGGGTGTCATGCGCAGAGTCCACGTAGCTATAGCAGGTTTGGGAAGGGTGGGAAGCCAGTTTCTGGAGGCTTTGCTGGCGGTACCTACCGAAAACGTCAAGGTGGTGGCTGTGGCAGAGAAAAGGGAGGATACCGAGAGTGTTAAAAGGGCCAAAGAGGCAGGTATAGCCTACTTCAAAGACGCTAGAGACATGCTGAGAGCTCTGGAAGATTACATAGACGTACTCTTTGATCTTACAGGGGATGCTGTAGTACATACGGAACTACAGGAGATACTGGCGTCTACAGGCAACACCAAGACAGTCCTAGTACCCGAGCCGGTGGCTTACCTAATATGGAGCATCATAACAGGTGGGAGGTTGGCCTATCCCAGGTGATGGTGAGAAGGATGAGGGAGGAGGATATACCGGATGTAGTGAGAATAAGTGAGGAGAACTTTTCCACCGAGGCGTGGGGAGAAGCTGCCTTTAGGAGGGAGCTGACCTCTCCTCACTCTCATCCCTTCGTAGCTGTGGTAAACCAGAAAGTGGTAGGTTACGTAGTGGTATGGATCCTCTACGACGAAGGCACTATAATGACGTTGGCTGTAGACAGATCCATGTGGGGGAAAGGAGTAGGAAAGGAGCTCATGAGGTTCTTGTTGAAGTTTCTCAGAGGTAAGGTGAAGAAGGTTCTCCTAGATGTAAGGAAGAGTAATGTCAGAGCGATAAGACTGTATCAGAGGTTTGGCTTTCGCATAGTGGGAGAAAGACCTGGGTACTATTCGGACGGTGAAAACGCTCTTCTGATGGAATATCTTTACACTGAGGAGGTAAGTCATGAAGGTCAAGCTCTGTCCTCATGACGCCCTTATAGTGGTAGATGTACAAAATGATTTTATGCCGTGGGGAGCTCTACCTGTACCAGAAGGTGACAAAGTGGTTGAACCTCTTAACCAGTACATAGATATCTTTCACAGGAAGGGTCTGCCGGTGTTCTTCACAAGAGACTGGCACCCACCGGATCATATATCTTTCAAAGGTCACGGCGGTATATGGCCACCTCACTGCGTACAGGACACAGAAGGTGCTATGTTTCACAAGGATCTTTTCATCCCTCCCGACAACAAATTCATCATTTCTAAAGGAACCAGTAGAGACTTCGATGCTTACTCCGGCTTTCAGGGAACCTTCCTGGACCAGCTTCTGAGGGAAAGGGGAGTAAAGCGCATCTTTGTGGGAGGAGTGGCCACCGATTACTGTGTGAAAAACACGGTGCTGGGTGGTCTCCATCTTGGATACCAGGTCTTCTTACTGCATGATGCTGTAAGAGGCTTAGAAGGATCTACAAGAGCCATAGAGGAGATGCAGGAGGCCGGTACCGTACTGGTGGAAAGAGGGGACTTGACAATTTGATAATGAAACACTAAATTTTCTTAATAGAAAACCTTATAAGGAGGTGATAGCCATGAGGAGAGGGTTGATGGTGTGGAACCCTTTTGCAGAGCTGGAGAGAATAAGGAGGGAGTTTGACAGACTTTTGGAGGAACTTATGCCTAAGGAAGAAGCTGTGGAACGCGTGTTTGCTCCGGCGGTGGAAGTTTATGAGACGGACAGTGAAGTGGTAGTAAAGGCAGAACTTCCGGGTGTAAAGAAGGAGGATGTTGACGTAACTCTAAAAGACAATCACCTCATCATAAAGGGTGAGAAAAAGGAAGAGAGAGAGGAAAAAACGGAGACAGTACATAGGGTAGAGAGGGTTTACGGACGTTTTGAAAGAGTGATAGCTCTTCCTGCAGAAGTGAAAACGGAAGGTGTGAAGGCTGAGTTCAAAGACGGCGTTCTAGAGATAAGACTTCCGAAGACACAGACTGCCAAAGAAACCAAGATCCAAATAGCGTAAAGTTACCTCTGGGGGACTCTAACCACAGAGGCCCCCAGACTTTTTAGTTTTTCTTCCAACTTTTCATACCCCCTGTCCAGATGGTAGATATCTCTCACCACAGTAGTGCCCTCAGCCACGAGCCCTGCTAACACAAGACAAGCAGAAGCTCTGAGGTCTGTGGAGTAAACCTCGGCTCCACTCAGTTTATCCACGCCCACCACGGTAGCTGTCCTACCTCTTACCTTTATGGAGGCTCCCATCCTCTGAAGTTCAGCTACGTGTTGGAACCTGTTTTCGAAAATGTTCTCTGTTATGTAAGACGTTCCGTCGGCTATGGAACACATGGCCATAAACTGCGCCTGCATGTCGGTGGGAAAACCCGGATACTCTGCAGTGGATATCTCCAGAGGTGCTATACGATCTTTCCTCATGGAAACGCGTACCTCGGTGGGGTTTATAACCTCTACGGTGGCTCCCGCTTCCTTAAGTTTTTCCATTATAGCTCCCAGATGATCTACCCTCACGTCCTTTAAAAGCACATCACCGAAAGTCATAACAGCTCCCACCATAAAGGTACCCGCTTCTATTCTGTCGGGGATAACGGTATGCTCAAAACCGGATAGTGAATCACTACCTTGAATTATAGCCGTTCTCCCATCTATCTCTATGCTGGCACCCATCTTACGTAGGACCTCCACAAGATCCATAACTTCGGGTTCAAGGGCTATGTTCCTCAGTACACTCCTCCTCTCACACTTACTGAGGAGCATCAGAGCGTTTTCTGTTCCCGTCACCGTTATGACCTCAAAGGTGTATTCCACAGGGTTTATTTTGTCTATCTCCATGTGTATATAACCGTGACGTATGCTTACGCGTGCCCCAGCCTTTTCAAAGAGTTTCAGGTGCTGATCTATAGCCCTCACACCTATAGAACAACCTCCGGGCATTCCCACCACAGCTCTTCCACACCTTGCCAAAAGTGGCCCCATCACCAATATGGAAGCCCTCATCCTTCTGACAAGATGGTCAGGGGTGATATGCTGAAGGGATCTGCTCGCACAAGCTGTCACGGTACCATTCTCATACTCTGCATCCGCTCCAAGTTGTGTGAGAAGCTCCAGTGTGGTTCTCACATCAAGGAGATCCGGTACACGCTTTATTACACACTTTTCTTCTGTGAGGAGTGTAGCCATAAGTATGGGTAGAGAAGCGTTTTTAGAACCTGATACATGCACAGTTCCCCTCAGTGTCTTCCCACCTTCTATGAGGAAAATGTCAGAAACGTATGATGTGATGTCTCTCATCCTTTTTTATTACTATCTTCACCACGTCCCATAGACGCGAGTAGTATATGATAACTCCATCATCTTCCTCCGTATGAACCGGCTCATCGGGGGAGTATATTACGGTGATACTACTCTCGTCTTCCAGCACAATGGGATAGCTCATATTCTCACCACCACGCAGGTGAGAGCCTCCTTTACTCCCTCCAAGGAATGGATCTTGTTGATAACGAGCCTACCTAGTTCGTCCTGGTTCTTCACCTCAGCGAAGACTATTATGTCGTAAGGTCCAGTAACCACATCGGCGGTCCTAACTCCCTCAAAGGTGGACAAGGCTAGCATTATGGACGGTATCTCTCTTGGGTCTGCCTTTATCAGTATGTAGGCCTTTATGGAATACTCAGACTCCAGTTCCATCAGTTCTGTTATGGACATAGGGTATCCTTCTGAACGAGTTTCCATAATCTAGCACCTCCTCCTGTAGCAGTATTTTAAACCATCTGTCAGCAGAAGAAGGATCCTTTCTTATCTCTTCCAAGACGGTGTGTAGAAGTTTGCGTACTTTAGGCTCCCTCTCCGCCACATCCCGCCATGTCTCTAAAAGCTTTACGATTTTATCCTCCAGTTTTAGAAGGTCCAGCCATTTCATGAATTTACGAACCTCATCCCATACTATTATCTCACCCTTTTCCTTCTCCTTCAGTCTGTCCCTCAGATTACTTTCCGCCACTGTCCTAAGATCATCTATATCGTATAAAAAAACTTCATCCAACTGGTTCACTTCAGGATCCACGTTTCTGGGCACCGATATATCTATGATGAACATAGGTCTGTACTCCCTCCGCTTTATGGCGTTCTTTATCGTGTCCTTCCTTATCACATAGTCTTTAGAACCTGTGGAAACAAGGACTATATCAAAGGTATGAAGATGCTCACCTAACTCTTCAAACCTTATAACATTACCATCCAAGCTCTTGGCCACGTCAACAGCCTTCTCATAGGTTCTGTTGGAGATAAAGATACTGGCTCCCATTTTTCTGAAGTATCGTGCAGCCAGCTGCGCCATCTCCCCAGCACCCACCAGTAGTACACGTGCCTTCCTGAGATCCCCAAATATCCTTCTCGCAAGATCAACAGCTACGTAACTGACAGACACAGCGTTTCTGGCGATAGCCGTCTCGGTCCTCACCCTCTTAGCGGTCTTTAGAGCATGTTGATACAACCTGTTCAAGATCTTACCTACGGTAGATGCCTGCCTTGCCAAGAGATAGGCATCCTTAAACTGGCGAACTATCTGAGGCTCACCCACCACCATAGAGTCTAAGCTAGAAGCCACCATAAAAATGTGGGCCACTGCTCTCTCTTTCTCTAAGAAGAAGGATATGTTCTTCCCTACATCTGCACCCTTTATATCTGTGTAAACTTCCACAGCTCTCTTAGCATCCTGGGCCGAACCCACCATATAGAGCTCCACCCTGTTACAGGTACTCAGTATCATGAGTTCCTTAAGACCACTGGCAGATGCCAACAGCTTGAGGATATGGGGTGTTTCTTCCTGACCACAGGCCAACTTTTCTCTAAGTTCTACGGGAGCTGTTTTGAAGTTTATCCCCCAAACCAAAATGTCCATCAGAACAAATAATATAACTCTTTTTAGAGGTTCAAAAGTCTTCGTGAGTTAAATTTTTATGATAGAATATCCTTATGGGGTGATAAACATGGAACATATCAGTGAGGAGAGATTGGAGGAGTTGGCTGAGTTTCTCAAAGCCCTCGCTCATCCCATAAGACTGAAGATCCTGGCCGTACTTCTCGAGGGCAGACAGTGTGTCAAGAATCTCAGCGACCTCCTTCAAACGTCCCAACCTAATGTATCCCAACACTTGGGTGTGCTCCGTAACAAAGGTATAGTGGGGTGCAGGAGGGAAGGCTCCATAATGTGTTACTTCATTAAGGACGAGCGCGCTGTACAGGTTTACAGAATACTAACGGGGACAGCATCCGTTGCAGGTAAAGAAAGTTAAGCTCGTAGGGGTGTCCAAATGGCGCCTGCCGGGTATCTGGACACCCATTGAAGGGCGCGTTACAAATAGCCCGGCACCCGAACATGGATGGTTCGGGTAACAGGGTGAGATTATGGCAGGGCATGTGATAACGCTTACTGAGAGCAACTGGCACTCTGAGGTTATTAACTCGTCCATACCCGTTGTAGTGGACTTTTGGGCACCTTGGTGCGGACCGTGTAGGATAATAGCACCCATAATAGAGGAACTGGCGGCTGAGCTGGAAGGGAAAGTCAAATTTGGTAAGCTTAACACCGATGAGAATCCCAACATCGCCATGCAGTACGGCATAAGAGCCATACCTACTATTATGCTCTTCAAGAACGGTGAGGTGGTGGACACCCGTATAGGCGTCCAGCCTAAGGAAGCTCTGAAACAGATGATACTCAGTCATCTGTGATGGGGGTAAGTGAGGACATCCTCTACGACTGCGTGATAGTAGGTGGTGGGCCTGCCGGTCTGACGGCAGGTCTTTACTGTGCTAGAGCCAAACTGAACACTGTCCTTTTAGAGAAGGGAACTTTGGGTGGACAAATAGCCATAACGGATCTTGTGGAGAACTACCCTGGTTTCCCCGATGGCATAAGTGGTAAGGAACTGATCCAGCGCTTTAAGTCACAAGCGGAGAGATTCGGACTTCAGATAGTGCGTAAAGAGGTTACCGGTCTGTCCAAGAATGGAAAGGAGATCCATCTTCACCTAAGAACAGGTGAGGTGGTGAGGAGTAAGGCGGTTATAGTGGCTTCAGGGGCAAGCCCGAGGCGTTTGGGAGTCCCTGGCGAGGAGGAGTTTATAAACAGAGGTGTCTCTTACTGCGCTACCTGTGATGGACCTCTCTTTGAGGGTGTTCCCATAGCGGTGGTAGGAGGGGGAGACTCCGCCTGTCAGGAAGGGCTTTTTCTCACCAGATTCGGCAGTGTAGTTTATCTGATTCACAGGAGGGATCAACTCAGAGCTCAGAAGCATCTGCAGGAGAAGATACTTTCCCACCCCAAGGTAAAGTTCCTTCCCAACAAAGTGGTAGTGGAGATAAAAGGATCGGAAGCTGTGGAGAAGATAATCCTTCAGGATACAAAAACGGGTGAGTTGTCAGAACTTCCCGTAGAAGGCGTTTTCATATTTATAGGACTTGAACCTAATACGGGATTCTTGAGGGGTGTGGTGGATCTTGATGAGAGGGGGTACGTTATAACAGACAGTAAGCTGAGAACCAGTATGGAGGGAGTTTTTGCTGCGGGAGACTGCAGGAGCGGATCTACAGGACAGGTGGCTGTGGCTGTAGGTGAAGGATGTTTGGCAGCTCTTGAAGTAGAAAAGTATCTAGAGGGCTAAATTTAAGTTAAATGGAGTATCAGGGGGGGTTTGAAACCTTCAGAGAAGCTACCAGGTACATGTTTCAGAAACCTACTCTTACTGACGTGTTGGGCGTTATACTGATCCTCTTACTTTCAGTTTTACTCCTGTTGCTAATACCATATCTTTACTCCAGATATGTTCTTGGAAGGAGAAGGAGAGAGGAATTTCTGCTTTACGCACGACAGATGGGCCTGGAGGATAAGGAAGCCTACATTCTTTACTCCTGTGCCAAGAGGTTAAAGGAACCGTTGAAAGTGCTAAACAGCAAGGTGGTTTTTGAGCGCTGTGTGTCGCACCTCGTAAGGGAAAAACCGGACAGTGTGGAGTTTATACCAGTTATAAGACGTAAACTTCGCTTCGATTATCTGCCATGGTTCATACCTCTTACCACCTCTAGGGAGATAGATCTTTACCAAACAGGTTTCGTAAGTTGTGAGGGAGGTATGTATGGTGCCGCTGTGTGGGAGAAAACGGAGGAAGAGATCCACATAGCCCTTCTGGAAGAGGGATGCAGGGGCGTAGGTGTAGGGGATACTGTGAAGTTTATCTTTACGCGGGAGGATGACGGTCGCTACCACATGACGGCTCCGGTGTTGAGAAGTTATAGAGATAGGAACAGACTCGTTTTAGTCTTACCCCACGTAGACAAGCTGGGGAAGATTCAGCTGAGAGAAACCGTTAGATGGAAGGTTCGCATACCAGCTTTGCTTTGGGTAGCCGGCCTTCCCAGATCCGTGGAGGTAATAGTAGAGGATATAAGTCCGGGAGGTCTACGTGCTTGCAAGGAATCCTTCCTGGACTTAACTGAAGGACAGGAGGTGTCGGTAACCTTTGAGTGGAAGGGATACTCTTTCCGGGATGTGAGAGGCATAGTGAAACACGTGCGTGGCTCTGCAGACCGTACGTGTGTCGGCATTCAATGGGTGAATGTAAACACAGAACTTCAGGATTTGATAAGGAAACTCATAATAGAGGAACAGAGGGAGGTGTTAAGGCTCTATAAACTGGGAGAGCTTAAAGAAGGTTCCGCTTCTTGAGGGCCTTAATTATCCTCTTACGGGCAGCCCTCTCCTTCCTCTTTCTCTTCTCGCTGGGCTTTTCGTAGAACTGCCTTCTCCTTACCTCCGTCAGTATACCCTCTTTCTCCACCACTCTCTTAAACTTCTTAAGAACCTTCTCGAAGGACTCGTTATCTCCTACTACTACTATAGCCAAAGCACTCACCTTCTTCCCGAGCCACTGTTAAAGCACAGCTCGGGGCTGGGGTATTTGTATCCCGCCTTTTTAAAGGTACCCAGTCCCCAGCAGGCGGCATTTGGGTACCCACATACTTATTATACCAACTAAAGAGGAAGCTTACCCTTCTTCAAATAGTAAACTAGGGTTGCCAGTACCAGTGACAGAGTTATTCCCAAAGATAGTGGTAGGGCCATGGTTCTGTTTATGCGTAAGAAGGTATCCCACAGAAGCAGGAACAATAGATAGAAACCGTACGCTGCTAACAGAAAGCTGAAAAACTGCCAAAGGTAATGTTTTATCTTGCCCACATCAGGCCTCCAGTAGTATCTCCAGTGTATCTGCTACGCATTCTGACAGCACTCTGAGGTTATAACCACCCTCCAAAGCCAGTAGCAACGGTATGGAGAGGGCTTTAGATACATTCACTATGCTACTCACTATCTCCCTTATTCCCTCTGTGGTGACATCAAGGTAAGTGAGAGGGTCATCTTTGTGTAGATCGTATCCGGCGGAAACTAAGAGAAACTCCGGTTTGAAGTCCTTTACCAAGGCAGGTAAGATTTCCTTGTACACCCTAAGATACTCTTCGTCTCCGGCACCGGCCTTCATGGGAACGTTGTAAGTAAAACCGTACCCCCTACCGGCACCTCTTTCATCTGCTGAGCCAGTCCCTGGATAGAAGGGATACTCGTGAGTGGAAAAGTAAAACACCCTATCATCTTCATAAAAACTGCGCTGAGTTCCGTTACCGTGGTGGGCATCAAAGTCTATGATGAACACCTTCTTAATACCCCTGTTGATAAGATAGTGAGCTCCCACCGCCACGTTGTTAAATATGCAGAAACCCATAGCTTTTGAACGTTCCGCGTGATGTCCGGGAGGTCTTACGGCACAGAAAACCGCCTCCAGTTCACCATTCAGCAACCTATCTATACCCTCCAAAACACCGCCTACGGCGTATAACGCTACCTCGTAAGACATGGCGTTAGCGTAGGTGTCAGGATCCAGATACCCGCCCCCCGCTGCACAAAAATCGTGTATCTCCTGAATGTATGCGAGGTCATGGTTTAGAGAGACCTCCTGAACGGTGGCCCTACGGGGTCTTACTTTCACCACCTTCTGGAACAGCCTCCTACTTTCCAATCCTTGCATTATAGCTATTAACCTATCTTTGTTTTCCGGATGGCCTCTGTTGTTATGTTCCAGATAAATGTCGTCATAGAGGAAACCTGTACGCATGGTACCTCCCACTATTATATAAGGATATCTTAAAAAGCTATAAAGAAAATTAATGACATAGAACAGGTAGGAGGATATAATAAGAATTGCTTAGGAACTTTTAAAGGAGGTAGAGCGATGGCTACTGTAACACCCCACAAGACACTGGACGCTTCAGGTCTTAACTGTCCTCTTCCTGTTTTGAAGACCAAAAAAGCGCTGGAGGAGCTGCAGTCCGGACAGGTGCTGGAGGTGATAACCACAGACCCAGGAGCTAAAGCGGACATACCCGCCTTCTGCAACAGAACAGGTCATCAACTTCTGGAAGTGGTGGAAGAGGGAGGTAAGATAATATTCTATATTCAGAAAAAGTGAGGGAGGAGAGAAATGGCCACCGAAAGGCTCGCCATAATAGCCACTAAAGGAACGCTGGACATGGCCTATCCGCCCCTCATATTGGCTTCCACAGCGGCATCCCTAGGTATCGAGACGGCCATATTCTTCACCTTCTACGGTCTCAACATAATCCACAAGAAGAAGATGCACGAACTTAAGATAGCGCCCCTTGGAAACCCTGCCATGCCCATGGCCTTCCCACCCTCCATGCAGAATTCTGTTACCAACCTCATCTCTTCGGTGTTTCCCGGACCTCCACAGATAATGGGTGTGATACCGGGAATGACGGATCTTATGACTTACATGATGAAGAAAACCTTAAAAGAACACGGTGTTGCCAGCATACCAGAGCTCTTAGAAGCTTGCAAGGAGGCTGATGTAAAGCTCATCCCCTGCCAAATGACTATGGAACTCTTCGGATACAAGTACGAGGACCTCATAGACGGTTTGGAGCCTCCGGCAGGAGCAGCCACCTTTATCAATTACGTATTGGAAGCTGATAAGCCGATGGTAATCTTCGTTTGAAGGGTGTCCAAATACCGCCTGCGGGGGCCATGGACACCCTAAAAAGGCGGTATACAAATACCCCCGCACCTGAGCTGTGTGAGTTTGCACAGCTTGGGTAACACAGGTGGGAGGTATGGCGTACGAAAAGCTGCTCTTTTACATCCTCACGGTACCTTTCTTTGAGCGAGCAGAACCCACAACAGGAGAGCTCATAAACCCTCAGGCAGGTGCACCCTTCTTTTTAGCCACAGCAGCCACCACTATGGATTACGAGGTGGAGATGGTCATAACTTCAGAGGCAGGATTCCTGCTCATGAGGGACAACGCCAAAAAGGTGAAAGTGAGGCCAGGTGTAGAGCAGACGGTTTATGACTTTATTAAGATGGCTAAGGAGGCCGGTGTGAAGATATACCTCTGCGTGCCATCTTTGGACCTTACTGACGTGTATAAGAAAGAGGATGTGAACCCGGAACTCTGTGACGGTATCATAGGTGGTGCCGCTTTCTTGGATAAGCTTATGAGTGGTGAGTATGCTGTTATTACCCTCTGAAGCCCTCTTTTGGTGGTCCTTTATAAGCTCATGCTTATATATACATAAGAAAAATTTAAGTTCTTTTATGAGGAAGTGCATAAATTGTGAAACAGGAACTTGTAGGAGGTTTAGCCATGGAAGGACACCCTTATGGGTATAACATACCTATATCAGAGAAAACCAAGGCGGTGCCTTGGGAAGAGAAGGTAAGGGTCATAGAGGAAGTAAAGTCGGACTTCCGGTTTAAGGAGTACCTGTTTGGATGTCTCAACTGCGGTGTTTGTACAGCCTCATGTCCATCCAACAGGTTTTTTGACTACTCTCCCAGAGAGATAGTTCAGAGGTTCCTGGAGGAGGACGTAGAGGTCCTCTACGATATGATGCACGAATACATATGGGCCTGTTCCCAGTGTTTCACCTGTTGGATAAGGTGTCCCTTCGTTAATAACCCCGGTGGTCTTGTGGCCATAATGCGGGAAGTGGCTGTAAGGAACGCCTTTGAAGCTACCAAGGACCTTCTGAAACCTTACGGAAGAGTTCTCCTTAAGGTGATGACAACGGGTAACCAGCTCTCCGCTGACATGCTTCAGCCTGACTTCTTCCCTGACTGGGGTCCAAAGATGGCCGACAACATGGAAAACCTAAGGGCAAAACGTATGGCCATCCCCTTTGACGTGGGTAAATCGGTAAAGACCGCATGGGAAGTTTCTCTGGAAACCGCTATAGAGATGTACACCATATGGAGAGAGACCGGAATATTTGAGATGTTGGAAAAACTGGATCCTAACCTTTACAACGTGATAATGGACATAGTGGAAGAGAACGAAGAGAGATACCAAGAGCTGTATGCGGAAGAGGAGTGAGCTTATGAAGGGGGTTGAAGCCCCAAAAAAAACTAAGGAGGTGTTACCATGGGACACGCTAAGTTAGATTCAAAATGGGGTTACACGAGCCCCGGAGGCTTGCTGAGGTACCCTGAAGAACCACCCTTCCCCGTTAAGGAGTACGATGCCCACTACGACCACATCTTTGAAATGATGGAGGAGCTGGAAGCAAAGGGTGAAATTCTCATTCACAGGATAACGGAGGAGCATCAACCTGTTCCCGTGTACACGCGTACGGGTAGAATAAAGCTGATACCCACCAACAAGCTGTGGCATCACAAGTCCTGTGGACAGTGTGGTAACATACCCGGCTATCCTGCATCCGTCTTCTGGTTCATGAACAAGTTCGGTCTGGATTACCTGAACGAACCTCACCAAACTTCTTGTACAGCTTGGAACTATCACGGATCAGGAACTTCAAACCCGGTAGCTTTAGCAGCTGTGTGGCTGAGAAACATGCACCAAGCTTGGAAGACAGGTTACTATCCTCTGATCCACTGCGGAACTTCCTTCGGTTCCTACAAAGAGACGAGGGAACAGCTCATAATGAACAAGGAACTTAGGGATGCCGTAAAACCTATTTTGAAGAAGTTGGGTAGACTTACGGAGGATGGAAGGATTGTCATACCCCAAGAAATAGTCCACTACTCCGAGTGGGTCCACGCTATGAGATACAGGATAGCGGAACTCTATCAAAAGGAAGGTAAGGCCAAAGGAATAGATGTCTCTAACGTGAGGGTGGCCATCCACAACGCATGCCACACTTACAAGATGATAGCTGATGACTACCCCTACGATCCTGAGGTGTTCAACGGTCAAAGACCCGCTGCATCCACGGCTGTTATGCAAGCCCTGGGTGCACAGGTAGTAGACTACTCTACCTGGTACGACTGCTGTGGTTTTGGTTTCAGACACATCCTCACCGAGCGTGAGTTTACAAGGTCCTTTGCTATACAGAGGAAGCTGAAGGTCATCTACGAAGAGGTGAAGGCGGATGTGATAATAACCCACGACACCGGTTGCACCACCACCTTTGAAAAGAACCAGTGGATAGGTAAGGCCCACGGCATGTACTATCCTGTGGCTGTCATGTCTGACGTTATGTTTGCTGCTTTGGCATGTGGTGCACATCCCTTCAAAGTGGTCCAACTTTACTGGAACTGCTCTTCTTATGAACCTCTCCTGGAAAAGATGGGTATAACCAACTGGAGAGAACTGAAGAAGGAATGGGAAGACACTGTTAAGTACATAGCTGAATTGGAAAAGGCCGGTAAATACGACCAGCTGATGGAGTTCTTCAAAGAGTACGACCTGTATGAACCTTACAGCAGAACTTCCACAGGTAAGCCAAAGGCTTCGGCAACAGCCAACATGCCTCTCTTCAAGTCGTAATAAGGTTGGGGCGCTCTGCGCCCCTTAACACCACTAAAGGAGGTTAGATATGGCTAAGAGTGTGCTAGTGGTAGGTGGTGGTCCTGCTGGTCTCGCTGCGGCGAGAACCCTAGGAAGGTTGGGCGTTCCCACCATCCTGGTGGAGAAGGAGGACAGACTGGGTGGAAGGCCCATCCTGGAAGATTACCACACCCTCATACCTCGTAAGCTGAAACCGTCACAGGTCTTGGGACCTTACATCAAGGAAGTGGAAAGCAACCCCAACGTGCAGGTAAAGCTCAAGACGGAACTGGAGGCCTGTGAAGGAGAGCCCGGCGCTTACAAGGTAAGACTCTCCAACGGCGAAACCCATGAAGTGGCTGCCATAATAGTGGCTACCGGTTTTCAGCACTTTGACCCTAGGAGAAAGGGTGAGTTAGGTTACGGCATATATCCGGACGTTATCACAAACCTAGAGCTGGAGCAGATGTTCTCTAGGGAAGGTAGGCTTTACAGACCTTCCAACGGACAGCTTCCCAAGAGAGTGGCCTTTGTCTTCTGCGTAGGCTCCAGAGACAGGCAGTTGGGTGTTACCAACGTGCACTGCTGCAGATACGGTTGTGCTCTCTCCGGTCTGCAAGGTTCTGAAATCAAGGAACACTATCCCGATGTAGAAGTCTTCTGCTACTATATGGACGTAAGAACCTACGGTACTTGGGAGTATCCCTTCTACTGGGCTCCTCAAGAAAAGTACGGTGTAAGGTACGTAAGAGGTAGAATAGCGGAGATAACCTATAGCCCGGCGGACGGAAGACTGAGAGTGAAGCACGAGGATACCATAGTGCAGAGACCCGCAGAAGTGCCTATGGATCTGGTGGTACTTGTTCTGGGTATGGAACCATCCGAAGGTACCAAAAAGGTGGCCAAGATACTGGGTCTTGCACAGGATCCCGATAGCAAGTTCCTCATACCTTCTGAGGAATCAGGTTCCAACATAATATCCAACAAACCCGGAGTCTTCATTGCAGGGGCATGTAAAGGTCCCATAGATATAGAGTCCTCTCTATCAGAAGGTGAGGCTGCTGCGGCAGAAGCTGCCACTTTCATAGGAGCAAAGGTGACGGTATGAAGAAAGTAACAACACTGGATGACTTTTTGGTGAGAGATTACCTCATAAAGATCTTAGGAGAAGGCGAGGAGTTCGTTCAAAACTTCTACAAGGACCTCCTCGCCAAGTCCCTTCTCTTTCAGAAACTCTTGGCGCGGGAGAAATTACCTTCTCTTACGGAGGAAGAACTCAAGGAGGTTCTGGAGAAGGTATTCTCGGTACGTAGAAAGAAGGAGAAACTGTTAGAGGAGACTGGTGTAGAAAAACTAAAGAAGGCCATTGCGGATCTCTTGTATGGCAAAGCTGACAGCTGGGAAGAGCGCGTAGAGAAGTTTGTGAAGGAGATAAGGGGGGTAGATAGGAGAGCTGCGAGAGACTTAGCTTCCGAGCTCCTTCACTTCACCTTCCCGGAGGAATACGTGCTGTGGACCAGTTGGATATGGGATCCTGAAAGTGAGAGTGGTGCTGTGGTGTTCCTTAAGGAAGAGCCTCCCAAAAGACATATGTACGGTGAAACTTACGAAGAGTTTCAACAGATATACAGACAGATACAAGAAAAGCTTCAGGACTTTGGTATAAAGGTAAGAGGTTATCTCTTTGTGGACATATTCCTGGCTATGATATACGCCACTTACGTAGATTATATGACACTCTCTACTATGCACAGCGCTAAAGGCTTTTTCCCTCCTGCGGGAGTTATGGCCAGAAGATTACTGGGAGTACAGAGGAAGGATGAGATTATGGAGGTAGGCTCATGAGAAAAAGGGTGTCCAAATGGCGCCTGCCGGGTCTCTGGACACCCATTAAAGGGCGCGTTACAAATAGCCCGGCACCCGAGCCAACACACGTGCTCGGGTAATAAGGTGTGAGACATGGCTATTCACGAAAGGAGCTTGGTAGAACCTGAGAGGATCTTAAGAAAAGATAGGTTGGTTATAGACGGTGTGGACGTTTCAGGTGATTGGAACCTCATCATACTACCTAGGGTTATAGACGATTACGATCTAGATTTTGCAAAGGAGGTAATGAACGCTCCCGATGGTAAAACGATAGTTAACTGCTATCAGTGTTCCTACTGTACGGCATCCTGTCCTGTACACAACTACTGGGACGAACGTTACAATCCTAGACATTTCATCTATTTGGCTCGTTTGGGAATGGTAGATGAGCTTCAAAAGAGAGCAGACGTAATGTGGAGGTGTGTTTCCTGTCACAAGTGTACTCACAGATGTCCCAAAGGTGTTCTCGTGGAAGAGGTCTTAAAGGTCATACTGCGTGTTATGGCCAAGAAAGGACTGATAGATGAGTATCCTTCTAAAAAGTTCGATAAGTTCTTTACAGAAACTGTGTTGGAGTACGGTAGAATAGAAGATGGAGAGCTGCTGTTTGGCTGGATTGAGAAACAAGGTTACAAAGTGGTGAAGGATCCCATCCTTAAGAAGCCTATACCCTTCATAGGTGAGACTCCCGAATGGCTCAAACAACTTACTGTAAAACCCATCAAGTCTATGAACATAGGCTTCCTTGTTCTGAACGCTAAGCATATGCTGTTCCACCCTAGAACCAAGAACTGGAACAGGTTCAAACAAGTTTTGAGAAAAGTTATGCAGGAAGAAGGAGCATTGACATGAGAAAAAGGGTGTCCAAATGGCGCCTGCCGGGTCTCTGGACACCCATAAAGGGCGCGTTACAAATAGCCCGGCACCCGAGCCAACACACGTGCTCGGGTAACAGGATCTTAGTATGGGTGTAATAGGAAAGAGAGTGGCGTACTATCCTGGATGTTCCTTGGAGGGTGCTGCAAGAGCCTACGATGTTTCCACAAGGATAGTGGCGAAGGAGTTGGGACTTGAGTTGGACTATCTGGAAGACTACAACTGCTGCGGTGCCATGGAATCCAAAAACGTAACCTTTATGGGGACTATGCTCCTCAATGCCAGAAACATGGTACTGGCACGCAGGCAAGGGCACGACGTCATAGTGGCTCCCTGCAACGGTTGTTCTTTCTCCCTTCAGAGAGCCGAGTACTTCCTGGAGACAGATCAGAAAGTATACGAGAGAGTAAACAGCCTTCTGAGAGAGGCTGGTTTGGACCCCCTAGACAAGATACCCCACACCTATCACATACTGGAGTGGTTCTACCACGAGGCAGGTCCGGAAAAAGTCAGGGAGAAGACAAGAAAACCCTTGAAGGGTCTTAAAGTGGCCAACTATTATGGTTGTCTCTACACCAGACCTCACTTTTATGCTAGGACCTACGCTCACGCAGGGGGTCAGGAGGAAGACGCCAGGCCCCGTAAGAGAGAAACAGCCGACGATGACGAACATCCGTACTATATGAATGCCCTCTTGGAGGCTGCGGGAGCCACCAGTGTGCCTTTTGAACCTATGCACACTCAGTGTTGCGGTGGTCCTCACTCCCTGTCCGACGAACAGGTCTCAGAGAAGTTCGTCATGATGATTCTTCAGACAGCCAAAAGGAACGGTGCTGACATCATAGCTACCGAGTGCCCTCTGTGCCACGCATCTTTGGAGATGTACCGTCACAGGTTGATGATGAAGGGAGTTCCCGACGTGGATATACCCGCTGCGTACTTTACACAGCTCCTTGGGCTTGCCTTCGGTTACAGCGCCAACGATGTAAAACTGAAAGACAATCTCTCGGATCCTATCCCTGTTCTGAAGAGACTCGGTCTAGTGTAAGGAGGAAAAGCGTGGGTCTGGAAGGCGGGCATGTCCAGAGAGAGGAGTGGGAGTACAACGGTTGCATAATACCCCTAGATCTCTACTACGAGATAGATACTCAAACATGGGTTAAGGTGAACGAAGATGGTACTGTGACCATGGGTCTCACTGATGTAGGACAAGTGAGAGCAGGTAGGCTTCTACATGCCCGCATAAAAGAACCCGGGAAGTTTATAAAGAAGGGTAAGCCGGTGGCATCCTTAGAAAGTGGCAAATGGGCGGGTCCCATCAACGCTGTGGTGGAAGGTGAGGTTGTTGAAAGAAACGAAAAGGTTCTAGAACAGCCCGACATCATCAACTATGATCCGTACGGTGAGGGTTGGATAGTGAAACTCAAGCCTGTGGATCTGGAGAGGGATTTAAGGGATCTCCTCTTCGGTCCACAGGCCATAGAAAAGATGAAGGAGTACATAGATGAGTGGGATATAATCTGTATGAGGTGTACATAACATGGCGGCGAAGGACAAGCATGTGATACTCTTAGTATCACAGTGGTGTGCCACATGCCCCGATGCCGATGCTCTTTGGAGGAAACTACAAGCGGAGTACGGTTTTAAGTACGAAGTGCTAGACGTAGCTCAGCCTGAAGGTAGGATGTGGGCAAAGAAGCTGGTGGTGAGGGCTGTTCCTTCCACCATAATAGACGGGAAGCTGGTCTTTGTGGGTGTTCCTGACGAGGCAGAAGCGAGGAAGGCTATAGAGTCATGAAGGTGATAATCTTGATGACCAGCGGACCGAGGACCCCTTGGAGATGTGCCTCTCCTTTTTACATAGCTGCTCTTATGGCAGCCAACGAAGCTGATGTAGAGATGTTTTTCAACATGGATGGTACCAGACTGCTGAAAAAAGGGGTAGCCGAACGTTTGCTGCCGGCGGAACCAAACTGTCTTAGTCCTAACGGTAAGAAGCTGAAAACGGTCTATGACTTTATGAAGGATGCTAAACAGGCAGGTGTGAGGTTCTTCTCTTGCAAGCAAGCTATAGACTCTTTGGGTTATAAGCCCGAAGATCTCATACCTGAGCTGGATGGTGTAGTGCCAGCCAGCGAGTTTGCCCTCAGGGCTCTAGAGGCTGATAAAGTGCTGGTTTTTTAAAATCCTATAGAAGGGAGGTAGCAGCATGGCGGTAGTTAACGGATGCCTCATACCTGAGGACCTATACTACGACGTGGATGCCGAGGCCAACGCCTTCACGTGGGCCAAGGACAACGGTGACGGTACGTGGACTATAGGCCTCACCTCTGTAGCAGCTGCTATGGCGGGTAGGTTGGTGGCTTACACACCCAAGAAGCCGGGTAGAACCGTAGAGAGGAGGAAGAGCGTTGCCACTATAGAGAGCGGTAAGTGGGTTGGCCCTGTACCTACACCTCTAACAGGTGAGATAGTGGAAGTTAACGAAGCTCTGAAGTCTAACCCTGCTCTCGTCAACGATGACCCTTACGGGCAAGGTTGGATAGCGCGTATAAAACCCACCAACTTGGAAGAAGTGAAGCTACTTCTTACCGGACAGGCAGCGGTGGATGCCCTCTCTAAGGTGGCCAACGAGAAGGGTATCAAATGTGGATAAAAGATAAAGGCGGGTTTTTGCCCGCCTCCCTCGAAGATATACCCCTGGATCAACAGTTAGTGGAAGAACTTTTGGAAGGGTGGGAGATAAGGAAGAGAAACTTCGGTGATAGGGTTTTCTTTCACAGTCCTGGTTTTAAACACTACGAGGTGGATGACTTTTCCGTAAAAGGTGGCCCTAAGTTTGTGGACATATCTATAACAGGAAAGCAGTGTGAGCTTATGTGTGATCACTGTGCTTCAAAGATACTCTGGCACATGATACCTGCCACCACACCCCATGAGCTGATGCAGGTAGCACAGAACCTTAAGGAGAAGGGAGTAGAAGGACTGCTGATATCGGGTGGTTCCAACAAAGATGGCGTTGTGGAACTCTACCCCTTCCTAGATACCATGGCTCGCATAAAGGAAGATCTCCAGATGCTGGTAACATGCCACGTAGGTTTGGTGGATGAGGATCTGGCGAAGGGTCTTAAGGAAGCAAAAGTTGACGCAGTGTTGATAGACATAATAGGTGATGATGAAACGATAGCTCAGGTTTACAAGTTACCCCATAAAACAACGGCAGACTACGACAGATCTCTGTATTTTCTCAAAAAGTACCAGCACCATATAGTACCTCACGTAATAATAGGTCTGCATTACGGTAAGATAAAAGGTGAGTACAGAGCTATAGACATGATATCCCATTACGACCCTGATGCTCTTGTTTTAGTAGTAGTGATGCCTTACTATGGAAAGGCCAGATTTCAACTCCTTCCACCACCATCTCCCGAAGAGTGTGCCAAGGTTATACTTTATGCCCGTAAGCAGATACCTACCAGGCCTGTGGTTATAGGTTGTGCACGGCCCGCAGGTCAAGAGAGGGTAAAGTTAGATGTGTACGCCCTCTATGCGGGGGTTAACGGTATAACCTTCCCTGCCGAAGGCGTGGTTACTTACGCGCGACAGCTAGGTATTGAACCTGTAGTGTCTCCTAACTGTTGCTCCACCGTCTTTATGCTTTTAAATTAGTTAGTATGGAGATGAAGGTTTTTGATCTGGACTCAGCTCGAGAAACGTTGGTGCTTATAAAACCTATAGTGGAAGAGATAAACATAAAGAGGGAGGAGTTGGCCCAGTGCTACGCAAGACTGGAGGAAGAGGAGGATGATCTGGAAAGAATGTACCTGAGAAGTCACGTAGAGGATCTGGATTCTGAGATACGGTCCCTCTTCCAGAAGATAGAAGCCTTAGGTGGAGTCATAAAGGGTATAGATCCCATACTGGTAGACTTTCTATCCTTTCACAAGAACAGATACATATGGCTGTGTTGGAAAGAGGGAGAGGATACCATCATGTACTGGCACGAGCTGGACGAAGGTTTTGCAGGTAGAAAGCCTATAGATCTCTTAGAAGAGGATCTTTAGTCCTCCTCTTCCCATATTTTTACTTTCTTCCAGTGTTTGTGCTTGTGTTTGTGTTTCTCTATAATGATAACCTTGGCAGGTGCAGGATAGTAATAGTAGGGAGGTCTTTCTATATACACCACTTTCCTTTCGTAGCAGTAAGGTGTGCCTAAACCTATGTAGGCCTTTATCTCTTCGTGGGCAAAGGAGACAGCCATGCTTCCCAGAAGGAGTAACAAGCTCAACCTCTTCATAACATCACCTCCTTCTCTAATATCTTTTACCCGAAAAGATGAAAAGGAGATGAAATCCTCACGTGCGGAAGAGTTCTCTAAGAGAGCTTCTGGGATCAACAAGAAGTCTATCTATCTTCTCCTTAACCTCTCTAATCATCTCTACGACAGATGGCCATTGGCGTGTGTATCCTTCTTCCCTCCACTTAGTGGTGGCATCCACTATCATCTTTCCTCCAAAACCTACGCTGTTGGTGCTGTGATCTAACACATCTATAGGTCCCTTCAGGATGAGAACATCCCTCAATGGATCCACATTGTTTCCCCATGCCCACAGAACCTCACCTATGTCGTGTACGTTGATCCAGTCGTCAAACACTACGATGTGTTTCTCTAAGGAGAGTAGCCCTAAACCCAACAGAGCATAGGCCACCTTGTAGGCATGACCGGGGAAACGCTTCTTTATAGACACAAAGCAAAAGTTGTGAAAACAGCCTTCGGCAGGTAGGTGATAGTCCACCACTTCAGGAAGTTGAAACTTTATTAGGGGAAGGAATATCCTTTCGGTGGCCCATCCTATGTACTTATCCTCCTGAGGTGGTCTGCCCACAAGGGTGGTGAGGTATATAGGATTGTTGCGATGCAGTACGGCGGTTATATGCATCTTTGGATACTTGTCCACAGGTGTGTAAAACCCCGTATGATCCCCGAAAGGCCCCTCATCCACAAGAGGCTCGTTAGGATCCACATAACCCTCTATCACTATCTCCGCATGAGCGGGATACTCAAGATCCACTGTGACGCCTTTTATCAGCTCCACACCGTCCTCTCTTATTATGCCTGCAAAGAGATACTCGTCCACTTCCGGTGGCAATGGAGCGGAGGCCACATAAGAAAGAACGGGATCTCCACCTATGGCTATGGCCACCTCCAGCTTTTTACCCAGCTTCTTGGCCTTCCAGTAGTGATGGTTCCCGTCTTTGTGAATCTGCCAATGGAGGGCCAGTTCGGTAGGCGATAGGACCTGTACTCTGTAAAGTCCCACGTTTCTTATACCACTCTCGGGATCTTTGGTTATCACTTGACCGAAGGTAATGTATCTACCACCGTCCAAAGGCCAGCACTTGAGTATGGGGAAATCCAGTATGTCTATGTTCTTGGTCTTTACATTCTCCCTTATAGGTCCGTCCTTCACCTTTTTAGGCAAAGAGTCGTTGAGTTTTTTTAGTTCAGGTATTTTCTTGAGCTTTTCTAGAAAGGTACCGGGTATCTCAGGTTTCAGGAGTTTGTACAACTTCCAACCTATATCCTCCAGATTCTCGTATCCCAGAGCCATTTTTATCCTCTTCTCGGAACCCAGCATGTTGGCGAGTACAGGTATACTGTATCCTTCTGGTTTTTCAAAAAGCAGAGCCTTTCCACCCCCTGGGAGTTTGGATACTCTATCTATGACCTCACTTATCTCCAATATAGGTGACAGAGTTTCCTTTACCCTGAAGAGCTCACCTTCCTTTTCCAAGGCTCTTATGAACTCTCTCAGATCTCTGAAAGCCATAATATTATTGAATATACTATGGAAAGGAGAAAAGAGCGCCTAAGAGAACTTCTCAAACAGGAGATAGCCAATCTGATCCTTTACCACCTTAAGGACCCGCGCCTCAAGGAGGTTGTCGTAACCCGTATAGAACTCTCGCCCGACATGAAGGATATGACGGTCTACTACACCACTCTAACGGAGGGGGAAGAGGAGAAGATTCAAAAGGCTCTGGAGCAGGCAAAAGGCTTCATACGCCATCAACTTATGAAAAGTCTTGACATCAAGTACGTACCCAACATGAGGTTTAAGTTTGACAAAGAACTCAAGCAGATGGAGAGGCTTTGGGAGAAAATGAGTTGATGCGGAAAATAAAACTTCTCACAGAGAGTTACTTCAGCCTATCTCCGCCGGAGGGAAAAGCGGTATGGGTGGAGGAACCCTATTGGGAGAAGAACATCTCTCCCCTTCTTCCCGCTTACCTTCTGGACGAAAGGGTACCGCATCCTCTCCTCAATCCCCTCCAAACGGTGTTTTTCCACACCTACGAAGGAGGCTCCGCTTTAGTATGTGCTCCTACATCTGCCGGCAAGTCCCTCCTGGCTCTTATTTTCATGAAGAGACAGAAGGAAGGTCGGCTCGTTTACACCGCTCCTACAAGGTCTCTCGTTTACGAAAAAGCCAGAGAACTTCGTAGGTATTATGGGAAAGATCTGGAAGTAAGGACAGGAGACAGAGTAATAGAGAGTATAAAGGAGGTGAAGGGTAGGGTGGTGGTGGCTACCTACGAAAGCTTTGTGTCTGCTCTGCGCAACAGGTCAGACTGGACGGAGGACGTGGTGGGTGTAGTGGTGGACGAAGTTCACCAGATTCTCAAAAGGTGGGTGGTGGAAGAACTCATGGTGTACGCTTTGGACAGAGGTATACCTCTCCTGGGGCTTTCTGCTACCGTACCCGGCGCGGAAGAACTCGCCAGCTGGATGAAGGTAGATCTCTTTTTACAAAGTGCATGGAGACCTGTACCCCTTCATAGAAGAATACACGATCTAAAAGAACTGTTAGGCAAAGATATAAAGATAAATACTCGTGATGACGAAAAGGTAGCACACGCACTTCTCCAAACCCTTTACCAACTTAAAAAACCCGGTGAGAAGGTTATTCTCTTCGTACCTAAAAAATCTCTCGGCTGGAAATTTCTGGAGATTTGCGAGAGAGAAAAGATAGGAGTTTTCAACGAAACAGTGCCCTTTGAGAAGGAGGAAAGAGAGCCTGAGGTGGCCTTTCACAACGCCGATGTTCCTAAGGAGGAGAGAGATGCTATAGAGAAAGCTTTTCGGGACGGTTCTTTGGATATCCTGGTGGCCACTCAAACCTTGGCATACGGTGTTAATCTTCCTGCCGACAGGGTGGTGATTTACGTGAACATCTTTCCCGAAAGAGGAGGGTTATGGAAGATATTCCCAGATCTTTTAGACATACTCCAGATGGAAGGAAGAGCCGGGAGGCTTGGTATCAGAGAGGAGGGGTTTAGCGATCTTTTAGTTTATGGAAGAAGGAAGGATATACTGAAGGAAAATCTACAGTGCGCCCTCCAGGACAGTAAAAGTTGGGAAACCTCTATAGGCAAAGATACCCTCAGTTTTCTTGTGCTTTTGGGACACCTTTACCACGGGAAGGATTTTGTAAGGTTTCTTATGCGTTTCAGAGCTTGCAAAAACCTAAACAGAAACACCCTCTCGGAGGTGGAAGAGTTTCTCTACAACCACGGTTTTCTCTCAGGGGGAAAGCCTACACCAAAGGGTTTTCTGTGTGTCAGAACCGGGATATATCCTACCTACTTGGAGGAGTTTCTCAGAAGACAGCGTTTGGATCTGGATCCCGTTATAGCTATAAGGCCTCTTCTTTATACCAAGAAGCTGGATGGTCTTTTAGATTTTGTGAAAGGAGGAGAAAGTTTCGAAGAAGACTTCCATTACGTGCTTACTCAAATAACTCCGTGTGGTGAAAGATGTTTTGAGGACAACACTCATCAGTTTTTCTTCTACGTAGAGGGTCTTACCTTCAAGTATCCCAACATAAGCCATCCACCGGGAGAGTTCTCTTATCTGGGAACAGACGCTCTGTGGCTGTTGCGACTTATGCTGGACCTTCAGAGATACGGGATGTGTGACTATGGAGAAGAAATGATACTGAGGCTTGTTCATTCTGTCAAATACGGTGTGAGACCCGAGTACTCCTCTATAGCAGGTGTAAAGGGCATAGGTCATATAAGGGCCAACCTTCTCAGAAGGTTTTTACACAGGGAGGGAATACCTGCACCTCCCCTAGGAGAAAAGGTAGAGTATCTACTCCAGTCCATAAAGGACAGAGAGAACTCTCTTTTAGAGATCTTAGTAGAGGAAAGAGGACTGGACAAGGAAAAAGCTACCAAGGAGGTGAAAAAACTCACAGAGCTTTTAGAGAGGAACAAAGAGGGTCATCTCTTTGATGACAAGATACTTATGCTGTACGCCTTTCTCCAAGAGGGTCCACGTGCCTTAAGAATGTCAAAGAGAGATATGCTAAAGTTGGTCAGAGTCTACAGAGAGTAGATATCACTTCGTAGGGATGATCTTCTCCCAGTATGAGTCTTATCATGTTGGGTATGATGGGGGAGTCATCGGTAAAGTATAGGCTTAGGGAAGAGTTTCCCTCATCCTTCACGTAACGTTCTATCCATCTGGCGGTTGCGTGAGCTGAATCCACTATAACGGTACCATCCATATAAGCCTGTATTACATCCTTCAAAAGAGGGTAGTGGGTGCATCCCAATATGAGGGTGTCTATTCCAGACTCTTTAAGATCCTTCAGATAATGCTCCACAAGAAGTTCTGCCACCGGCCCTCTTACCATCCCTTCCTCCACCAGTGGTACAAAGAGGGGACAAGCCTTAGCTAACACCTTAACACCCTTTTTTTGGAGAAGGTTCTGGTAAGCACCACTGGATATAGTTCCTCGTGTTCCTATCACCCCCACCTTGCCCGATGTACATACCCTGAGAGCCTCCTCTACACCCGGCTCTATAACGCCGAACACTTCCACAGGTAATCTTTCCCTCAGGAGATCCAAAGCATAAGCACTGGCAGTGTTACAGGCCACCACCACAAGATCCACATCATGTCCCAACAAAAACTCAGCACACTCTATACTGTACCGTTGTACCGTCTCCTTAGATTTACTTCCATAAGGCACACGGGCGGTGTCTCCCAGATAAAGAAGATCCACCTTAGGGTATCTTTCCCTTATGGCCTTCAGTACGGTAAGACCACCTATACCTGAATCAAAGACACCTATTTTCATACTATCTTCATCCTGTTGTGTGTAATATAATAACAGAAACTTTTTAAGGAGGTGTAAGTATGAAGAAAGCGATGTTGGTGATGCTGGCAGGAGCCGTAAGCTTTGTCATGGCCAACGAGCAGCTGGCCAGACAGAAAGGTTGCTTTGCCTGTCACGACGTGAACACCAAGAAGGTGGGACCTGCCTTCAAGGATATAGCTAAAAAGTACGCCGGGAAACCCGATGCGGAAGCCCATCTGGTAACTAAGATCCAAAAGGGTGGTGCAGGTGTGTGGGGATCCGTACCTATGCCCCCTCAGAACGTGACGGATCAGGAAGCAAAACAGCTGGTTAAGTGGATTCTCTCCCTCAAGTGAAGGATTTAGTTCATCAGTTTATACTGCTACATTTTAAGAAACCTGTGGAGGCGTCCTACCGCCATTTGGGGGACGCTCTCCTCCTTACTGTCTTTATGGAGTACTTTGGTTTAGATAACCCCCTTGGTGTGTACGCTTTAGATCTCTATCCTCTCCTGGTGGAGGAGTTTCACCTCTGGCACAGGTCCTTAGGTATGGAAAAATCTCCTTTCAGTTTCATACCGTGCTGCTAAGAAAAGTTGTTCTCTTTGGAGGAAAGGGGGGTACCGGTAAGAGTACTCTCGCCTGCGCGGTAGCCCTAAGGTTATCTTCCTTAGGAAAAACCCTTTTGGTTTCTTTAGATCCGGCCCACTCCATAAGTGGTATATTGGGAATTGAACCAGCACCCCATCTTAGGGAAGTACATGAGGATCTGTGGGTTCTGGAGCTGGACGCCAAAAGGGAAGCTGAGGAGTATACCCAAAGGGTTTTGAGATTAATGGAGGAGCTGGTAGCTCCACAGGTGATAAAGGCTCTTAAAAAAATGGCCGGTTACATAGCTTCCTCTCCGACAGCTTTGGAAACGGCCAGTATGCATAAGTTGGCTCAGCTTCTCCCCCATTACTCCTACGTGGTTTTGGACTTTGCTCCTACAGGGCAGCTGCTGAGGTGGGTAAGCAGTCTCACATATCTTGACGAGTGGTTTAGGTTTATCCTCACACTGGCATCGGAGAAGGAGAGGGTGGACAGGTTTATGGGAAGAAAAGCTGACCTTGTCAACGCTTTGGAAGAGAGGAAAAAGGAGGTGGCCTTCCTACTTGAAACCCTCAAGAGTAGGGGTGTTCTCTTTGCAGTGGCCAACAGAGATCCCCTCTCCCTTCAGGAGGCTGAGACACTCCTCAAAGAGGTCCAGTTTCTTCCTGTATATGTAGTGATAAACAAAGTGGAGGGTGAGGTTCTCAGAGAGAGTCTTACGGTACCCTACGTGGAGGCTCCTTACGGTTTGGAGGGATTGGGTAAAGTGAGTGTGGAGGATATCCTAAGGATAGTGGCGGTATGATCCTCACCGCTGATGGTACTTTCACCGTTTTTCATCCCCTTTATGGAGAACCCTATCACAGTGTAACGGCTGGTGCCCTCACGGAATGTCTTGAAAAGTTTCTCTACCCTTCGGGAATCTTGCAACGGGCGAAGGAGAAGAGGGAGATCAGGATCCTGGATATAGGTTTTGGACTAGGTTACAACGTGGCGGTAGCCATAAAGCATCTGAGAGATGAAAACAGACATCTTCAGATATATGTTCTTTCCTTTGAAAAAGAACTGATGGAAAATCCTCCCCTTTTGCCAGAACCATACGGGTACTATCAGCGCCTCCTGTGGGAAAACCTACCTGCTTTTGAAAAAGAAGGAATATCCTTCAAACTTCTTTTGGGAGACGCCAGGAAGAAGATAACGGAGGTGAGTTCCTTTGAAGCTCATGTGGTTTTTCACGACGCTTTCTCTCCTCTGAAAAACCCTGAACTGTGGACTTTACAGTTTCTGCTGCAGGTAAAAAGGCTTATGGATATAGAGGGTGTGTGGATATCCTATACGTCTTCTCTCGCAGTGAGGAAGAGTCTGTGGCTTTTAGGCTTTAACCTTCAGACGACGGCCAGTGTGGGTAGAAGGAGGGGAGGTACCAAAGCGGGACTAAGCATACCTACGCTACTCTCTCCTCAGGAGATGCACAAGCTACTTCACTCTCCTTTCTCTGTACCTCTGGAAGATCATACCCTTGAAGATGATCCTTCCCTTATCCTGACCCGTTACAACCTCCGTGTGGAACACCTAAAAGCTCCCTTATGAGACTTTCAGCCAGATAGGTGTTGGTCTTTATTATCTCTTCGTCCACCTGTATGAGGGATGATGCATCTACACCTTCCTGAACAAGTTCATCTTTGTACAAACTCACCCACTCCCTCACCATAGGAATGTCCACTTCCAAGTGGAACTGCAAACCCACTGCTCTACCGTACACAAAGGCCTGGTGTGGGTATAGATCTGACGAGTAGATAAGGTGAGCACCCTCAGGTAAATCAAAGGTATCACCGTGCCACTGAAAAACTACCATTTCTTGAGGAAAGTGTTGGAAGTAGGGATGATGTCCCACTTTGTGCACTCTGTACCATCCTATCTCCTTGCCCCTATCTCCTTTGTACACCTTCCCTCCCAACACTTTTGCCAGCATCTGACTTCCCAAACATATGCCCAATAACGGCACATCCTCCTTCAGAGCTCTCTCCATGAGTCTCATCTCATAAGAAAGAAAGGGATACAGATCCTCCTCGTAAGCGCCCATGTATCCTCCCAACACCACCACCATACTGTACTCAGAGAGATCACCTTGTACCCGCTGTCCCTCAGCAGTGTCCACGTAAAATATCTGCATACTCATATTCTTCAGTACCTTCTCCAGAAGTCCCAGGTGTTCAGCTCTGACATGCCGGATGGCCAGAACCTTCATCCTTCACCTCCTGCAGGAAGTTATCCACAAAAAGTTTTTCCACATATGCTTCTAAAGAATCCAAAGGTACCGTGTCTATCTTCTTACCTCTTAAGAAGACGTCCACAGCCAGCTTTACCTCACCATCTACTTTCATCTTTGTACCCACAAAGCCTATGTCTCCTGCACCATGGAGACCACAACCCTTGGCACAACCGGACCAATGCATCCTGATAGGGATACTGGTATTGTATTTTCTGCTAAGATAATCAGCAAGTCTCAAGGCGTCTGGTTTATTTTCTATTACGCCAAAGGCACATGTCCTGCTTCCCTGACACGCTATGAGACCAGTGAAGAAGGGAGACGTAGATATAGGATACTTGTCCAACAACGGGTCACTGAGGAGCTGATTTAGATTCTCTTGGGGAACGTTCACTATAAAGAGGCGCTGATACGTAGACAGTCGTAGCTCCCCACTACCGTACTTCTGTGCCAGCCACGCAGCTCTCTGTAGTGCGTCGCCGGTGAATATACCCGCAGGTACTATGAGGGGCACAGCGTATAGACCGTTTCTTAACCTTATAAGTCCTTCACGCTCACCGCACCATCTTACCATATCTTCACCTGCAGCAGGTAACTTCTTTACCATTCTTTTTTCCAACTCTGCTCTGAACCCCTCAACTCCCAGTTCTCTTATGAGGAAATGTAGCCTGTTTTTACTCCTGTCTTCTCTGTTTCCGAGATCATTGTATATTTCGATAACTGCTTTTAAGATCCATATAGCGTCGTAAGGTTCTACGAATATGTCTAAATTCCATGCCTCATTTGGTCCACCGGAACCCATTTTACCACCGGCATACACATTGAAGCCATATTTGCCATTCTTTTTTGCAAGATAAAAACAAAGGTCATTGAATTTACAGTTTATCATATCACGAATAGAGCCAAGAACACCTACGTTGAACTTTCTCGGAAGATTAGCGTACTGAATTTTACCTAAAAATATCTCCGTCATTCTTCTGGTTATGAATACTGTGTCAATAACATTCTCCTCATGTAGTCCTGAGAGGGGATCCCCGGTGATGTTTCTTACATTATCCATTCCTGTTTGAAGGGTGGTTAGTCCTACCGTTTCCAGCGCTGCTAAAACCTCCGGAAGGTATCTTAGTTCTATCCAACGAAGCTGTATCTGCTGTCTAGAAGTTATATCTACTTCGTTTCTCCCAAACTTCTTGGCAAGATGAGCTATCACCTTCGCTTGTTGGGCTGTAAGCACACCGTTGGTTATCCTGATCCTTACCATGAAATAACCAGGCGTTGCCTTTCTGTAAAAAACTCCGTACCATTTCAACCCGTACTCCCTGTCTTCCTCAGGTACCTTTTGCCAATCCCCTTCCTCTGCCCATTCCTCCAGCCTTTTTCTGAGGTTTACCGAGAAGGGGTGACGTTCTCTCTTGTACTCTTCAACACGGTTCACCTTTCTTTGAATCTTTACATGCTGCTGCAATATGTTCTCCACCAAAGGGATACAGCTCCCACAGGATGTGGATGCGCGCGTCATCCTCTGTATATCTTCCAGAGACTTGGCTCCCAACTTTATGGCATTGAGAATATCTTCGTAGCTGACGGCGTTACAGTTGCACACCGTCTTTCCCACTAGATCTTCCGTGGTAGATGGACGGAGTATATCCGACAGGAGAATGTTGGGAAAGAGGTGTTTGGCGTTGACACCTTTCTTCATGACATCAAGAAGTTGGGATAAGCCTGAGAAGTTTCCTAGAAGTACGAAGCCCTCCAGCTTACCTTCCCTCAGCACCACCTTCCTGTAGTTATCGTTATCCATATACACGAACACCTCATCCCCCTCCTCCTCATGTACGCGTCCTCCCGATACAAGACGGATCTCAGGAACTTTGAGAATAGTGTAAGAGGGTGATCCTTCGTATCTCTCCACGTTCCCGTAGATGATGTTCTTAGCACACACCTTTACCTGTTCTAAGATAGGAGCTACGATACCATAAATCTTGCCCCTGTGCTGGGCACACTCTCCCACAGCATATACATACTGTGACGATGTTTCCAGATAGTCGTCCACCAAGATTCCTCTTTCTACCTTCAATCCTGATCTTACCGCAAGATCCGTGTTGGCTCTTATCCCTGTAGCCAGTAAGACCATATCCGCCTCTAAAGTATCTCCATCGGAGAAGCGCACACCTTCAACTCTTTTTTCTCCCAACAGTTCCTCCACTCTTTTTGAAAGGAGTACTTTTATACCTAGACGTTCCAGCTTATTTTTTACCAGCTGGCTACATTGCCTATCTATCCATTGCTCCATGAGGGTGTCCATAATGTGGATCAGAAACACATCAACACCTGAGTCCCTGATTGCTCTGGCACTCTCCACTCCCAGCAGCCCTCCACCTATCACAACAACTCTACGGGACAGGGGTAGCATATCCAGCATACCGTACACGTCCTTTATTGTTCGCAGAACAAAAACACCCTTCAGGTGTGTTTTTTTGATGGGAGGAAGGAGTGGCACGCTACCCGTGGCTATAACAGCTCTGTCATAGGAGTAAACGTCTCCCCTCTCGGTGATCAGCAACCTCCTGTGGGGATATAACCTGTCCACCTTTTGAAAGTGTAAGCGCACACCTTTTTCTTCATAGTACTGCCAGCTGTGTAACACAAGCTGGGTAAAGAGTTTCTTTCCAGAAAGCACATCCGCCAACTGCACCCTGTTGTAAGGTAGAACTCCTTCCCCACAGAAGAGATGTATTTCTGTATCTGGATCAAGACGGAGGAGCTCCTCCACCATAGCACTGCCGGCGATTCCTCCTCCTATCACAGCCACTCTCATCCCTAATCCTCCTACCTTCTTGTTTTGCAAAAAGTGTGCCAATATACCCTCTTCCAGGTGTGTAGATGATGTATGGACCGAAAAGGGTGTGTGTAGAAGTATTGTTAACAAACTTACAAAAATGTTAACAAATTTACTACAAAGTAGAAACACCTCCACAGGTTAGTCTGCGTTTCTGTAGATTTTTCGTTAAGGGTGAATTGGCAAGGTTTTTGCAAAAAACACGAACGGAGGTGGTAAGAGATGGATGAACAAGTGAAGTTAAGGATCAAGAGGAGTATACCTTTTCTTTCGTCTTCTGGTGAGGAACTAACATCCAGGATGTATGAGATCCTCTTTGAGGAAAATCCTGAACTTAGAAACATGTTTGAAGGTGACAATTCAAAAAAGCTTGCAGGTGCACTTCTTGCGGTCGCTCATAACTTAGAAAGACTTGATGTATTAGAAACTTCCTTTAAGAAGATAGCACTATCTCATGTGAGGGCTGGTGTAAAACCTGAACATTACGAAAAAGTTTGGAAGGCTCTCTATAAAGCTATGGTTGAATTTGGAGTGGAAGATGAAATCATAGAAGCGTGGAAAGAAGTTTACCACCTTCTCGCCGATAATCTCATTAAAAGGGAAGAAAAGCTTTATGCCTGTTTGAACCAATAACTTATTGGGGGTTCATTAATGAAGGAGCTTCTTATTATTGTTAGAAGGGAAAAAGCTGGGGATGTTAAAAACACTCTGTCAAGTATGGGACTTAGCTACGTATCAAAAACGGTGAAAGGAAGAGGGAAGGAGGGAGGGGTAGGATACAAAACAAAAAAGGGACTGCTCGTATCTTTACTTCCCAAAACGCTGATCATAACATGGGTTGAGGACACCCTGTACCAAGAGGTGATTGAGAAGGTCGTTGAATCTGCTCATACGGGGTACTACGGTGATGGGAAGATCTTCGTGGTGAGGGGTTTGTCATGAAGATGATAAAGGCTGTCATAAGGCCAGAGCTGCTTTATGAGGTTATGGAGGCTTTAGAAAAAGAGGGCTTCACAGGGATAACAGTTATAGACGTGGTAGGGAGGGGTAGGGAGGGTGGGTTACAGGTAGGAGAAAAAAGGTGGCCCGAGGTGGCAAAAGTGCTTCTCATGGTAGCGGTGGAGGACGATAAGGTACAGCAGGTGGTGAGTTTGATAAGCAGACATGCCCATACAGGGATGGTGGGGGATGGGAAGATCTTCGTGTGTCCTCTGGAAGAAGTGTGGACTATAAGAACCAAGAGTAGGGAGGTAAGATTATGAGGAGAAACATACGGGAGCTTGCTGAAGTGAAGTTTACTGTGCCATGTTGTTTTACGGTTATACACAAGCCGAAGCAGCTCGTGGACCTGCCCTTGCCGATGTAGCTCACGAGAAGTTTGGTGACGGCATCATGAGTGCCATAGATATGAAGGTGGATCTTCAGAAGGTGGAAGAGGACGGACAAGAGCGCATGCTCCTTACCATAAACGGCAAATGGCTTAGGTATAGAAAATTCTGAAAGGAGGTTTAGGTATGCCGAGCAGAAGAGAAGTGTTGAAAGGCTTCTTAGCCGGAACTGCTGCTTCCCTATTAGGTCCTTACATATCCCGTGGTGCTACCAAGATAAGGATAGGGTTTATACCTCTCACGGACTGTGCTCCGGTAGTCGTGGCACAGGAACTGGGGTTCTTTAAAAAGTACGGTGTGGATGTTGAGGTTTCTAAGGAGGCCAGTTGGCCCAACGTGAGGGATAAGTTGCTTAATGGGGAACTGAAAGCTTCTCATACTCTCTTTTCACTACCCCTCTCCGTTTACATGGGTATATCAGGCCCGAAGGGCAAGATAATACCGATCCCCATGACGCTAAGCTTCAACGGCCAAGGTATAACTCTTTCCAACAAGTTTAAGGGAAAGGTAGGTTTCAGGGAACTGGACAAAGTGAAGGCCGCAATAGAGGAGATAAAGGCAAAGGAAGGAGAATGCACTTTCGCCATGACCTTCCCGGGAGGAACTCACGATATATGGCTAAGGTATTGGTTAGGAGCGTGTGGTGTAAATCCCAACAGAGATGTGAGGGTGATCCCAAACCCACCTCCCCAGATGGTAGCCAACATGAAGGTGGGTAGGATGGACGGCTATTGTGTAGGAGAACCGTGGAACGCTGTGGGGGTGTTGGAAGGCGTGGGCTTCACCCATATAGCTTCTCAGGATATATGGAAACATCATCCTGAGAAGGTACTTGCCTTTAACTGGGAGTTTATGCGCCAAAATCCAGAAGAGGTAAAGGCCATAATGAAGGCTGTACTGGAAGCTGCCAGATGGTGTGACGATATGGGGAACCGCAAGGAGTTGGCAAAGATATTGAGTCAGCAGAAGTACGTCAACGCACCTGTCTCTGCCATAGAGAGCAGACTTATGGGCGTTTACGATCTGGGTATAGGTAAGCATGTCTACAAGGATGATTACATGCTTTTCTTCAAAAACGGTGAGGTACCCTTTCCGAGGAAATCCCACGCCATTTTCTTCTTAGCCCAGTTCAGGAGATGGGGAATGGTGAAGGAACCTATCAACTACAAAGCTGTTGCAGATGCTATAGTGATGCAGGACTTTTACGTAAAGGTAGCACAGGAGATGGGTATACCTGTTCCAAAAGACGATATGAAACCGCTTAAGGGTTTCATAGATGGTGTGGTGTTTGACCCCAATGATCCTGAGGGTTCCATCAAAAAGTACAAGGTAAGGGAGGTGTGATTATGGAAACAGGAAGGGTAAAACTGAGCACTGGGTGGAGTGGAAAGCCTATGTTTAGAGTTGTTTTCGATGGTTTACAGAAGGCGTTCCTCTACGTGCTGGGCGTGTTTACCTTCCTTATCCTGTGGTGGTTCCTGTCGCACTTCGTGGTCAGGGACCTCCCAGGACCTTTTACCACCCTGCAGACCCTTTATCACCTTTTAAGGGATCCCTTTTACGACAACGGACCCAACGATAAGGGCATAGGGTGGCAACTTCTTTACTCCCTCAAGAGGGTGTTCTTGGGTTTTCTTATAGGAAGTTCGGTGGCGGTGCCTCTTGGATTGTTCTTAGGTATGTGGAACAAGCTACAGACCATGTTCAACCCCATCATACAGACCCTTAGGCCTGTGTCACCCCTCGCTTGGTTTCCCATAGGACTCGCCATCTTCCAAGCATCGCACCAGGCGGCTGTGTTTACCATAGCTATCACCTCCCTTTGGCCTACGCTGATAAACACTGCCTACGGCGCATCCTCTGTACCAGAAGACTACAGGAACGTGGCGAAGGTCTTTGGTTTCTCCAGGTGGACTTACCTGAGATACGTAGTGTTACCTTATACCTTACCCTTCATACTGACAGGTCTAAAGATAAGTATGGGTATAGCTTGGATGGTTATAGTAGCTGCCGAAATGTTGGCTGGGGGGACGGGGATAGGTTTTTACATCTGGGATTCGTGGAACGCCCTTGACCTAAGGAAGGTTATATCAGCTCTACTGATCATAGGAATCGTTGGCCTTGTACTGGACAGTGTGTTCGGTAAACTTCAAAGGAGGTTTCAGGCATGAGGGCCTTTCTTGAGGTTTTTAAGGTCAGTAAATCTTTCGGTAATTATCAGGTCTTGAAAGATGTAAACCTCCTTGTAAACAGGGGTGAGTTTGTGGCACTGGTGGGACACTCGGGATGTGGTAAGTCCACCCTCCTCTCTATAGTGGCCGGACTGTTACCCCCAACGTCAGGTAGTGTGATATTAGATGGAAGAGAGGTAAATGCTCCTGGTCCAGACAGAGCTATGGTATTTCAAAACTACAGCCTTTTACCGTGGCTGAGCGTCTGGGACAACGTAGAGGTAGCGGTGAGATCTGCCCTACCTAACCTCAGTGAGAAGGAGCTAAAGGATCGTGTGGCCTACTATTTGAGCTTGGTAGGTTTATACGAGCATCGTTACAAGAAACCACCTCAGTTGTCTGGGGGAATGCGTCAGAGGGTGGCGCTGGCGCGCGCCTTTGCAGTGGAACCTAAGCTCCTTCTCATGGATGAACCTTTCGGAGCTCTGGATGCCCTAACCAAAGCTGTTATACAGGAGGAGCTTCTGAAGATATGGGAAGACAAAAGACTCACCTGTCTTATGGTGACCCACGATATAGAAGAAGCCATATACCTCTCCGACAGGATAGTGGTTATGAGTAACGGTCCTGCGGCTACCGTCTTTGATATCCTGGAAGTTAAACTCCCGAGGCCAAGGAACAGGCTGGAAATGGTGAAAACGGCTGAGTATGCACAGCTCAAAGAGAAATTGCTGTATTACCTGACTAACGTACTGAGGAAAGTGGCATGAGTGTACCTTTTCAATGTCCCTTCTGCGGGGTGGCATGTGGCCTCCTGTGGGAAGAGGGGAGGGTGAGGGGAGATAAGAAACATCCTGCTACGCGGGGAGACCTTTGCCAAAAACCCGTCTATTACCCCCGTATGATGGACAGTGGACGTATAACAGTACCCCTCTATAGGGAAAACAAGGATGGACCCTTCAGGGAGATAAGCTGGGATAAAGCATACGACATTCTTTCCTCCATACTCAAAAGCCTTGATGGTGAGGAGGTTTACTTTTACCTTTCTGGACAGCTTCTGACAGAAGATATATACGTAATGGTAAAGCTGGTGAAGGGCTTTCTGAAAACCAACAACATGGATGCCAACTCTAGATTATGTATGGCTACGCCCGCCACCGCTTACCGATTGGTCTTTGGATCTGACGGTCCCCCTGGTTGCTACGATGATATAGATGACTCAGATACCTTTGTTTTCGTAGGATCCAACGCTGCCTGGACACACCCCGTGATTTACAAACGAGTCCTCAAGAGGAAGCACGATGCGGGAGCATACGTAGTGGTTATAGATCCTCTCAAAACTGAAACGGCTAAGCACGCTGATATGCATATCCAACTGAAGCCAGGCACCGACGCTTTTCTCTTTAACGCCGTGCTCTACGTTCTTTACAAGGAAGGGTGCATTGATAAAGACTTTGTATCCTACTGCGTGGAGGGTTTCGAGGAAACCTTAACAACAGTAACTAAGTATGCTCCCTCTCTTGTGTCCTCTCTATGCAACGTACCTCTTTCTCAAATCATAAAGCTTGCCGAACTCTACGCCACTTCCAAGAAGCTTATAAGCTTTTGGTGTCAGGGTATAAATCAATCGTCCTCCGGGGTTGCCACTAACATAGCTTTGATGAATCTTCATTTAGCAACGGGAAGGGTGGGCGAAAAGGGTTTTCCCTTTGCTCTTACAGGTCAGCCAAACGCCATGGGTGGTAGAGAGATGGGGTATCTATCGCATGCGTTGCCTGGTTACCGAGATGTGAGGAACAAGGACCACAGACATCAGGTGGAAAGCTTCTGGGGTATACCGGAAGGCAGTATAAGGGATAAACCCGGACCCACCGTGATGGAAGCTGTTGATCTTATTCTAGAAGGTAAGATCAAGTTCCTTTGGGTTGTAGCAACGAATCCTGCAGTAACACTTCCCTCTTTGGGCAAGGTTTGGAAAGCTTTGAGAAAGGTTTTTCTTGTAGTACAAGACGCTTACTTTAACGATACAGTGAGCTTTGCCAACCTGGTGCTACCTGCAGCTCAGCTAGGTGAGAAGGAAGGGACCATGACAGGTTCCGACAGAACTATCACCCTGTGCAGACGGTGGTCCCATCCACCGGGGGAAGCAAGGCCTGACTGGCAGATTTTTACCCAGCTGGCTGAAAGGCTTGGCTTCGGCAAGAGTTTTCCCTACACCTCCTCTGAAGACATCTTTAATGAACTTAAACAACTGACCAAGGGCAGAGTATGTGACATCTCAGAGTTTTCCTACAGGGATCTACCTAGAAGGTGGGGTGGAAGGTGGCTTTATCCCAACGGGAGCTTCCCCACACCTACAGGAAAGGCTCGCATGTACCCAATAGATCCAGTTCAGAAAGAAACAACGGGAGGGCAGATGATTCTCATAACAGGTAGAACAAAGAACCAGTGGCACACTATGACACGTACGGGCAAAGTTCCACAGCTCCTTAAAGGCGAGGAAGAACCTTTCGTGGCTATCAATCCTGTCGATGCAGACAGATTGGGCCTAAGGGACCAAGATACGGTGGTTCTCAAACGTGGGCGTTACGCCGTCAGGATAAAGTGTAGAGTGAGCCATCATGTACCACAGGGGGTCCTCTTTTCTCCCTTTGGTTACGGTATATCCTTCGGTAATCCTATCAACCTACTCACTACGGACACAGTGGATCCTTTATCTTTCCAACCTGAACTTAAGTTTACACCTGTGGAGGTGTTAGGGTGTTATGAAGAAACGAGCTGCACTGTGCGGAAGCAGGAAGAAGGAGGAGTTCCTTAAGATGATGGCGGAAACTGACATAGAGGCTTATGTAGAAGAGGTGGTTACAATAGAGTATCTGCCAGCAGAGGAAGTAGCCAAAAAACTGGAGGAGGTTTTGTCCTTAAAACCAAGCCATTTCCTTTTCACAACGGGTGAGGGAGTCCAGAGACTATTTCAGGTAGCTGAAGAATACGGAGTTCTACCTCACCTTCTCCAACTCCTGAAGAACTGTGTCATACTCTGCAGAGGTTACAAAACTAGGGGTGTACTCCTCAAGTACGGCTTATCCATAGCTGCCTACTCTGAAAGTACCAGCCATCTTCTTAACACCCTTAAGGACGATGTAAAGATCGCTGTCCAACCCTACGGTGAAGAGATAGAGGAACTGAAGGGTAGGGCCTTTGTACTTCCCGTTTACAGGTATAAGATGGATACCAACAGGATGGACGCTTTTATCGAAAAGTTACTGAAGGGTTTCTACCACGGCGTACTCTTTACATCTCCTTACCAAGTGAGGTACACCTTTGCTAGGGCCAGGGATATCGGCATGGAAGGATATCTTGCGAATGTTATGACAGACAGGGTTTTGGTGGTGGCGGTGGGGCACATGACAGCGGAGGAGCTGTATAAAGCGGGAGTGTTCAGAGTGTTAAAACCACCTAAGGAGAGATTCCCGTTGGCTGTGAGAGAGTTACTGAAGGGTCTTGACCGTGGGTAAAGTCTACATAGTGGGAGCAGGACCTGGAGATGTGGAACTTCTTACGTTAAAGGCTGTGAGGATAATAAGGGAAGCGGATGTTATCCTCTACGACAGATTGGTCAGTGAGGACATACTCCAGTTGGCAAGACCCGACTGTGAGATTATCTACGTAGGGAAGGAAGAGGGTAAACACACACCACAGGACAGTATCAACAGGATGTTGGTGGAACTTTCTAAAGTTTACAGAAGGGTGGTGAGACTGAAGGGAGGGGATCCTTTCGTGTTTGGAAGGGGTGCGGAGGAAGCGCTCTATCTGGCTCAAAATGGTGTTGAGTTTGAGGTGGTTCCTGGTGTCAGTTCGGTGACTGGTGTACCTACGTACGTAGGGATACCCCTCACCATGAGGGGTGTTTCTTCCTCCTTTGGAGTGGTAACTGGGCACGAGGGGGAAGGTTGTTACGGTGTGAGGTGGGAGCTGAGCAGGTACGTGGATACTCTGGTGGTGGTGATGGGTGTGGGTAAGAGGCAGGAGATAGGTAGGAAGCTGTTGGAGTTGGGGAGGGATGCTGAAGAACCCGTGGCCTTTGTGGAGAGGGGATGCACATCCAAACAGAGGGTTGTGGTGACCAGTTTAGGTAGGTTGGCCAGTGATCCACCACCTGTGGAACCTCCTGCGTTGCTGGTGGTGGGTAAAGTGGTGGAACTATACAAAAAACTTAAAGATACTCAACAGCATCCAGAAGATGCGTTACGTCTGGGATAACTAAGTGGGGTATTATACACTTCTGTAGATCCTCCTCCCTGAACTTTCCCGTCTTTACCAAAACACTCTTCATGCCCACCCTCTGCGCACCCAACACGTCAGCCTCTATGTCGTCCCCTACCATAACAGCCTCCTCAGCGCTCACACCCAGTTTTTCTAAAACCTTTAAGAAAAAGGTAGGTGAAGGTTTTCCCAACAGAGTGGCTCTTTGTCCTGAGGCGTACTCAAGGGCTCTTACGAAAGGACCTGCGTCTAGGGAAAGCTCCCCATCTTTATCCTTAAAGTACCTGTTTTCGGCCAACGCTACGAGCCGTGCACCTTTTATAAGGTATCTAAAAGCCTTGTTGAGCGCATGGTAGGTAAAGTTAGTATAAGCATCACCCACCAGTACATGGGTCACAGGTTCACCCTCCAGTTCTCTGAGATCTTCCTTAGCTTCCTCGGTGGTCAAAGCAAACACCTTACCCCCCACAGTCTTTATGTAGTCTACCGCCACTTTGATAGGTGTGAACAACTCTTCTTCTCCTATATGGAAACCCGCGCCTCTTAACTTCTCCAAGGTTTGTGAAAAGGATGAACGTGTGATGTTACTGACAAGAGCTATCTTAAAGCGTTCCTTTAGCTTTTCCAAAATGAGGGGAGCCCCCGGAAGAGGGCTACCCCCCACCATGAGCACTCCATCTATATCTAAAAGAACAGCCTTTGGCATCAGAAGAGGAAACCCACCTCTACACCCAGTCTGGTCTGGTTCTTTTTACTGTTGGAAGTAAAAGGCCTGTCGGCAGCCACATAGGACAGCTCACCTCTTACGAAGAGAGGGCCTTTACTGTAGGAGGGTGTCAGAGTGAATGTCCATGCCTTGTTTCCATCTCCAAGACCTACGAGGTCTATTCCTCCTACGTCCGAGTTATCTTTGACGTACTCTATCCTACCGGCCACTTTAAAGGGTTTCAGATTGTAAGCTAAGTGTAGAGCAACTCCACTCGCTTTGGCCTTTGAAGGTACTTGGGCCTCTGAGTCTGCAGGAGCCTCCACATACAGGGCATCCACCGCAGCTGTTAAGTTACCTATGGAATAAGATGCAACCAGGTTATACTCCCTCTTGTTGGCCGGCGCGGCTGTGTTGTTGGGTCTTGAACTCTTGGAGGGTATAAGAAAGTTAAAGGCTATGGAACCGTCCTTCACGGGTGTTAGTGCTATGCTTCCTTCAAGAGCGGCTTTAGCATGCGCGGTGGAGGCGGTGAAAAAGCCATCGTTGACACCTAAGGTTACACCTAACAGATCTGTAGAATAGCTTACCCTGACACCCTGGTGGAAAACAGGTTGCATATTCCATACAAGACCTCTCTGAATGTAGTTGTTAAGATAAGTAAAGGCAGACTCGTACCCTATTATGGTAGGAAGTCTACCTGCCTTTATGGAGAGCCCCTTAACGGGAGTCAGCTCTAAGTAAGCAACAGGTAGTGCACTGTAGAGATCAGTATAGGTAGCGGTCTTAGAAAGACCTACACCCACAACGGGCAGGCTGTAGGCCCCACCCATCAGGTTAAAACCCCAAGGTTCCGCAGGTTTTGATATCTGGATTATGGCGGATCCTACGTCGTAACGTGTCTTTTTGTTGTCGGTTTTGTTGTTACTGTAGAGGATGTAGCCTGTGAGGGCACCGTTTACGTTGATGGAGCCCATGAAGTCTGTCTTCAGTTCCAAAGCGCTTGCCTGAAAGACACAGCCAGTGAGAGCTGTCAGCAGTAGGTACTTCTTCATGGTACACACCTCCTTATGTGATGTTGTAGGCGCTCTCTCCGTGCTGGGATCTGTCCAGTCCCGTTATCTCTTCTTCTGGCAAGACCCTAAGACCCACCAACGCTTTGGTTATAAAGAGGATTATGGCGGTCATGACGGCATCGTACACTATCACGACCCCCACACTGATAAGCTGTACCGTTAACTGGGAGGGATTACCGTAAAGCAGTCCCTTGCCAGCTTGGTTTATGGTGGGATCTGCAAACACACCTGTCAGTATAGCTCCCAGAATTCCAGCCACACCGTGAATACCAAACACATCTAAGGCATCGTCGTAACCCAGCTTTGGTTTCAGCATCGCTACGGCAAAGTAGGGCAGTATACCTGCGAGAGCTCCTATCACAATAGCGCCGTATATGTTGACGAAACCTGCTGCGGGAGTTATGGCTACAAGACCGGCCACGGCACCTGAAGCCAGTCCCAAGACGGTGGGTTTTTTGGCATGTAGCCATTCAGTGAACATCCACGCGAGAGCAGCCACAGCGGTTGCTGTGTTGGTGTTGAGAAAGGCCGCAGCAGCCAACCCGTTAGCACCTACCGCAGATCCCGCATTGAAACCGAACCATCCGAACCACAGAAGACCTGCCCCTATCACCACCAGAGGAAGGTTACTGGGAATAAGGGAGGTGTCCTTCCTTTTACCCAGCAGTAAAGCTCCTATGAGACCGGCTATACCTGCGTTTATGTGTACAACGGTACCACCCGCAAAGTCCAAAGCACCCAGTTTAGCCAGAAAACCACCACCCCATACCCAGTGGGCCACAGGTACATAGACAAGACTCATCCACAGAATACTGAATACCAACCACGCCGAAAACTTCATCCTCTCTATGTAAGAACCACTTATGAGAGCCACCGTGATGGCGGCAAAGGTGAGTTGAAAAGCCACAAAGAGCATCTCCGGTATAGTTCCCTGTAAGCTGTTCACAGTAACGCCGTTGAGGAAAACCTTGGAGGCGGAACCTATGATACCACCTATATCTTCTCCAAAGGCAAGAGAATAACCGTAGACCACCCATAGGAAAGAGACCACACAGTATGCCAAAAAGGACATGCCTATTGTGTTAAGGGTGTCCTTGTTTTTGGACAGGCCACCGTAAAAGATGGCAAGACCAGGCAGTGTCATAAGCATGACAAGAGCTGTGGACATGAGCATCCATGCCGTGTCACCAGTGTCCAGTTTGGGTTGTGTACCCTCTGCCAGTGCAAAACTTAAGGGCAGCAGTAGTGGTATAATACCACCTATCCAGCGCTTCATCACAGCTACCTCCTCGCCCCGCGGGTGCGGGGCATTTTTTATTTACTTCTTTTCTTTTATTTAGATATCAAAGTACATCTCAAACTCTTTAGGGTGAGGTATGAACCTCAGCTCATCTATCTCCTTACGTTTTGCTTGTATCCACTCCTCTATGAAGCTCTCCGTAAAGACACCTCCTTTTAGAAGGAACTCGTAGTCGTTCTCCAGAGCCTTCAGGGATTCTTCCAAGGATCCGGGAAGTTGCGGTATGTCCTTGAGTTCCTCTGGGGGTAAGGAGTATATGTCCTTGTCCAGAGGTTCTCCGGGATGTATACGGTTCTCTATACCGTCTATGGCCGCCATGAGAATGGCAGAGAAGGCTAAGTAGGGGTTGCAGGTAGGATCAGGGAACCTTATCTCTATCCTCTTTGCCTTAGGAGACTGAGAGTAGGTAGGTATCCTTATAGCTGCAGATCTGTTACGGGCAGAATAAGCGAGCCTTACAGGTGCCTCAAATCCGGGAACCAGTCGGTGATAGGAGTTAACAGTTGGGTTGGTGAAAGCTGTCAGAGCAGGTCCGTGCTTCAGTATACCACCTATGGCGTACAAGCATATTTCCGAAACCCCTGCGTACTCAGAACCTGCGAACAGATTTTCTCCGTTCTTCCATATAGAGAAGTGGGTATGCATACCGTTACCGTTATCGTTGGGTAGAACTTTCGGCATAAAGGTGGCGTACTTGCCATATTTGGCAGCCACCATTCTCACTACGTACTTATAGATAAAGAGCTTATCCGCCTGGTTGACGAGAGAGTCGTACCTTATGTCTATCTCACCTTGACCAGCTGTAGCCACTTCGTGGTGGTGGAGTTCTACTACTATACCCAGTTGGGAAAGAATGGTTACCATCTCGTTCCTGAGAGCGTAAGTCTTGTCGAGGGGAGGCGCCGGGAAGTATCCTCTCTTGTGGGGTATCTTGTAACCAGAAGAGGTGATCTCTCTGTTCCACCAGCCTTCCTCTGAGTCCACCTTCCAGAAAGCGTAGTTGGCTGATGTTCCGAACTCTACAGAGTCAAAGATAAAGAACTCAGCCTCAGGTCCGTAGTAAGCGGTGTCACCTATACCTGTCTGCTTAAGATACTGCTCCGCTTTCTGGGCTATGTACCTGGTATCTCTACCGTACCTTTCTCTGGTGATGGGATCATAAATGTCACATATCATCACCAGAGTCTTGGGCTCCATAAAGGGATCAATGAAGGCGGTGGTAGGATCAGGCACAGCCAACATGTCCGACTCGTGGATAGACTGCCAGCCCCTTATGGAGGAGCCGTCAAAACCCCTTCCGTTTTCAAAGGTTTCCAGCGTAAGCTCGTAGGCAGGTATAGTAAGATGCTGCCACTGACCGTAGGGATCTGAGAACCTCAGATCCACGTACTGCACGCCTTCCTGTTCAATGAGGCTCAAAACTTCTGCGGGCGTGTACTTTGGCATGTTGCACCTCCTTTATTGGTTTTTCATATAGCTTGCTGACCTCTTTCACCTGTTCTTATCCTTATGACGTCTTCTATGGGTATTATGAAAATCTTACCATCACCTACCCTTCCTGTCTGTGCCGTTTTCATAATGGTTTCCACCACCTTCTCCACATCCTCGTCCTTTACCACCACTTCTATCTTCACCTTAGGGAGAAAGTCTATCACGTACTCCGTACCTCGGTAAATCTCCGTGTGTCCCTTCTGCTGTCCGAATCCTCTCACTTCCGTAACTGTCATGCCACCTATACCCAGCTCTACCAGAGCGTCTTTAACCTCGTCCAGTTTGAAAGGTTTGATGATGGCCTCCACCTTCTTCATGCTTCACCTCCTAACCTTTATTTTTGCAAAGAGGATACCAAAAAGCATCCCTTCGGGAGCTTTATTTTATACGCTTTTGTCAAAGGGGGAAGATGTAGAAGGGGTGGAGTTGTTAACAATTTTGTAAATTTGTTTACATATGGTGGAGGCGGAGGGAATCGAACCCTCGTCCGAGAACGGCCCAGCTGGAGGGCTTCTACAGGCTTAGCCGGTGTTTCTTACCTCTCCTCTCACAGCCCACCGGCAGGCGGTGAGAGGCGGGGCACAGTTCCTTTTCGGAAGGAGGTATCTGTGCCCATACCTCCTTCCTACACCGCTGTCTCTGAACCCTACCGGCAACCCAGCGGTGCAGTCACCGGAGAGCCGCTGCCTTCAATTAGGCAGCGAGGGCGAGTTCAGCTTCGGGAAGTGTTTCCCGGTGGCTGTTGAGGGTGCCACCCTGCCTGCTTCCCTCAGCCTGCCGTCCCCGTCGAATCCATTCGCCCCCTAATACAGAAATAAAATATAAAATGTCCAAGAAGATGTGGGAGGGGAATTATGAATAAGAAACTTCCATGCTGTTGGTGGACAACGTACTACAGATAGTCTATGAAGATGTGGGAGAAGGAGGACTACTGAAATTCATCACCAAACCTACAGCCAGTACGGCAGCGGTTTCTGACCTCAGTGTGTAGGGTCTTAGACGAACAGGTAGAAAACCTTTTTCCCTCAAAAGTTGTACCTCTTTCTCAGAGAATCCACCTTCTGGACCCACCACTAAATGCACCTCTTTTACATCCTTTAGATTGACCTCACTCAACCAAATCTCACCTCCAAAGCTATCCAGCACCATACACACACCTCCCCTACACTTCAGATCTTCGAGATGAGTGACAGGTGCTATCTCCAAAGGTATGGGTCTGCCACACTGCTTAAAGGAGGAAAAAGCTATCCTCCTCCACCTTTCGTATCTTTTCTCTAGGGCCTGTAGGTTCTGAAAACTCCGAGATGACAGAAGGGGTGTAAGTTGGTAAGCTCCCACTTCACTCACCTTCTCCACTATAAAATCCATCTTACCTATCTCTACAGGAACACACTGGTAAAGATACACGTAAGGCTCAGCAGGTCGGGTACTTATCTCCTCCAGTATTCTACACACGGCACCTTTTTTACTGATGGACTCAAGAACACAGAGGAAGAGCCTTCCCTCCCAAAAAACCTCCACCTTTTGTCCCACCTTCCATCTTCTTGCAAAGATGTGTTTTAACTCCTCCCCCTCTATTCTGAAAAGATCACCTCTGCGGAAGGTAGCTACAGTTCTCTGCATAGCGGGGGGGACAAGTCCCCCCATCACATGTTACTTGAGGCCTTCTCTCAGATCCTTGGCGGGCCTGAACACCACCACCTTTCTGGCAGGGATGTTGATAACGGCACCGGTTCTGGGATTCCTTCCCTTTCTGGCAGCCCTCTGCCTTACGGTAAAGATACCAAAACCGGGTATGGCCACCCTTTCACCCTTCTTGAGGGCATCAGCCACAGCAGCTACAGCTGCTTTAAGGGCAGCATCTGCCTCCTTTTTGGTTATACCGGCCCCCTTGGCTATGGCGGAAACAAGCTCAGCTTTCGTCATGGCAATCCCTCCTTATGAAGTTTTTGTCGCTCTTATAATATACAGCAGGTTGCTTTTGAATGCAAGTTTTGAATTAAGATAGATGGCTATGTTTAGGGTGTGTACCTACAATGTCAACTCTATAAGGAGCAGGAGAGAGCTCCTCTTTATGTGGTTAGAAAGATCTCAGGTTGATGTAATCTGTCTTCAGGAAACAAAAGTAGAGGAAAGGGCTTTTCCATTCCCGGATTTTGAAAAAATAGGTTATCACTGTTATGTGAAAGGCCAAAGGACTTACAACGGGGTAGCTATATGCAGTAAGTTGCCTCTCCAAGATGTTTTCAAAGATACATCTATGGATATCTTAGACAAAGAGAGCAGAATAATAGGTGGAAGATTGGGGGATATATGGCTTATAAACGTGTACTTTCCTCACGGAGATCTACGCGGGACACCTAAGTTTACTTACAAACTCGCCTTCTACCAGCAGTTTTACCAGTTTCTTGCGGAAAATTTTAGTCCAGAAGATAAGATAATACTATTAGGTGATATGAACGTAGCTTTAGAAGATATAGATGTTTATGATCCGGTGCTTCTGAGAGATACTATAGGAACTATGGAAGAGGAAAGAAGCGCGTTAAGGAAGATACTGGAGTGGGGTTTTGTGGACACCTTCAGATATCTGTATCCCAACAAAGTTCAGTTCACGTGGTGGGACTACATAGGAGGTGCTGTGTGGAAGGATCAGGGTATGCGCATAGACTACATCCTGGTTACCAAACCCCTCCTCCCTTCTGTGAGGGACGTATATGTAGATATGTGGGCTCGCAAGAGGAGATCGCCTAAACCTTCGGATCATGCACCTGTGGTGTGTCTGTTGGAACTATGAAGGCTGTCTTTTTAGCTCTTGTGGCCAGTTTTGTGTGGGGTGTGGCTCCTGTTATTTTTAAAACTGGACTGGGTGGTAGGACAGATATAGCGGTTGCTCTGGTAGTTCATAATCTTTCTGCGTTCCTAGTATCTTTGATTTATCTTTTGCTGGCAGGCACGTGGAGTGTGGCTCCCAGAGAACTTGTGTTCCTTCTGTTGGGGGGTGCCTTTTCAGGTTTCTTGGGAATGTTCTTTTTCTTCCACGCGGTAAAGGAGGGAGAGGTGTCGGTGGTGGCTCCAATAGCTTCCATCTCTCCCCTGTGGGCCTCTATCCTCGCCTCCTTACTCCTGGGAGAAAGGATAACAGTTTTACGCCTTTTGGGTGCTCTTCTTATAGTGATGGGTACGGCCCTCTTGGCTCTGTCTTCTAAGCGATGAGGGACTTTTTCAAGGGCCTTTTGGTGGGATTTTGCCTCTACCTCCCTTTTTCCCACATGGCTGTCTGGTACTTCTCCCTTCTGGGCCTTTACATACTTCTGAAAGATATTAATGTGCGTTTCTGGACCATATCAGGTTTTGTGTTCTTCCTTCTGTCCCTTAAGTGTGCCACCATAGCGGTAACCCAGTATGGAGGCATCAGCTGGCCTCTCGCTTACGCTCTTGTAGTACCTTTTGTACTTTTTCTCACCCTCTTTCAGTTTACCTTGCCGGTCTACTTGACAAAGAAGTCTCACGTGTTACTGCTACCTATCTTCTATCTTTTTGCTGAGTTGATAAGGTCTTACCATCCCTACGGTGGGTTCCCGTGGCTCATAGTGGGAACCCTCACGGTTTATTTTCCTTTCCTTAAACACAGTCTTTCTCTTTTTAACGTGTATTTTCAAAGCTTTTTTTTACTCATGTTTTTAACACTTCTGGCCAGGAGAAGATGGATGTGGATGACTCTCCTGCTCTCTGTGTGGGTGTTGTCAGCTTTCTATGGCTACACTCAATTAGAGAAGAAGATGACTTCAGCAAAAGAAATCCTGGTAGCCCTCGTGCAAACAGCTGTACCCCAGCAGGATAAACTCAGAAAAGATCTTTTTTACCAACACACCGACTCTATACTGGATCTGTTGCAGCAAGCAGTGAGCAAAAAACCTGATCTGACAGTATTACCGGAGTCTGCACTCCCCTTTTTCTTTTCAGAAGAGGACATGATGGAACCCCTTTACCGTATGAGTTACCTTTCTCCCATATTGGTAGGACTCGTGGACATAAGGGAGGGTACGAAACCCTATAACTCTGCCTATCTCTTAGCCAACGGCAGGCTTGTGGACCACTATGATAAGGTTAAGCTGATGCCTATAGGAGAGTTCTTGCCAGAGCCCTTCGGTTTTCTCAAGAGGCTATTTCCTGCCATATCAGGTATTGACTATGTGCCGGGTGACCAAATCAGACCCCTCCGTCTGGGAGACATAAGGATAGCCACACCCATATGTTTTGAGATAGCCCATATGAGTCTCGTGCATAAGATGGCTGACGGTGCTCACCTTGTGGCGGTACTTACCAACGATGGTTGGTTCAACAACTCAGATTGTTCTTATCAGCACCTACTATGGGCAAAGGTGAGGGCCCTAGAGCTGGGAAAGTATGTTCTCTGGGTCAACAACTCAGGAGATACAGGTGCTATCGCACCTGATGGCAGTATAGTGAAGAGATTGGGTTACATGCATAGAGGTTTTATCTACGTGCGTGTTAAACTGCTTGCAAACAGACCTTAACTGTAAGATAATTTCCTTATGCGCAAGATAGAGATAACGGATGTATCTCTGAGGGATGGCATCCAAAGTCTTTTGGCCACACGGGTAAGAACTGAGGATATGTTACCTATCATAAGCATTCTGGATAAGTGTGGTTTTTGGTCGCTGGAAGTTTGGGGAGGTGCCACCTTTGACGTGTGTCTGAGGTACCTAAAGGAAGATCCTTGGGAGAGGTTAAGAAAGTTCAAAGAGCACACACCTAACACACGCTTGGAGATGCTTCTAAGAGGACAGAATATAGTAGGTTACAGACATTACCCAGACGATGTGGTGGAAGCCTTTGTAAAGAAAGCTTATGATAACGGTATAGAGGTTTTCAGAATATTTGATGCTCTTAACGATACTAGGAACTTACGTAAAGCGATAGAAACCGCTAAGAAGGTAGGCGCTGTTGTTAAGGGTGTTCTCTCTTACACCATAAGCCCGGTCCATACGGTGGAGTATTACCTGCGTGTAGCCAAAGAACTGGTAGATATGGGAGTTGACATACTGAGCATAAAGGATCAGGCCGGGATTTTGTCTCCCAAGATGGCTCATGATCTGGTGTCTGCTCTGAAGTCTGAGTTTCCCCATTACCCTGTGCATCTTCACACCCAAACCACAGCGGACCTTGCCCAGATGGCACAGCTCAAAGGGATAGAGGCAGGAGCAGATATGATAGATACCGTTTTTTACTCCCTCTCCTGTCAGACATCCCACCCTCCCGGTGAGACGATGATATATGTACTGAGGGAACTGGGATACCGTGTGGATGTGGACGAGAAACTGTATAAGAAGGCGGGTGATATGTTTGTGGAAGTGAGGAAAAAGTACAAGAAGTTTGACCTTTTGCCTCCGTATCCTGATGTAGGAGTGCTCACCCACCAGGTACCTGGAGGTATGATAACCAACTTTATAAACCAGCTGAGAGAACAGGGTATGGAAGATAAACTACCGGAAGTTTTAGAGGAAGTGGTGAGGGTAAGAGAAGACTTAGGATACCCTCCCTTGGTAACACCCACCAGCCAGATTGTAGGTACACAAGCCTTCCTTAACGTGCTGCATGGCGAACGTTACAAGGTGGTTACGAAGGAAACTAAGGATTACGTGAAGGGGCTTTACGGTAAACCTCCTGCACCTGTAAAGGAAGAAATACTCAAAAAGATTTTGGGAGACGAAGAGCCCATATACCACATAAGACCTGCAGATCTTTTGGAGCCTGAGCTGGAAAAGGTGAGGGAAGAAGCTCTGAAAGCTGGTGCGCGCAGTGAGGAGGATATACTCTCCTACGCGCTGTTTCCCATGATAGCTAAAGAGTACTTCCAGTGGAGAGAGAGCTACGAAAAAGGAGAAGCTGTAAGCCCAGAGGTGGAACTTTCTCAAGAAGAGAGGGAAAAGATACCTGTGGAGTTTGTGATAACCGTTCACGGTGAGCAGTACCATGTGCAGATAGCGGGTAGAGGCGAACCCACTCAAGAAGGTAAATCCTTCTTCATAAGACTGGACGGTAGACTTGAGGAGGTTATCATAAAGCCTCTTCGGGAGGTAAGCGCTGTTACCACACCTTACGGAGAGATATACGGTGGAGAGGAAGTAAAACCCAAGCGCCCCAGACCTGTGGGTGTAGGGGATGTAACATCTCCCATATCGGGTAAGGTGGTGTCCATAAAGGTAAGCGTAGGTCAAGAGGTTAAAGAAGGTGATGTATTATTCACGGTGGAAGCTATGAAGATGGAAAACGAAGTACACTCTCCTGTGGACGGCGTAGTGGAAGAGATACTGGCTGTGCCCGGTGAAGTGGTTAACCCTGACGAGGTGGTGATCAAGATAAAACCCAAGATATGAGGCCTAAAGTGTTTGTGGTGGAAGATGATATAGATCTCTTAGAAACTGTAGTGCATTACTTGGAAGAGGAAGGGTTTCAGGCAGAAGGTTTCAGAGATGGCTCCTCCTTCATCAGAAGGATCAGGGATGATGTCCCTCACCTCGTACTTCTGGACGTTATGTTACCCGATCACGATGGGTTCAGCTTGGCAAGGTACCTTAAAACAAATCCGGCCACCAAGTCGGTCCCTATCGTGTTTATCACCGTAAAAGGTATGGAGGACGACCGACTGAAGGGTTTTGAGTTGGGTGCCGATGACTACATAACAAAACCCTTCTCCCTCAGGGAGCTTTTGGCCAGAATACGTGCCGTACTGAGGCGCTCGGGCCACTTGAAAAGTGAGGGTATATACCAGTTGGGTGAGCTACAGATAGACACCCAGAAGATGGAGGTAAGGAGAGGTAAAGAGAAGATATACCTTACACCTACAGAGTTTAAAATCTTGGAATGTCTTCTTGAAAACTACGGTAGGCCTGTGAGCAGAGAGTATCTTATAGAAGCTGTACTTAAAAAGGATGTGTATGACAGGACTATAGACGTCCATGTGAAGAATCTTAGGGAAAAGCTGGGAAAAGAGGGGCAGGCCATAAGAACCGTCAGAGGCATAGGTTACAAAATAGAGTTATGAGATGTGCTTCCTCCCGTTGTTGGGTCAAAAATTGACGGTAAACCACACCGAGTAAGTGCTTGTTTGCCTATGCTTGTTGAGGAGATCCTCCATATAGGTGGAAGTTCTTACACCGAGATTCACACTGACCCTATCGTCCAGTGAGTAACTGAAACTTATATCAGGAGACATTATCTGGGGTAGCATCTCCTCTCCTTCCACACTCAGAAGAAGTAGAAATAACACCCACTTAACCCTGCGCATCGCTAAGCTTCAGGAGAGGTGGCACTAAAGTGAGAGTAAGGAAGGTGGTTACCAGCATTCCACCCACCACCACCACAGCCAGAGGTTTCTGTATCTGGGTGCCTACTCCATGAGACAGAGCTGAAGGCAGAAGTCCTGCAGAAGCTACAAATCCACTCAGTACAACACTGCGCAACTTTTCCTTTGCCGTTGTGATACAAGCCTCCTCCTTTTCCATCCCCAACTTCAAAAGTTGGTGATAGTGATTCATCATTATGGATATATTAAGTAAAGTTATACCCAAGATGGACACAAAACCCACCATGGCAGATACGTTCACCGTTATACCTGCCACGTAAAGACTGAGTACAGAACCAAAAGCCGCCATAAGTACACCCACCATCACCAAAAGAGCGTTCTTTATGGATCGAAGGTAAGAGAATAGCAGAAGGAGTAATAAAAAGAGGGCTACGCTACCGGAGAGAGAAAGTCTTTTAACAAATTTAACAAACTCCTCCCACTGACCGGACCACTCCAGACGGTAACCTTCCGGTAGGTGCAGATATTTGCTGAGGAGCTCCTGAGCCTTTCTGACAGTACCCACCTTGTCCTTAGAAGATATATCAAACTTTATAGGGATGTACCTTTTGTAGTTCTCCCTGTAGATGAAGGAGGGTCCTTCGGTCAGTTTTATATCTGCAACGCTGGAGAGAGGCACAGAATAACCCGACGGAGTAAACAGAGGGATGTTTTTTATCTTCTCTATGTTGTTTCTGTACTCTTCCGGTAAGGATACAAGAAGAGAGAATCGTTTGTCTCCCTCCATCACTTGGGTCACCTCCTTACCCCCTAACGCCGCGGCCACCAGATCTGTAACGTCCTGAGCGTTTATTCCATAAGAGGACGCCCGCTGACGGTCCACCTCTATCCTGAGATAGGGCTGTCCCAGTTCTCTGAACACACCTACTTCTTCTAGCCCATCCACCTTTTGAAGGAGACTTTTGGCCTGCATAGCTAACTTATCTAAGGTATAGAGATCGTCGCCAAAGATCTTCAGGGAGTTTTCTCCCTTAACACCGGACATAGCCTCTGCCAAGTTATCCTGTATGTACTGGGACACGCTAATATCTGCGTAGGGGAAGAGGGATGCCACCTTCTGTCTTATCTCCTCTTCCAGGTCCTTTTTGTTTAGGCCATCCCTCCACTGAGAGTAAGGTTTAAGATCTATAAAGTACTCAGAGTTAAAAGGTCCTGTAGGATCGGTGCCATCCTCGGGTCTTCCCACCTGAAACTCCACGGTTTTTATCTCCGGCACGGTGAGGAGAAGGTCCCTTATGCGTTTCGCGTTTTCGTAAGTCTGCTCTAAGGATATAGAATATGGGAATATGACGCGCATGTAGATGTTACCTTCGTCCATTGTGGGTATAAACTCAAAGCCTGTGCGCATCATCAACACCACTGTGAGAATAGCCAGGAGGCCTATCATGACTAACCACAAGGTATGCTTTGTAGAAAGGAGCTTTCTGAGAACTTTTTCGTACAAATTTTCCAGATAAATCCAGAAGAAGGGTGACTTTAAGGAGTCCTTTTTGGCAAAAAAGCGCAGAACAGCTATGAGAAAAGTGAAGGTAAGAATAAGACACGTACCTATGGCAAGGAGGTAGGTTTTTACCATAGGAAAGAAGATCTGTCTTTCTGCACCACTCATAAGAAAGACAGGAATGAAAGCTATAAGTATGAAAAGAAGAGAAAGTATGAGGAGAGGACCAACCTCAACGGTGGATTTGGTAAGCGCAGACAAACCTGCCGGTTTCGAACCTCTTATTCTTAGGTAGTTCTCCATGAACAGTATGGGAATATCTGCTATGATGCCGAAATCTATAGCCGCTATGGAAAGGAAGTTTACCGACTCTCCTTGGAGTGACAGAACACCTAAAGCCACCACCAGAGATATAGGCACAGTAAGGGCCACTGCTAAAGCAGAGACCCAGCTTCCCAAAAGGAGGAGAGTGGTCACAAACACTAGCAGAATACCTTCCAGCGCTATCCATGTTACCTTGTGGATAACCTCGTCCACCAACTTACCTCTCTCGTAGAAGGGAATTACCCGAAAACCTGAGGGCAGTATGTACTTGTTGAGCTGCTCTATCTTTTCTCTTATGGATCTTATGGCAGGTATACTTTTGGCATCCTTGCGTAGAATCACGACCCCCATAACCACATCGTCCTTTCTGTTAAGACCCACTATGCCGGTTCTGGGCAAGTTACCAACTCGTACATAAGCAACCTGATCCAGTGTGATGGGAACATTACCCTTCAAACCAACAACCACCTTTTTTATGTCATCGAGGCTTTTTATAAGACCGGATCCTAACACCACCAACTGTTGTTTTCCTATCTGCGTAGGTACTCCACCGGCACTGCTGTTGGATCTAGAAAGAGCGTTAACCACATCCTGAAAGGAAACACCGTATGCCAGCATTTTCTCCGGTATGAGATCCACCACATAAGCTTTTATAAAACCTCCGTAACTGGCTACATCTTCCACTCCGTAAGCTGTCTTTATATAACGTGCCACCACCCAGTCCTGTATGGTTCGTAAAGTCATGAGATCGGCAGGACCCTCCACTACGTACCGCATCACCTCTCCCAGTGGGTTGGGAATTATCTGAGGCTGCACGTTATCGGGTAAGGACACGGTGGAAAGACGGTTTATAACCTCCTGTCTTGCCTCTCGGTAGGGTATATCGTAAGAGAACTTCAGTTTTATATCACATAGGCTGTAAAGGGAGATGGAGTTTATTCTCTCAAGCCCGCGCATACCCGAGAAAGCTATTTCCAAGGGGAGAGTGATCAGTTTTTCTACCTCCTCCGCCGATCTGCCGGGATATATGGCCACTACTTCCACTATGGGGGGTGAAGGATCCGGAAATGCTTCCACGTTGAGACTTTTGAGAGCTAGCAAAGCACCTAACACCACTATCACCCAAAGGATCAAGACAGTACGGGCGTTGTCCCATACGAAGAGGATCCACCTTACCATCATGGTTTCTCCCAGTTTATGGCCTCGCGTATCACCTCACTACCTGCAGGAAGACCTTCTACAGCCACTCTGTTGTTGGAAAGGGAGGAAACAAATCTTACCTGCACAGGTGTGATCTGATTCTTCTGCCATGCAAGAACATAAAACTTTCCATCCTTGTAAAGGAGAGCATCAGAGGGGATAACCAACAAGGACCTTTCTCCTGTCTGTATTTTCACACTGAGGAGTTGATTTATTCTAAAAGCGCAATCAGAACATAGAGGTTTTACATAAACACTGTAGGATTTGGTGTCAGGATTCACCACATTACCCACATACTGCACCACACCTTCCAAAGATCTTCCAGCAAGTATCAGTTTTACCCTCTGTCCCTTTTGTAAAGATACGTCTCTGTCTTGAGGTATCTGAAGAGCCAGCAGAATACGGTTAGGATCCGCTACACTCAGTATCACCCTATCGGGTGATACCATCTCACCGGGTTGTGCCTTTATCTCATAAACAACACCATCAACGGGGGCCGTTATGATGGAGCTCCCTGATCCTCCTCCGTAATAACTCAGTTTCTTTTCCAATCCGGAAAGTTGCGCTTTTAGTACTTTGTAATTTTGTTCTGCCTCCATAAGTTCCAGTTTTGGTACCGCTCCAGCTTCGTAGAGCTCCTTTTTTACTTGGTAGAGGCGCCATGCGTGTTCCACCTGTGTCCTCAGAGCCGCCATCTGCCAGTAGAGATCTGCCATATCAGGACTCTTAAGAGTGGCTAGTATCTGACCTTTCCTTACCTGATCACCTACCTTCACCTTTATGTCTTGGAGAATCCCCTGAACCTTTGCACTTATCTGGACTGTACCTTCCTTATCGGGTTGTACCAGTGCTACAACATCCAGTGTGTCCGGTACACGCATCTCCTCCACCACTTGGATCCGGGGTGTCAGCCCTTTACTTTCAGTAACAGGCTTAGATTTTTGGCAACCCATCAAGAGAAAGAAGAGGGATAGAAGACCCAACTTTCCTCTTTTCATGGTAGCGCCCACGCTGTCACCAAGAGGGAGTAATAGGCCTGAAGGTATCCATAGTAGCTGGAAAGGAAGTTGTACATGAAAGCTCTGTAAGTGCGCAGTGTGTCCAAAAAGTCCAACACACTGAGACCACCAAGAAGATAGGCCCTCTTGGTTCTTTCCAAAAGTTCGTCCATCTGTCCTTTTAGGTTCTTCATGTTAAGGTAAGACTGCCTGCTGGCAAAGTACTGCAGGTAAGCTTGCCTCACCTGAGTCTCTACCTGCCTTTTGGCTTTTTCCAGCTGAAGTAAGATCTGCTGCCTTGTGCTGAAAGCAGATAGGAGATCACCCTGTCTCCTGTCAAATATGGGGAGGGTTATGGCCACACCTACACCTAAACCAGGTCTGTACTTAACACCGAAAGAATCGTACTCCACACCTACGTCAATATCAGGAATTCTGTAAGCTTGAAGGAGTTTTATTCTGTAATCCCATGAGCGTGCAAGGCTCTCCAGCTGACGTATCTGTGGGTCCTGCGCAACAGCCCTCTTAAGGAGTTCCTCTAAAGAGGCCTCGGGTTCCCCCATGTTCTCTTTGAGGGGTTCTATATTATCCATGTTGAGGAGAAAAGACAGTTGATAGAGGTCGGACTTATAGTTAGCCTCTGCCTGAAGGATAGCATTTTGAAGATCTACTCTATAGGCCTTAAGCTTCATAAGATCTATAAGACTTATAACACCCTTATTCCACTTTTCCTCCTGTAAAGAGAGAATCTTGTCGTAACTACCAAGATCTTCACGAAGGTAGAGAAGGTACTCCCGGTCGGACAGTGTCTTAAAGAAAGCTTGCACATAGTTTAGATAAGCATCCCTAAGGGTTTGTAAACTTGCGTACTGCTGAGCCTTTACTCCCATGTCCTCCGCTAAAACTCTGTAGTGACGTTTTCCCCCCAGTTCTATCTGTTGATCTAACCTCACCGAGAAGAGGGTGTTGGAGTTATCTCTGATCCTTCCCCCAGAAATCTCTGTACCTGTGTAACTGACGCTCAGCGTTGGGTTAGGAAGCAGTTTTGCCTGTAACAGAGAGCCTTTTGCTTTCTCTACCTCCAGAAGACTTATCTGTACATCGTGATTTCTCTTCCTTAAGATGCTGAACCCCTCCATAAAAGAGATCTCCCAACACCAAGCTGTCGAAACCAATAGGAGAAACATCAACAACATGGCTAGTATTCTACGCGGTCAGTATTAAAATTTCATAAAGTGCTTTACCTTCTTCTGTACGTAGCCTTTGAATTCACAGATACTCTATTTACCTCTTACCTCTTTTACTACATTCTTCCCGGAGAATCTTACCAACACACTAGCACCATCCAGTACGGTTTACTTCTCACGTGGCTGAATTTGCTAGGTCTCATCACAACGCCCTTTCTCTCTAGGAGGCCCGTCTTACTCTTACCGTTGACAGCTCTCGTAGTGGGTCTGCTTCTCATCCTTCATCACTGGTATCTGATAGCTCTTCTCTACGTGCTTCACATCCCCCTCATGCTGTGGTACGACGTTGTCATATCCCTCTTTGAGCGCTACAGTTTTGTGGCAGGTTTGTCTTATGCCTTTGGCTTTGTAGGTGCAGGACTTGTCCTTATGAACTTTAGTCAAAGGGTGTTTCTTCTTACAGGCGGCTTATACATGCTACATCTCCTCCTCCTGTTTCCCATAGCAAGAAGGCCCGTGGACCTCCGTTTCCGGCTGTTTCCTCCAATGGGACGTGCGGAGATTCTCGCCTTTATGATCATGGGAGAGTTGGTAGAAGTGTTTACTTTCTTCTCTTACCGTATACTTAAGGACTCTTTCAATGTATCAGAGGATAACATCCGTTACGTGATGGCTCTGGCTCTTCTTTCGGCGTGTGTATCCTCCTTAATACTGGGTTATCTGCTGGACTTTCTGAAACCCGAGGTGGGAGGTTTACTTACATCCGCCTTTCTTTTGGTCCTTGGCATAGCCTTTTTCAGCAGGGTGGTAGGTCCTTATCTTTTGGGATCTTTGGCAGGTGTAGGTGTTGCCTTATACTGGGTCCTTTTCAGAACCTACCTTATTCGTAGCTATCCCAACAATTTCTCGGAACTTTTCTTCTTCATGTTTGCTTCTTCTTACACGGTGGGTGGTTTCGTATACTCAACTCTTTACAGCCTGACAGCAGATCACAGGTACTCTGTACTTCTCATGTCCTTGGCCCTTTTACAGCCCCTTTACACCTTTTTGGCAAAAGTCAGAACCACTCGGTAATGGGTGGAATCCTCCCGTACTTCCATACCTAACTTCAGCAAGTTCACTATCTCTTCCACTATCTTTCTTCCTATACGGTAAGAGCTTTCGTCTGTGTAGGCATCTTCCCGTTTCTGGTTAAGGATCTCCAGGCGAACGTCTTGTTCCCTGTCTTCCAGAGATACCTCTACAGAGGAACCTTCAGGCGAGTGTTTGAAGGCGTTATCCACCAAGTTGAGTATAAGGGTGTAAATGAGTTCGTAGTCACTCACTATACTGACATTGTCCAGTCTAAGGTGTAGCACTTTATCGGAAAAAATACTTTGGTATTGATGAGCTATCTCTTCTACCACTCCCTTTAGATCTACGAAGGTAAAGGTAGGTTTTATAAAGGATCCTTCTGCCAGTACCTTAAGGTTTTTGTTGAGTTTTACCAATCTCCTTATAGCTCTACTTATAGACTTCTTACCCTCTTCGTCAAAGCAGTCTGAGGAATATACACGAGCCAACACAACACTCAGAGGTGTTTTGACCTCGTGGGCAAGATACAGAGCCATATTTCTAAGTTTTTGAGCGTTTTCCTGATAGATTTTTTCCCTCTTTCTCATCTCCCAGTAGGAAAGTAAACTTATCACAACACTTACGATGATGGCACTGCTGCCCAAAGATGCGAGGGTTAAGTACATTTTGTTTCTGAGAGTAGAAAGATTGTTCACCACTATCACATATCCGTTTATCTTTTCCGAATCCACCGGTAAGGCCACCATCACCATGTTGTCCATATAGACTACATTACCTACATTTCTTATTACTTCCTGAAAGTGCTTTTCCACATAATCTATCTTTTTATCTGAGGAATAAAGTAGGTTTCCCTTATAATCAGTTACAAAAATTTTGTACTTTGATGTTAAAAAAACATTATGGAGTATGTCAGGATCACTTTCCACAAGGGCCTTTATGTCTCGTGCCAAATTGATTAGGTTGTCCTCTTCTGCATCCTTCAACAGCATATACATGAGGGATACGCTGGTTACAGCCAACAGAAGAACGGGGGTGAAAAACTTAAGATAGTTGTATAAAAAGAGGATGAGTCTACTTCTTGTGCCTGTCATCTTTTACAAGCATATAACCAATACCTCTGTAACTTACTATATCCAAACCTACCTCTTTCAGTATCTTCCTTATATTATGAACGTGGGTCCTGAGGCTGAACATATCTGGTGCCTCGGTAATATCCCAAGCGTAAGACATAAGAGACTGATAAGTGACTGGTTTTTCTGCATTTTCCATAAGCTTTATCAGAATGAGGAGCTGTTTCCGTGGTAGCCTTACCTTTTGACCTTTCACCGTTAACTCCATACTCTTCATGTCCACCTTAAGGTCACCAAAAGATAGGGTGAGAGAGGGAGAAGATCTCTTTAACCTTCTTACCAAAACACCTATTCGTGCTATGAGTTCCTCAGGTTCAAAGGGTTTTACCAGATAATCCTCTGCACCTTTTTCTAAACATTCCACTTTTGTTCTAACATCGTCCTCCACAGTGAGTATCAAAGTAGGAACACCCTTTTCCCTTAGAATAGGCAGTAGCTCCTCCCCTCTGTCACGCCCTAACTGTAAATCCAACACGCATACATCGAAGATCTCGAAAGAAGAAAGTATCTCCTTTGCCTGGTAAAGATTACGGGCCACCTTTGTGCTCCATCCTTTAATACCAAAGAGTTTCTCCAAAGATAAGACCATGTCTAGATCATCTTCTACGAGAAGAATCTTCATGGCAGAGCCGTATGTATGTAAAGTTATTCCCCAAAATGCGGAACTTTCTGGCGATCTGCAGACGGTAAGAACCGTGTCTCAGTATTCTGTCGGAGAAGAACCACACAAAGTTTTCCTCCACGAGGGCCACTATGTCGGCTGGTGCAAAGAACTTATCCAACATCCTCATCACGCGTGGTAAAAAGAGAGGATTCAGTATCACCAAGTCTTCTACATAAATTCTCCTTTTTCTGTAAGAGTAAACGACGTATCCTACTACCTCTCCCGTATCTTGGAGAAACAGAAAACCCCTTTTGTTTTCCGTTTTGAAATCCTCAAAACGGAGTTCGCTTTGCGTCTTCCAGCTTTTCCTCTCAATATTCTTAATTACATAAAATACGTTAAAGTCCCGTGCATCCTTAACCTGCACAAGTTTAATGCTAAAGGCTGTTTATAAAGTTTACATAAAGAAGTGCCAAACTTATAGAACTATGACCTTTACCTTCTCAAGGGTTATAATGCCTCCTTTCAGCATCCCCTTTATATGGGGTAGAACCTGTACTATCTTCTCTTCTGAGTCTATTATCTCTACCACAATGGGTAGATCAGAAGACAGGCGTAGTATACTACTTCCGTGGAGGACGGAGGATCTACCGTAACCTAAAACTCCTTTAAAAACCGTAGCGCCCGCCACGCCTTTTTCCTTGCAGAACTCTACAATATATCTGTAGAGAGGCTTTCCTCGGTAAGTGTCGTTCTCTCCCAAAAAGATCCTCAGGAGGACTGCTTCCTGATACATCACACCACCCTACCCAAGGTGTATCCTGCCCACACCATCAGAAGACCTAAACCGTTGGTGACCAAAAGGTACATTATCCCCTTACCTAGCTCACCGTTCATGAGCATGTAAAAAGATTCGTAGGAGAAGGTAGAAAAGGTAGTAAGACCACCCAGAAAACCCGTTATGAGAAGAGCCCTCACCTGAGGTGGAACGGCAAGGCCTTCCACCAGCCAACTGTAGAAGAGCCCTATAAGGAAGGATCCTACAAGATTCACCACCAATGTTCCTACAGGAAACTCTATACCCGCCCATTCCTGAAAAGTTTTTGCCACAACATAGCGCATGAGGGAGCCCACAGCACCTCCCACCAGCACAGCTATCACGATTCCCATAGCAGAACTTCCTCCAAAGTAACGGTACCGCTCTTTACAGTCTCTTTCACTAGACGGATAAGCTCGTTCAGTCTCTCTTCCCTTTCCACCACTTCCACCACTGCAGGCAGGCCGTAGGAAAGTACCTCTATGCCCTCATAGTGAAACTTACCGGTGGTACCATAGCCTAAAATCGCCTTGAGGAGAGTAGCCCCCTCAAAGCCCTTTTCCCTTAACCTCTTTATAAGCAGATAACCCTCATCTTCTTGGAGAAAAATGCGCACAAGGGTGCGCCGTTCTACCCTTCCAGAGAGGCCTCCCGCACGTTCTTCCTCAGCCATAAGCCGCCTCTCACTTCAAAGAAGGATCTTTGTAACTCCACAAGTTGACGTATGCCTGCCAGAGCCAAGTTCAGCATCTTATCCATATCCTCACGGGAGAAAGTGTGCTCCTCTCCCATAGCGTGTATCTCCGATATCATACCTGAACCTGTAGCCACCACGTTCATGTCCACCTTTGCCCGCGAGTCTTCCTCAAAGTTAAGGTCCAGAAGGATCTGATCATCCACTATACCCACACTCACGGCCGCTACAAAGTCCTTTATAGGTGTAGTGGTGAGAACACCCTCCGTGTAGAGTTTTATAACGGCATCCGCCAGGGCCACAAAGGCACCTGTTATGGCAGCCGTCCTCGTTCCTCCATCCGCCTGCAGAACGTCACAGTCTATCCAAAAAGTTCTCTCACCTACCTTGGTGAGGTCCAAGGCTGTTCTCATGGCACGTCCTATCATCCTTTGGATCTCGTGGGTCCTTCCTCCTACCCTTCCTTGTACAGACTCTCTTATATTTCTGGTCTGAGTGGCACGGGGTAACATGGAGTACTCGGCGGTGATCCAACCTTGCCCTTTTCCTTTGAGGAAGGGCGGGACACTTTCCTGAACAGAAACTGTACACACCACCTTGGTGTCACCAAACTCTACCAGTACGGAACCTTCCGGATGTTTCAGGTAGTCCCTCGTTATCCTTATCTTTCGCAGTTCGTTGGGTTTTCTTCCGTCGGACCTCAAACCTTGGCTCCCATAGCCTTTGCCTTTTCTACCACTTCCTCTATGGTACCCACCATGTAGAAGGCAAGTTCCGGTAGATGGTCGTATTTACCGGTGAGGATTTCCTTAAAGCTCCTTATGGTGTCTTCCAGTCGCACATACTTACCGGGCATACCTGTGAACTGCTCTGCTACGTGGAAAGGTTGGGCAAGGAACCTCTGTATTCTCCTTGCTCTGTTGACGATAGCTTTGTCCTCTTCCGAAAGCTCTTCCATTCCCAGTATGGCTATTATCTCCTGCAGCTCTTTGTATCTTTGGAGGATCCTCTTAACCTCCATGGCGGTGTTGTAGTGTTCTTCTCCCACGTACTCGGGTGCCAGATACTTGGATGTGGACTCAAGGGGGTCTATGGCTGGGTATATTCCCAACTCGGCCAGTCTTCTGGATAGAACAGTAGTAGCATCCAGGTGTGCAAAGACCGAATAGGGTGCTGGGTCTGTTATGTCGTCGGCAGGAACATAGACAGCCTGTATAGAGGTGAGAGAACCCTTCTTAGTGGAGGTTATCCTCTCCTGAACTTCTCCCACGTCGGTGTTGAGGGTAGGCTGGTATCCCACAGCGGAAGGAAGTCTTCCCAAAAGGGTGGACACCTCAGATCCAGCCTGGACGAACCTAAATATGTTGTCTATGAACACAAGGACGTCCTGACCTTCCACATCTCTGAAGTACTCAGCCATGGTTATACCTGTCTGAGCCACCCTGAACCTAACACCGGGAGGCTCGTTCATCTGCCCGTACACCATGACGGTGTAAGGAAGAACACCAGACTCCTTCATCTCTTTCCAAAGGTCGTTACCTTCCCTCGTCCTTTCACCCACACCGATAACCACAGAAAAACCTTTATGAAACTTAGCTATGTTATGGATAAGCTCTTGCATAAGAACCGTCTTACCAACCCCTGCACCACCGAAGAGACCTACCTTTCCACCCTTTACGTAAGGCTCCAGAAGGTCTATCACCTTTATACCTGTCTCCAGAATCTCCACTTTGGTGGATTGCTCTTCCAGAGGAGGGGGATCTCTAAAGATAGGCCAGTACTCTTCCGCATTAACAGGTCCCGCCTCATCTATAGGTTGTCCTACCACGTTAAAGATTCTTCCTAGCGTGGCTCTTCCTACGGGAACCTTTATGGGACCCCCCAGATACTCCACCTCTTGACCTCTCACCAAACCGTCAGTAGGTCCTAGTGCTATACTTCTGACCCTATGCTCGCCTATGTGTTGTGCTACCTCAAAGTAAAGGTCGTCCTCTGTCCAGTTACCCCTGTCATCCACAAAACGCCTACGCGTTTTAAGACCGTGTCTTACTGGAGGAAGCTCCTTACTGTCAAACTCTACGTCCACAACGGCACCTATAACCTGCACTATCCTTCCCTTCATAATCAAAACCTCCTCTTTATCTTCACTTCATAGCCTCCACCGCGTTAACTATATCTACAAGCTCGTAAGTTATGGACTCTTGTCTCGCCTTGTTGAAGATAAGGGTCCACGTTTTTATGAGTTCGTCGGCATTTCTGGTAGCGTTGTCCATAGCTACCATACGGGCAAAGTGTTCCGCTGCGTTGGACTCAAGAAGAGCTCTGTAAATTTGGTAGTTGAGGTAAAGTTCCAACAACTTGTTGAGAAAAACGTCCTCAGCTACCTCAAACTCATACACACTCAGGTCGTCTTCAGAAGTTGGAGCACCCTCAAAAGGTAAAAAGGTCCTCACCACAGGTTTGTAGCTGGCCCTCGTTATCATCTCGTTGTTGATGAGATAAACACGATCTGTCTGTTTTCTGACATACCTCTCTTGCAGAAGTTGAGCCACCTCTTTGACCACACCAAAGTTGATCTCCTTACGAAAAACCTCCTCGTAAGCCTTCAGTACGTTATAGTTCCTTTTGGAGAAGTGCTGAGCACCCTTCCTACCTATGAGGATCAGGTTAACGTTAACCCCCTCTGAAACCTTACGCGAAAGAAGGTCTTCGGCCGTTCTTATGACGTTGGAGTTAAAAGCACCTGCTAGGCCTCTGTCTGCTGTTACCAACACCACATCCGCCACTCTCTCCTCTCTAACCTCAAGGAGTGGGTGATCCGATATACCTGAACGGGTAAAGAGATGAGATATCATCTCGTAAAGTTTCTCCGAGTAGGGTCTGGAGGCGTAGATAGCTTCCTGCGCTTTGCGCAGTTTAGCCGCAGAGACCACCTTCATGGCGTTGGTGATTCTCCTCGTGTTCCTTATACCCTGTATCTTCCTCCTTATTTCCCTCGGAGACAGCTTTGGCATAGTGAAGTTTTATTATATCATAGTATCCTCATGAGAGTGGTTATAGTGGGAAACGGACCTGCGGCCGTATCTGCCATAGAGGCCTTCAGAAGTGTGGATACTGAGTCGGACATAATAGTTCTGTCGGACGAACCTTATCCTGCCTATGCTCCCAACTGTATGGAGAACGTGATAAGGGGAGACATATCGGAGGAGGCTCTCTTTTACAAAGGAGGTTACGGTTTTTACGAGAAATACCGTGTAGACTTTAGGGGAGGAAAGCAGGTGGTAAGCATAGACAACAAAAGGAAAGTGGTTATCCTCAAGGGAGGAGAGGAGATAAGCTATGACAAATGTTTACTGGCCGCGGGGGCGTCGGCCTTTATACCTCCTATCCCAGGAAAAGAGCTGGGGGGCGTTACCACTGCTAAGAACCTTGACGATGCCAAGCGTATCAGGGAATGGGTCCTCTCGGGAAAAGTCAGAAAGGCTGTCATAATAGGTGCTGGCCCTATAGGGGTGGAGGATGCAGAGACCCTCAGGCACATGGGGGTGGAGGTCAGTGTGGTGGAGGTTTTTGATAGAGTTCTACCCCGTATGCTGGACAGGTATATGGCTGAGAAGTACATGAAAGTTCTGGAAGAGGAGGCTGGCATAAAGTTTTACCTAAATCATCAGGTGGTGGCCATACATGGTGAAGATGGATGGGTTGAGGCTGTGGAGATACAGCAGGCGGGCAGTGACAGGAGAAAGTTCATACCTGCCGATATGGTAATTCTTTCCACGGGGGTGAGGCCAAGAACTTACCTGGTGGAAAACACCGATATAAAACTCCACATAGATGAAGTGAGGGGAAGGGTTGTAGGTGGTATTTTGGTCAACCAGTATCAGCAAACCTCGGATCCCGATGTGTTTGCTGCGGGAGATATATGCTCCGGTTTGGACGCATGGGGTAATCACAGGTGGATAGCTCTCTTCCCTCCTGCCGTGCAGGGAGGGATGGTGGCCGGTTTCAACATGGCGGGTCTTAAGGTGAAAAACCCAGGTCTTGTAGACTACAACGCTGTGAAGACAAGATTGGTGACAGCTGGTAGTGGTGGTACCTTTGAGGATGCCGAAAGCTCTCTGAGTTTTGAGTACGGGAATTATCTCGTTAAAGTGTTTCTGAAAGAGGGAAAGGTGTGTGGTTATCAGTTTGTGGGACTTCCCGTTAAAAAACCCATAAACCCTCGCAACAAATTTCTAAAGGGAGAGATTCAGATAAAGGGCATGGGTCTTGAAGCTTCAGGCGTTCTCTTCCACCACTTTATAAGACTTAGATATAGAGAGGTAACACCTGCGGTGATAGAGGCTATAAGAAAGGGCTTTTTGCGGGCTCTGGGGCTTCCGGCCTTTGAGGTTCCTCTCTTCATCAGGGAGTAAACACCTCCACACGGTTCTTTCCCATGTTCTTGGCTCTGTAGAGGGCAACGTCAGCTCTCCTTATGAGTTCATCTAAACTCTTCACATCAGGGGTGTAGGTGGCAACACCCGCGCTGAGAGTTGTGTATACCTCCACACCGTTGTGAAGTACCACACTGCCCTCAAAAGCTATCCTTATTCTCTGGGCAAGAGAGACAGCTCCCTCCAGTGGTGTGTTGGGAAGAAGTATACCGAACTCCTCACCTCCCAATCTGGCAGGGACATCAGAATGTCGCACCATACTCTTCAGTATATTGGCCAGATTGATGAGTACCGCATCACCCAACTGATGTCCGTACGTATCGTTAAGGCTCTTAAAGTTATCCACGTCCAGCATTACGAGGGACAGGGGCAGATTGTACCTTTTGGCGTTCTCAAGTAGTATCTGGGCGTGTTCAAAAAAGAACCTCCTGTTGGGAAGACCCGTCAAAGAATCGTGGTAGGCCATGCTGTGGAGCTCCTCTATAGCCTCCCTTAGGTGAAGGGCCATCTCCTTTATAGCCTGTCCTAAATCCTCTATCTCATCTCCCTCTGAGGAGGGCTTCAGTGTATCCAGAGCGGAAAAGTCCTTATCCTTTAGAGAGAGGGCCACGTTCCTGAGATTCTCTATTCTCCTCACCACACCTTCCACAAAGGACCACAGAAGTAACAGGGCCACGAAGGTAAAACCACCCGAGTAAGACACCAAAAATACAAGAAGGCCGTAAAAGTTAATGTAATGAGTAGAAACATCCTTAACCAAGAGGAGTTTACCAAAAGGATAACCGGAGGCCTCTACAAGAGGAATCTCCACCACTAAAAACTTCTCAAAGAGAGAACCGTACACCCGGTAGCCTGTCAGATTTACGGGAATTTTCAAAAGGTTAGGCGATGAAAAACCTCCCACCACGTACTGATCCAGCACAAGTTTACCTTTCATGAAAGTATCTAAATCTGAAGCTGAAAAGTTTTCCTGTACGTAACTTTTTTGATAGAGGATCATGTAATGAACGTCTTCCAAAAGTATCATAAGCCTCAACACCCTCTCAAGAAACACACCCCGAAAGAAACATCCCTCATCTGTTCTTACGTCCCTTCCCCAGTACAAACCATCGGGTTCAAGACGAAAATGCCTTTCGGAAGATCTACAGTTGGTGGAAGGCTTAAGTAAGTAAGTACCTTCCTTTTCCTTCACTAAGGTTCCTATGATCCTGTAAATTCTATCTCTTTCCTCCGTCAATGCACTTGCTATGAGCTTAGAGGTGCTCCAGTAAAGGATAATAACAGTAGGAAAAAAGGACAAAAGGAAGGAGGCCAGAACCCTAACGAAAACTTTTCTCTTTAGACTCATAGAAAGAGTTCTTCTCTTAACTCTCCATCAAAAACCCACACCACAGGACCCTCAAGATAAACCTCTTGAAGATCAGGTAGAAAGTGAATGCGTAGAAGATCCCCTCCTTTGGTGAAAACATCCACCGGTGACCCTTTCACCCAACCTTTCAGATAAGAAACGATAGCACAGGCAGTGGCTCCCGTCCCGCACGCCAGCGTTTCACCTTCCACACCCCTCTCGTAGGTTCTAACCTTTATCTTGTTTTCTCCCACCACTTGCAAAAAGTTAACGTTGGTCCCTTTAGGTTCAAAGGCAGGATGGAACCTTACGGCTCTTCCTAAGCTCACCACATCTAAGGAATCTATCTCCTCCACTCTCACCACAAAGTGGGGAACGCCTGTGTTGATAAAGCTCCCCTCCAGCCGTGTACCCTTCACATCAAGGGTTACATCTCTGTAATCTTTAGGCTTTGTGAGGAGAACTTTCACTCTCCTTCCCTTTTCCAAAACCTCCGCCTTTATGATGCCCGCCAAGGTCTCAAATCTCACCTCTTGACCGGCTATGCCCCTTTCGTAAGCAAAACGCACCGCACACCTTGAACCATTACCACACATCTCCGCTACAGAACCGTCGGAGTTGAAGAACTGCCATTTGAAGTGATTTTTCGGATCATCAGGACTCTCTATGAGGATAAGGCCATCTGCGCCTACACCGGTGTGAAAGGCACATACCTTGACAACAAAGTCCTTCATATCTAAGCGAAGGTCGTTGACGAAACTATACACCTTACCATCTCTGTTATCCAATACCACAAAATCGTTTCCCGAAGCGTGAAGTTTGGAAAATCTCATGCTAATATTATACATATCAATCCCTGATCATGCTCAGTATTGCCAGCTTGAAACCTTTTCCAGAACCTTCCCCATATCATCAAACCAGTATTCTCTATAACCCTCAGAAAGTCTATTGACATCGTCAGTTTTAAGAAATAACCACACACTTACACTTAAGCCATTATAATTAAAAACCTTCTTTTTGCCATTCTCCTCAAAGAGTTTTTTATAACCGTCAACTTTATGCTCATAATCCGTATGCTTTGTCCCTTTTGGATCAATAAAAACTATAAAGTAATTATTACTCTTCTTCAGCCAAAATATAAAGTCAGGATAAAAGTTGCGACGGCTGTTCGTATTTGGATCATAATAAGGAATGTAAACCTCGTCCAAACTTTCATCTATCTTACTGAACAACCACCAATCAAAGTTTTTAAATTTGTTGTCCTCCCTATCTAAGTATTTTTCAAGCTCATTGATAAAATCCACCTCACTCTTAGTTTTGATTATGTGCTTTATGTAATCAATCTTTTCATCTTCTGACAAAATAACGGGAATGTAATAATGATTAAGTATGTATTTTATGTTAATCCTTTTACCACCATGTTCAAAGTCTTCCTTATTCAAAGAACGTAAAAGTTTTCGCTTTAATTCATCAGATAAATTACTTTCTTCTATTTGTTTCTTTTCGCTTTCGTAATTCTTCACCTTTTCAATCTTATCTTTCAGATTCTCAATATCCTCCAGATAAACCTTTATGTTTTTAAAATGCCTGATCTCATCCTCCAGCTCTTTCAACTTATCAACCTCCTCAGGAATAACCGAGAAATAATCAAAAATTCTCTGAATAAGTAGATCAGGATTTTTATATTCCCTGCCGTTTTTCTTATAATATTTTTCTTCGTAATTAAAACTCTCCTTCAGGAATTTAATTTTCTTAGGTTCTGTGTTATACAACATAAGAAGGATTCTATCATCTATTGAATTTACATATTTTTTAACGAGATCAAGTTCCTCCTTGCTTATCTCAAACTTTGGAGGTTCTCTTTTTTCTACAAGTAAATAACCCGCTTTTTTATATTTAGGAATGAGAAGAAGTTTCCCATTTATGGCATCTTCATTCTTATAAAGTGAAATACTGGCTTCTTTCTTTTCACTTTTCAGCTCTTTAATAACTGTCTCTAACGCATTCCTGTTTGTTCCAAAGATAAATAATGTTTCAAGCGGAAGAATGTTATCTTTTACTTTATTAAACAAGTCTTCATCAATCTCTCCTGAATTGTAAAGAAATAACAGTCTTCTCCTTTTGTTTTTCATTGGCTCAATTCTCACACCCCTACCAATGGATTGAAGAACGAATTTTTTCGCATCAACACCAACCCCTATGTTTATGAATAAAATCACATTGGGCCTGTTGGAATCCCACCCTTCGTAAAAAGCACGAGAACCCATGAGAATGTTAATAGATGAATCATCTCTGTTTAAGCTTTCAAAATAGCTTTCGTCCTGGAAACTTTCCTGAACTTCATAACCGGAAAATCCCTTCAACCACTCCAATGTGTCCCCAATTTTTATTAAAGCAAAAGGCTTATCACTTGTTTTCAGTTTAAAAGCAAGCTCCTTTTTCTCTCCTTTTCTTCTTAAAACCTCAATCTCTCCAAAGGACTCGGCATTATAAACGTACTTCAAAATATCATCTTTTGTTATACTGTTAAAATCATTCTCACTGGCTTTAAACTTCTCTCCATCCTCATAAATAAATTCCGGCTCCTCTTTAATCTCATTCCAAAGTTCTGTCTTCGCCTGATGGAAAACATCGTCGGAAATCTCCCCCCTACCTATCCTTTCAAGTTCTCTGAAAAACAACTTTAAATCTGAGTCCTCCGTATTGACAGAATTCACGAGAACTAAAAGTAGCGGATTATGGTATAGATTGAGAGGTTTTAATTTTTCGTAAAACTTCTTTGTGTATGTCAGAATTATAAGCGCTTTTAAAACTATCTTCTGTTTTTCATCTTCATTGTAATCCTCTTTTTCTTTGAAAGCCCTTACCTCTTGCTTTAGTATGCTTATGTGCTTCCCATAACCTTCTTGAATGAAAGAACCCAAATTAAACTCAAAAACTGTGGTGATGATGTCCCTTATATCAGTAAAAGTTGCAGAGAAGTTAAATAGGAACCCATTTCTTGAAAGGATAGAGTATATATGCTGACTTTTTGACTCTTCTTTATCTCCTTTATGTGCCTCATCAAGGACTATATACCACCTTCCACCGTTATCGTAGTTTCTGAAATCAATAATCTTCTCCCTCTGTTCATCCCCTATGAGGTCTGATCTGTAATAGAATACAACTGATTTAGTCCCAAATAGGCTTCTTTTAATGTCTTCATATTCCTTTAGCTCTCTTAATTCAATCTTTATATTATTTGATCTGTTTGCTTCTTCAACATGCTTCTTAAACTGAGAGATAAGATCATCTCTATGTGATAGGAAAAGAATATCGCATTCTGGTATCTCCTTTCTTTCCATAAGTTCCATCAATATATGTATTAGCTTTATGATGACCAGTGTTTTACCGCTTCCCGTAGCCATCCAGAAGCTCATTCTGTTTATGAAGTTCCAGTATGGAATCTTACCGTTCTCTTCTTGGTAATAATCCTTGAGTAGTTCATAAATTCTTTTGTTGGTTCTTCCATCCTTTATATCAAAATCTTCCTCAAGCCCATTATTCTTATATCTTTCAAATAGCAGGCGTTTCCTTTCCTTGTTTTGACTTAAATCTTCACCATCACTATAATCCTTTATATCTTCGTAATACAACCAGAGAGCCTTTATTGCGTTCTCAAGAGCTTTTTGCTGGAAACTCCATAACTTCTTTTCCTTTGAGAAAGACTCCAGGTCAAAAGAATTCCAGTTAGAGGGAAGATGAGAGAAGTTTATGTCTTTTACCATGTTTTGTAGGATAAGCCTAACCATCTCTACCACCAGATTAAAGGTTTTATAATCTTATAGTCAATGTCCTTCAGATCTATTCTTTCCCCATCTTCAAACTCAACGTAATCAGAAGTTATCTTCTTTATCCACTTACCCAGCAAGTTGGAAAGCGTCTCAGCCAAATCTATGTTATCGTATAGCTTACTCAGATCCACCTTTACTTTATTATTCTCATAATCAATCTCTACCGCTTCCAGCATCTTTAAGTCTTTCAGGAAAACATACTGATTGTATATATCAGTGTATGGATTTTCAAACAGATCCTCTGAGTCCTCATATTTAGCCCTTCTTAAAATATCTTCGTATTGCTCCAGCTCGTAGTATTTGAAGAAACCACCCGCGTTCTTTTCGTTATACTTTTCTTTTACATCCTTCTCCTTTGATATACCTGACTTATCATAAGCCAAAACCTTTTTCATTCTTGGTAAAACTACCGTGTAAAAATGCTCTCCCATCTCCACTCCAATCCATTTTCTTTTAAGCTTGTGCGCCACCGCCGTTGTTGTGCCAGAACCAAGGAAGAAGTCCATAACTAAATCGCCTTCGTTGGATGTGGATTCTATGACACGCTTTAGAAGAATTTCGGAGTTTTCTGTTTTAAATCCCCATCCAGATGAATATCCCGGAATATCAAGCCAATTGTTATCTAAAAAATCTTCTTCTCTGATAGGAACCCAATATTTAACTACCCCATTTTCTAATTTTATAAAATCTCTAATGCCTGTTCTCATAGAATATGATTCTATACTTTCTCCTGTTTCCTTACTTTCTTCTAAATACTTTTTATAATTTTCGACAGCTTTAAGTGCTCTTTCTTTCCCCCATTTCCAATAGTAATTTTTGGGAGGAAGTAAACCAAATAGCTCATATCTCATTGTTGGTCTTTCCCCGCTTGGTTTCATATCATAAAAAGTACTCCAGTAGCCGCCTTTTTTCTTAATTGGTATTTTAAATCCGTGATATCGTGTTTCAGGATTAGAAGAATACCAAAAAATGTTATCATACATCACACCTATTGATTTAACTCCTTCAAATTGTCCAAACATTGCTGATTTCGGAGCACCTCTTTTTACCACTATCTCATTCCTAAAATTCTCCTCTCCAAAAATCTCATTCATAAGTAGTCTCACATACATATTCCCGTTATAATCACATCTAACAAATATGCTTCCAGTATCTCTAAGCAAATCCCTCGCCAATCTTAACCTGTTTTCCAACATAGTTATCCAAGTAGCGTCCTTATACTTTACAGAGTAGAAATAATCCGCATCTTGTTCTTTGTTAAACGGTGGATCAATATAAATCGTCTGCACCTTTTCCTTAAACTTCGGCAAAATCGTATTTAATGCCTGATAATTTTCACTCTTAATCAGCCAGCCGTCAAGCTCATTATCTAAATCGTCAAATAACCCCAGTATCTCAAGCTCCAGATCCTTAAAGTATTTCGTATCAATTGGTAAAAACTGATATTTTTCATTTAATTTTCTACCTGTTAAAGTGTTTTCTAAAATCTTATTCTTATCAAAATCCTCTTCAACTATCTTCAACTCCTTCCACTCTTTAATCTGTTCCTCAAAGTTTTGATGATTTAAAATCTTTTCAATAATCTCTAAATTCTTATCTTTCTTGGCTATTCTGTCAAGAGTTATTACGTAATTGGAGTTAATGACAAATCTCGGTTTATTCCATATCTTTACCAGCTCATCCTCAAACTGAGAGATGAAGTCAATAATCTTAAAAGCAATATCCTTCAATACCTGAAGCTGTTTTATCCTTCTTTCGGTCCAGACATTGTTTTCTTTAAAAACATACTGATAAAGCCACAGATCAAACTGCTCTTTGAGAAACTCCTTTGCATTCTTGTTTATGAAGAAATCTACTTCCGCCTGCCTTTCAAAGGTCCTAAAAGCTCTCTCTAGCACTTCTTCACTTAGTCTAATTCCCCCTTTTCTCAGATCCTTTATTATGTCATCTATATTGGTTTTTCTTCCCCTCTCCGAATAATGAACTTCAAAAACAATTGTGTTATCCGCTCTTACTTCTTTCAGCTCATAAATCACTTCTCTTTTTTCATTTGCTTTTTTATGCTCCAGCTTGGAAGCATCAAAGAAAAATTTATAACCATCTATTTCTACATTCAAACTTTTG